>CAJLNC010000041.1 GCA_905207905.1 uncultured Lachnospiraceae bacterium | reverse complement strand
ATACCATGATTTTCTGTTCTTTTTCGTTATCCAGACCGTAAGCAAGTGCTGCTGCGGTAGGCTCGTTGATGATACGCTTTACATCCAGACCTGCAATCTTTCCGGCATCCTTGGTTGCCTGACGCTGTGCATCGTTGAAATATGCAGGAACTGTAATAACAGCTTCTGTAACCTTTTCTCCAAGGTATCCTTCTGCATCAGCCTTTAATTTCTGAAGTACCATAGCGGAAATCTGCTGTGGACTGTACTGTTTGTCATCAATGGCTACTTTATAATCCGTACCCATATGTCTCTTAATGGAAGAAATCGTCTTCTCAGCGTTTGTAACAGCCTGACGCTTTGCCGGCTCACCGATGAGACGTTCTCCTGTCTTTGTAAATGCTACAACGGATGGTGTTGTTCTTGCACCTTCCTGGTTTGCAATAACGGTAGGTTTTCCACCTTCCATAACTGCCACACAACTGTTTGTTGTTCCTAAGTCAATACCAATAATTTTTCCCATGATAATTTTTCCTCCTGATTTATTTTCATTCTTTGTCTCTATATCCATGACTACTTATTATCTAAGGATGCCCGATTCACTAAATTCATCCTTCCCTGCGGTCAGATTCATTAAGTTCCTTCGTGCGACCTTCGCACTAAATTCAACCTGCGCCATACGGCTTGTTTTCATTAAGTGCTCTAGGTCAATTGGCAACCTTTACCATACTGTGACGAACTACAAATCCTTTATAGGTGTAGCCTTTCTGAAGCTCTTCGGCTACGATATTTTCACCCAGGTTTTCATCCTCCACATGCATCACCGCATTGTGGAAATCCGGATTGAACTCCTGTCCTACTGCCTCTATGGGTTTTACTTCCATAGCCTCCAGGGTAGTCATCAGCTGTTTGTAGATCTTCTGCATTCCCTCTACATAAGGATCCTCAGAATTCTCTCCCGCGCTGGCCAGCCCCCGCTCAAAATTATCTACTACCGGAAGGATCTTCTCAATCACACTTCTGGCTCCGATCTCATACATGGCTGCCTTTTCTTTTTCTGTGCGTTTGCGGAAGTTATCAAACTCTGCCATCTGGCGGCGCACCCGGTCAGTCAGCTCTTCGATCTGAATATCCTTCTTGTCTTTTTTTTCTTTTCGTTTTCCAAAGAAGCTCTTTTTCTGTGCCGGCTCCTCTTCCTGGGTCTCTTGATCCTCTGCCAGCTCCTCTTCCTGATCTTCACATACGGTATCCGGCTCCTGTGTTTCCACGGTTTCCTGCTCTATGGTCTTTTCCGCCTCTTTTGTTTCGGCGTTCTGCGTGGTCTCATCCAGGGCCTTGTCATCCTTTATTTCTGCCACTGTATCTTTCCCACCTTTCCAGCCTTCCGGCTAATTCTTTTTAAATAATTCATCTAACTGCTGTGTCAGGTTTTTCAAAACTCCCACAACCCGGTCATAATCCATACGCTTAGGTCCTACGATCCCGATACGGCCGTACATCCCGTCCCCCAAATCATAGGAAGCAGTCACTACACTGCAGTCCTTCATGGTAGGCACCGGCGTCTCCTGTCCGATATAAACCTGAATGCCATGTTCATCCGTTTCTGGCTCCGGACCGTCCATCAGGCTGGCCAGAGGATGCTTTTCCTCAAAAGCGCTGATTAACTCGCTGGCCTTTTCGCTGTCGCTAAGCTCCGGATACCGGAAAAAGTTGGTGGCTCCGCTGGTATAAATCTCCACATCCTCCTTCTGGCTGATGGCCTCCGCCACCGTATCCAGCACCCGGCTGACAAGCTCGCTGTGGATTCCCGCCTCTTCCTTCAGTTTGGAGATGGTTGCCAGATTAATCTGTTCAATGGTCAGACCGTTCAGACTGCTGTTTAACAGAATATTCAGCTTCAATATCGTTTCCTGATCCAGGCCGTGTTCCATGTTGATCATTTTATTCTTGACTACATTTCCCTCAGCCACAATCACTGCCAGTATCTGACTGGGACTTACCACAGACAGCTGAATAAATTTCAGTTTGGTCTGATGATACTGGGGTCCGGAGATCATGGTGGCGTAGTTGGTATTGGCTGCCAGAACCTTCACCACCTGCTTAAGCAAAAGCTCCATCTTATCCTGACGCTGGATCATCAGCTCCTTCATCTCCGTGACTTCCCGGTCCTTATCCTCCATCATCCGGTCCACATAGAAGCGATAACCGGCGTCAGAAGGAATTCTTCCTGCGGAAGTATGGGGCTGCAGGATGTATCCCATCTCCTCCAGATCTGACATTTCATTACGGATGGTAGCGGAACTCAAATTCAGATCCGGATATTTAGAAATGGTTCTGGAACCTACTGGTTCTCCCGTCTCCAGGTACGTTTTGATGATGGCCTGCAGGATCGTCCATTTGCGGTCATCCATCTGCATCTGAAATCCTCCTTCCATCTGGTAGTTGTTAGCACTCGTTTCTTTAGAGTGCTAACACTCATGACATAATAATATGACAGCCAGATTCGTTTGTCAATAGTTTTTCAAATTTTTTTTCAAATTATTACACTGATAGGAAGAATTGTGCTATAATAGCCAGATCTTATCTGCGCATATACATACGCATTTTATGCCGTTATTCTTCCGAATACCGGGCGCTTTGAAAAGGATGTGTGATTACTATGAAAAAAATCAGAAAAGAAATGATTTTTGGTATCCTGCTTTCTGTCTTTTGTATTGCAGGACTTGTGGGGCTTGGCATCTTTCTGATGCTGGATCAGAAAAATGACAAGCTCTCCTCTTGGTCGGATTCAGAAACTGTACTCTCTGAATCCGAGACTGCCCCGGCGCTTTCCAAAGAGGAGAACATGGAAGAATCCTTGCCGGATGAGCAGACTGCTAAAGCCCTGGCTGCCGCCAAGGCCGCTTCCGCCCCTCTTCCGACCCACCATCTGATCTTCGTTGGCGATTCCCGCACCGTAGGCATGGGGGAGGCGGAGGCAGAAATCCAGGATAGCTGTACTTACATTGGCGAAGTGGGGGAAGGATACCGCTGGTTTACCGAATCCGGCTTATTTCAAATGGAGGACGCCATAAAAGCGCATCCAGACTCCCCGGTGGTACTGAACCTGGGCGTTAATGATCTGGATGCCATAGAGGATTACCTGGCGCTTTACCAAACCTTCTCCTCCGCTTATCCGGACACAGACTTTTACTTTCTCTCGGTCAATCCGGTGACCGAGCAGGCCAAGCATGTCACCAATATGGAAATCGCAGCTTTTAATGAAAAGCTGAAATCTGCCTTCCCGGATCAGTACTTAGACAGCAATGTCTATCTGCGTTCCATGGAATTTGAATCCCCGGACGGAGTCCACTATTCCTATGACACCTACCGGATGATCCATGATTACGCAGTGCGGCAGATCCTGTCTCTAACCTAAAAAGGGGATTCTGCAAAATACAAATTCCGATGGATTTTGCAGAATCCCCTTTTTGTTCAGTAGTCTGTCTTGTGATAGAATCTTCCATTAATATAGTCTGTCTTGATAATATTCACAAAAGCCTGAGGGTCGATCTCATGCACCTTCCGCACCAGCGTCTTTGCCTCATCTCTGGACACTACGGAGTACAGCAGGCTGGTTCCCTCGCCGGTATAACAGCCATAGCCTTGAAATCTGGTGGCGGAGTGCCTGGTAAGATGGGAAATCTCCCGGTACACCTCGTCCGGCCTGTGGGTGATAATAAACAGCGTATGCTTTTTATATCTCTGGTGAAGCATCTGCACCACCTGAGTGGAAGTAAACTGAAAAATAATAGAATAAAGTGCCCGCTCCCAGCCAAATAGGATTCCTGCCACCAGAAGCATCACCGCATTGGCACAGAAAATATAGTTCCAGATATCTCTGTCATACTTTTCCGAGAAAAAGATGGCAATAAAATCCGTTCCGCCGCTGCTGGTGTTGCCGATGAGACACAGGCTGACAGCCAGCCCATTAATCAAACCGCCAAAAATACTGACCAAAAGAGTGTCATAGGTGATCGGCTGCACTGGTATCACATCTGTAAGCACACTGGAGAGTACAATCACGCAGCAGGAACTGAAAGTAAACCGTTTTCCGATAAATTTCAGACCAATAGCCACCGGAATGGCATTCAACAGCAGATTGATCACTGTGTAGGGAACCTCCACATAGAAAAATTTTTCAAAAATCCCCTGCAAAAGCAGTGTCAAACCGCTAAAGCCTCCTGGATACAGCCCACCAGCCCGGACAAAAGTTTTAATGTTCACCGCAATAATCACTGCTGCCAGAACGGCGCATCCATATCGCATGGCTTCTGGATTGATCTTGGTCTCTTTGTTAATGCCCTTTCGTATCTTCTTCATACTTCTCCCCCTTCGTTCCCGCCCTTGCCTCTCTTCCATCAAATACCGCATGGCAAAAGGCTTTCCCCCCTCTGGATAAGCTTTTTCAATCCAGCAGAAACTCCGCCAGCACTCGGTTGCTCACATCAATCCCCCGGCTGGTCAGGCGCAGTCTGGTTCCCTTCTCCTCCAGCAATCCCTGTTCCTCCAGCCGCAGGATCTGCTTTTGGTACACATCTTCCAGCGGTATCTGAAACTTTCGAAAAAATTCCTCCCGGTCAACCCCCCGCATCATCCGCAGTCCCAGAAACATGGTCTCCTCTATTTCATCCTTCCTGGTAAGCTCCTCCACTTCCTTTTTAGAAAAATCTCCCTGAAGGTACTCTTCCATAGAATCCGTATTCTTATAGCGCATATGACCTATCTGAGAGGAAGCTCCCAGGCCGAAACCTGCGTACGCTCTCCTCAGCCAGTAGCCGCTGTTATGGATGCTCTCACAGCCCGGCAGGGCATAGTTTGAGATCTCATACCGCTCCAGCCCCGCCGTTCCCAGAATTTTTTCCGTATCATAATACATCTGCCGCTCCTCCTCCTCTGAGGGAAGAGGAGGAAATCTCTGCTCCGACTGTCCATACCACCGATCAAAAACAGTCCCCTCCTCCACAATCAAGCTGTAGGCGGAGATATGCTCCGGATTTAAGGCCAGCACTTTCTGAAGAGTCTCCCGCCAGGAGGCTGCGCTCTGTCCCGGAAGCCCGGACATCAGATCGATATTAATATTAGAAAATCCAGCCGCCCTGGCTGCCTGATAATTTTCCAGAAATTCCTCCCAGGTATGGATTCGCCCCAGCAGACGAAGTTCCTGATTATCTGTGGACTGGAGGCCGATACTGAGACGGTTTATTCCCCATTTTCGATACTGCTCCAGCTTTTCTCTGGTAAGTGTCCCTGGATTGCACTCTATGGTAATCTCTGGCCCAAACCTCCCCGGAGCTTTCCTCTGTCCACCCCCTTCCCTTCCGGCATATCTGGCCGCTCTCACCTCCGAAAACAGCTGCCCCAGAACTTCTAAAATTCTCCCAATGTCCTCCCCTTCCAGCAGAGAAGGGGTGCCTCCCCCAAAAAATACGCTGACCACCCGATACCTTTCCGGGTGAGGGAAACAGCCAATCTCCCGGATCAGCTGTTCTACATATCTCTTTCGTACTTTCGCCTCTGCCGGCCCGGAGAGAAAATCACAGTAATTACATTTGCGAACACAAAAGGGGATATGCACATAGATCCCCAGCTGTGTTCTCCCCTCCTCTTTCATTCGGTTCCCCTTATCCGTCACTTCCATAGTTCGTTATCCCGTCTCGCCTTGTCCAAACACTATTTCCTTTTATGTCAAAGTCTCCTACTTCTCGTCCAACTTCAGTACGCTCATAAAGGCCTTCTGGGGAATCTCCACATTTCCCACCTGGCGCATACGCTTCTTTCCTTCCTTCTGCTTCTCCAAAAGCTTCTTCTTTCGGCTGATATCTCCGCCGTAACATTTTGCCAGTACATCCTTGCGCATGGCTTTCACTGTCTCCCTGGCAATAATCTTTCCGCCGATGGCTGCCTGAATAGGAATCTCAAAAAGCTGTCTTGGGATCTCTTCCTTCAGCCGCTCACACATTCTCCGGCCCCGCTCATAGGCTGTCTGAGCGTGAACAATGAAAGAGAGGGCGTCCACTTCCTCCCGATTTACCAAAATATCCAGCTTCACCAGTTCAGAGCGCACATATCCTTTCAATTCATAATCAAAAGAAGCGTATCCTCTGGACCTGGATTTCAGCGCATCAAAGAAATCATAGATAATCTCATTCAGCGGCAAATCATATTTCAGCAAAGCCCGGGTCTCTTCCATATATTCAATGCTGATATAAACGCCCCGGCGCTCCTGGCAAAGCTCCATGATGGAACCAATAAATTCTGTGGTCACCATGATCTCTGCGCTGACCATAGGCTCCTCCATATATTCGATCTCCGAAGGATCCGGAAGATTGGAAGGATTGGTCAATTCGATCATTTCCCCGTTTGTCTTGTATACTTTATAGATAACTCCGGGAGCAGTGGTCACCAGATCCAGATTATACTCCCGCTCCAGCCGCTCCTGGATGATCTCCAGGTGCAGAAGTCCCAGAAAACCACAGCGGAATCCAAAGCCCAATGCAATGGAGGTCTCCGGCTCAAACTGCAAAGAAGCATCGTTTAGCTGCAGCTTTTCCAGAGCATCCCGAAGATCGGTATACTTGGCGCTGTCTGCCGGATACATCCCGCAATACACCATGGGATTTACCTTTTTGTAACCCGGAAGCGCTTTATCACAGGGGCGGCCTGCATCTGTCACCGTATCTCCCACCCGTGTATCCTTCACATTTTTCAAGCTGGCGGTGAGATATCCTACCATGCCTGCGGACAATTCCTCACAGGGAATGAACTGGCCTGCTCCAAAATAACCTACTTCCACCACCTCTGCCTCTGCCCCGGTGGCCATCATACGGATTCTGGTACCGCGGTGTACAGCTCCTTCCTTGATCCTGCAAAATACGATCACACCCTTATAGGCATCATACAAAGAATCAAAAATCAGAGCCTTTAAGGGGGCCTCCGGATCGCCCTTAGGCGCAGGGATCCTGGCTACAATCTGCTCCAGCACCTCGTCCACATTTTCTCCCGTCTTGGCGGAGATTCTGGGCGCATCCTGAGCCTCAATGCCAATCACATCCTCAATCTCATTGATCACCCGCTCCGGATCTGCACTGGGAAGATCGATCTTATTGATCACCGGAAACACATCCAGATCATGATCCAAAGCCAGATACACATTGGCCAGGGTCTGAGCCTCAATTCCCTGAGCGGCATCCACCACCAAAATCGCTCCGTCGCAGGCTGCCAGGCTTCTGGACACCTCATAGTTAAAATCCACATGTCCCGGAGTATCGATCAGGTTAAAGATATATTCCTCCCCATCCTTTGCCCGGTACACTGTGCGGACTGTCTGAGCCTTGATCGTGATCCCCCGCTCCCGCTCCAAATCCATATTGTCCAGTACCTGCGCCTGCATCTCCCGGCTGGTAAGCAGTCCCGTCCGCTCAATAATCCGGTCCGCCAGCGTAGATTTCCCATGGTCTATATGTGCGATAATGCAAAAGTTCCTGATTTTGCTCTGTTCTATTCCTGCCAAACTTGATTCCTCCTATAAAGCGCCCTGCCTATGCCGCTCTGCAGTCTCCATTTCCTGGGCGCTGATATTTAAAGGGCACTCTGCCTCATTCTAAGGTAGATTGTAGCATATCCGTTTTCCCTTTGTCCAGTAGGGGGATTCAATTTATTTTGCTGCCTAAAAACAGGAATACTAATCAAACGCTGAACAATTTTCATAGGTTTTTCTAGAGAAATCCGCTGTTTTTCCGGAAAAACCTATTTATTCTCTCCGCTTAATACCTCATGGAGAAGCTGCGCCAGAGGCTCCATGGCATTGCGCTCCTCCTCCACTGTATTCAACTGAGTGCCAGCCTCGATCAACAGGGAGCGTGGCCGCAGATGAAGGTTGTAGCGCTGACCTTTCAGATAAATATTCCGGGTAAAACCGGGATATTTTTTTTCGGCTGCCAGCTGCATCTGAAAAGAAAACGCCAGATTCTCCTGAATATAAGGATTGTACAGATAGTCTATGGGCTGGCCACTGCTGTTTTGGGAGATCCCATTGAAAAACATGATCCGGGAGGCTGGTTTTCCACCGATCTCTGTCACAAAATGTTCTCCTTCCACCCCGTCCCGGTGAAGATCAATGATCACCTCTATCGTGGGATGCTCCTCCAGGATCTTTTCAACCGCGGTTCTGGCATAATCGTAAGCAGCGCTGCGATCCAGCACTCCATTCACCAGATCATAAACTCCGGTATCATGGATCACCTGATACCCGTATCCTTCCAGCAGCTCTTTCAGATATTCGCCCATGCCAAGGATGGTATCCTCCTTTGCACCAGGCTCCGAATCCAAAAAAGTTTCCTGGGAATGGGTATGATAAATCAAAATCTGAGGCACCTCTGGCTCCTGCACCAGTTTCAGGTCATAGGAAAGAAAGCGCTCCGCATCCAGAAGCGTCTCGTCTGCCGTAGTATCCTGGTCTATCACAAAATAATGATTCAAAAGATAATCAAAATCCGCCAGCTGATCCATGAGCAGAGTTTCCTCCGGCCCTGCACCGCCTGCCAAAACTTCCTGATACCCCTCCGTCTCTTCTGTCTCCTGAGATTTTGGGTCTCTTTCCTCTCCAAAAGCAGTCTGTTCATCCGTCTCCGGTTCTGAACCCTTCTTCGCTTCCTCCGGATCTTTTATGCCTTCCTCCGTGTCTGTCTCTCCCGCCTCCGATATACGCAGCTCCTCCTGCCTTGCCTCCTGCTCAAGCCCCTGCTTGTACCAGTTTTTCAAAATCGGAATCAGCTGTTCCAGCCATTCTGCCAGTGCTCCATCCTGGGGAAGTTCCTCCAAAACGTGCGGATAGCCAGGGAGATATGTATTCAGGACAGTTTCCTGCACTACAGAAACAACCGGGTCTGAGGATAAAATACTCCCCAGATATCCGGTTTCCGCCAAAATAGTGCCGCCCCGATAAATAATGTAGCAGCCAGTGACCAGGATACATCCTTGCAGTAACTTTTCAAACCATCCGCCGCCATTTCCCATAGAAAACCCCCTTTTTATATATATGAAAGGGATTTCTTAAATATTCCGCCAAAAGGACAGATCTAATCTGCTATTTGCAGATCTGATTTCTATTGTATGGATCACTCCGCAAAGAATACCGCAGCATCTGTTCCTGTCTTTCTCTTCATCCTCCAAATGCCAGATTCAGTCCCTCGGAGATCGTATAGCTTAATCGCTTCACAGTATCGTCAATGTCCTTCGGGGTAACAAACATGGTATTTAGATGCGGGGAAATCAGCTCCCGAATCATCTCATACTTTTCCGCCTTATCCAGGGTTCCCATAACACCGCCCAGCTGCCGCATCTCCTTTGTGGCATCCATAGCCTCAACCAGATTTTCCATGGTGTCATTCACAATGGTGGCCGCATCCACCACAGTGGGCACGCCAATGGCGATCACCGGAATCCCAAGAATCTCTCTGCTGATTCCCTGTCTGTGGTTTCCCACTCCGGAGCCTGGATTAATTCCAGTATCTGTAATCTGGATGGTGCGGTTCAATCTTTTGGTACTTCTGGCTGCCAGAGCGTCGATCACCACTACCAGCTCCGGTCTGGTCTCTTTGACCACCCCTTGGATGATCTCCAACGTTTCCATTCCAGTCTGTGCCATCACTCCGGGCACAATGGCGCTGACGGAAGTCTCCATTCCAGACTCCAGAGAGGCCCTGCCAAATTCCCGGATAATATGGCGGGTAATCTGCAGATTATTCACCACATTTGGCCCAAGAGCATCCGGTGTCACTTCCCGATTTCCCAGCCCCACAATCAATACAGACTTTCTGGTATCCCCCATAAGCTGAAGAAGACGTTTTGCCACCTCCTCGGATACTTCCCGGTGATACCCCTCATCCGCGTCGGACAAATTTGGAGCTTCCAGGGTAATGTAGGTTCCCACCGGTTTTCCCATGGCCTTCGCCCCATTCTCTGTCTCAATTTTTACCACTGTGGTATAAATTTCCTTCTCCGGATCTTCCTCCTCCAGAATCTTCACTCCCCGGATTCTCACATCGTCCTTTTCATAGCTCTCCCTGGCCTCCAGCGCCAGATCTGTCCGTACCTGAAACTTTTCGATCATCACTGCCTCCTGCATTGGTCCTCCTTCGCATTTCTTTCCTTTTGGAGGATATTTTTTAATCCATTTGCTGAAACATTCCTATTTTCCTTATTTTTTGCAATTTTTCCCGAATTATGTATTGACAGGCCCATGACTTTGGACTAATATATATTAGTATGTTTACATTAAACGTCCGTGTCCGATTTTAATGGAACAAACTATAAATCACAATGTTTGGAGGTGTACGGGTTGGCTAATATTAAGTCTGCAAAAAAGAGAATCCTGGTAACAAAAACCAGAAACGAGCGTAATAAGGCAATCAAATCTGCTGTTAAGACTGCTATCAAGAAGGTAGATGCTGCTGTTGCTGCTGGAGATAAGGAAACTGCTTCTGCTGCACTGCTGGCTGCTACTGCCGCTATCGATAAAGCTGCTTCTAAGGGCGTGTATCACAAGAATACCGCATCCAGAAAAGTATCCCGTTTAGCAAAAGCTGTTAACGGCATTGCGTAAATAGATGAAAAGGAACCCCCGCTGATACCGTCATGTCAGCGGGGGTTTTTCTTATCTTTTTGTTTCCCAGGCCTTTCGCCGATCCTTATCATAGAAAATCTTATTTACAGACTTTCTCCATAGTCTCATTTCTTACTTCTTCTCCTGGCTGTACTTTACGATCAGCAGCTCCACTCCAAGCCGGTCTCCCAGCCTGCCGGTTTTGATGGCTTCCTCCGTGCGAACGCACTCCTCCACTGCCCCTCTCAGCAGTTCCGATGAAAAATATTCTCCCTGCCGCAAGCAATTTCGCACCACAAAATTCATAATTCCTGCCCTGGAGGCAATCTCTCCCTGATCAAACCCCTGACGCCTTAAATCCTTGACCTGTAAAAGCAAGTGGAACTGTCTGGCAATCAGCGCCAGTATTCGCAGCGGCGCCTCCTTTAAGGCCAGCAAATCATAATAAAGCTCCAACGCCCGCTTCTGCTTTTTCTCTGCAATGGCATTGATCATGTCAAAAATCTTGTTCTCTGTCCGAAGGGTACAGATCGCTTCTACATCCTCCCTGGTGATGCCTTCCCTTCCATATACATAGGAAATCAGTTTCTCCAGTTCTCTGCTGATATTTTCCATATCATTTCCGGTCCGCTCCAAAAAAAGCTGCATGGCAGAGCGGGTAATTTTCAAATTCTCCTTCTGCAGAGCCCGCAGAACCCAGTTGGTAAGCGTCTGCTCATTCTGTCTTGCAAATTCTACGATTCTTCCCTTGGATTTCACGGTCTTGTACAGTTTCCCCCGTTTATCCACTTCAGTTTCCACAAAAAGGAACACCGTCTCTGCAGGTGCTCCTTCTCCCAGATAATCCGCCAGCTCCGGGGCCGCATTCTTAAAAAATCCGCTGTCCTCCAGCAAGATCAGTCGATGGTCTGCAAAAAATGGCATAGTCTCCGCCTGATCGATCACCTGAGGAATGGAGATCCCTTTTCCCTGATACACATTCAAATTCATGGTATCCTCCGAACTGACCAGGGCGTTCTTCAGCCGATTCTTATACAGATTTTTTAGATATGCTTCCTCCCCGTAAAACAGATAGATGCTCTTAAATTTTCCTGATTTAATATCTTCCTCTATATTTTTCATAAGTTCTGAATTATTCTGCCTCCTGGTCAGTCTGCTCCTGATCAAAATTGAGTGAGGAAGTTTTTCCGGTAATCCACTTTTTCAGCTTTTCCGCCTGCTTTTTCATATTTGTGCCGCTGGGATCCACCGCCATAAAAAACAGACCGAATATCACTACTCCTGCAATAAATTTCACAGTCACCTTTACTAGCTTTTTTATCAGCTTCATGCGATCCTCCTCCTGCCGTCTCCTTGGCTCTGCGTTTGTGTTCTTTAGTATAACACAAAAACGACAGGAGGAAAATAAAAATTTTCCAGCAGTATCTTACCAGTACCGGCTGGCAGACACCGGCGTGCTGTAGTCATAATTGGATGTGGTGATACCGGAAGCTGCATTGGCCGCATGCACGATCTGACCTCCACCCATGTAAATGGCTACGTGGCTGATTCCTCCGCCGTCGCTGTAAAACAGCAAATCTCCCGGCTGAATGCTTCCCAGATCCACCGCGGTGCCGCCATAAGACTGATCTGCCGCTGTCCTGGAAAGACTGATACCGAAGTTGGCAAATACGGACTGGGTAAAACCGGAACAATCCGCTCCATTGGTCAGACTAGTGCCTCCGTACACATAGGGATTGCCCACAAACTGAATGGCATAGTCCACAATCTGCTGACCAAGATCAGAAGTCTGATCCTCGGTCTCCTCCACATACTCGGTCTCTTCTACATATTCCGTTTCCTCTATGTACTCCGTCTCCTCTACGTATTCCGTCTCTTCTGGGTATTCTTCCTCTGGCACATACTCGGTCTCCTCCGGGTATTCCTCCTCAGGCACGTACTCGGTCTCCTCCGGGTATTCTTCCTCCGGTACGTACTCGGTCTCCTCCGGATATTCCTCCTCAGGCACGTACTCGGTCTCCTCCGGATATTCTTCCTCCGGTACGTACTCCGTTTCTGTTTCCCCTGGATACTCCTCCTCGGGCACATACTCCGTCTCCTCCGGATATTCCTCCTCAGGAGCGTACTCGGTCTCCTCCGGATACTCTTCCTCAGGCATATATTCCGGTTCTGTCTCAGGCGCAGAAGCACTTTCCCCGGCCTGGCGCTCCGCTTCCAATCTGGCCTGCTCCTCCTCCAGCGTCTCTCCCACCGGATAATAGGTCTTATAATCTACATAATACGCGTTTACATATCCGTATACATCATTTCCAAGAGCCACCTTCATCCAGTCATTGCTGTAATCTACTACCTCCAGCTCCTCTGACTGGTGAGCCACGCCTAACACTCCCGCCTCCTCTGTGGGATCGGTTCGAACGTTCAGATCCTCCGGATGTACCACTGCCACCCGGTAAGCTACCTGATCTGCAATCTGCTCTGCTTCCTCGCCTGTGGCAAAATATTCTGCTTTCACATAACCGCTGGCATTTCCGGACTGGATCTTCAGCCAGTCTCCCTCCTGCCCAAGGACCGTGGCGGAATCCTTATCATACAGCTTTGCCACAACCTGAGAATCCGTACCTGCACTGCTGCGGACATTAATATACTCCTCACATTTGGCAAAGATCAGCTCTCCCTCAAGAGACGTCTCTTCCGTCTCAGCCATCGCTTCGCCTTCCCGGTCAGTCTCCACAGTCTCAGCTTCGGTTTCTGCCGTTTCCGACACTACCTCCGTCGCCCCTGCCTGCAAACTTCCCACACCTGCAAACATCATACCGGACGCAAGGCAGTAAACGGAAACGCTCAACATTTTTCTTTTCATTACCATTTACCTCCATGTTTCCTATTCCTTAATTATTTCGGAATTGTTACGAGTTTATTTCTCATTTCCGTAAAAGTGTAACAAACCACTTCTTCCATGTCAACAAAATCCGAAATCTTTCACACTTTTTTCATATTTATGATGGAAATGTGAGGAAACAGGAGGCTGTCAAAATCAATCTCTTGCGCCCGTCCTGCTAGTCTTTTTCTCCCGCTTTCTCCTGGTCATCAGGCCGCCGATCCGCCCCGTCTCCTTGGCAGACAGGGATTTCCAGCCATTTTCTCTCACCTGTTCCAACAGCCCCAGTTCTTCAGCGATCTCGTATTTCATCCGTTCCTGCTCTGGCAGATCCTCCCAGCAGATCTCCTGTTTTTTTCCAGCAGCCTGTTCTTTTGGGAAATCCTGCCCTTTGCAAAAAGCCTGCTCGTTCCAGGAACCCTGCCCATTCCGGGAATCCTGCTTTTTCTCCCATAATTCTCCTTCTTTTTGAACCTGTCTTTCTTTCATACTGTGCCATACTCCTTTCCTGTTCTGTTGTTTTTCTGGAGTATGGCCCTTTCCTGTTCTTTTTATACACTTCCCGTCAGTCTCTTTTAAACTGCTCCCAGATATTCCTCCAGGCAAACCCCTTGCTCCTGGATCTCTTTTGCCGCTTCTTTTCCCACATAGCGGTAATGCCATGGCTCATGGATCACTCCGGTGATCTCTGTCTTGTCCTCCGGATACCTGCGGATAAAACCATACCGATATGCATTTTCCGCCAGCCATCCATACACCTGGTCTCCGCTGGAATAAACACCGTCTGCATTGATATCTACTGCGATCCCCATCTGGTGCTCGCTGGTTCCCGGAAGCGCCACCCAGGTTTCCGCCTTTTCTTTCGCCTCCTGGGGAGAATACCCCTGGCCCTCATACTCTGCGATCTTCTCCGACATAATCTGCTCCTGTTCTTCCCTGGTGCGGTAGCCGGAGGCCACAATGGGGTATACGGACTCTGCCCTGGCATCGTCAAACATCGCCTGAAGTGCCGGGTAAATTCTGGCATCCACCTGCTCTCCGTTGTTCAGGGTCACCAGTTCTACCTGGTAATCCTCCGGAATCTTATTCCACCTGTTCACCAAAAGCAGACTCCAGGATGTCTCATCCGGAGTGGAATCCTCCGAATCCCGATTCTGGCTGACCGTATCTTCCTCCCATACATTGACCCCCAGCCCTTCTGCCTCATACTCTGAAGATACGTTCTCGCGAACCTCCCCCCTATCTTCCGTCATCACCTGGATTCCCTGCGCATAGGTTTCCAGGACAGCTCCTTCCTGCTGCCCTGATTTTACCGTTCCTGCTTCCTTTAAAAAATGAAGCCCTGCTGCCGCCGTTCCTCCTAAAAAGAGGCAGCCTGCCAAAATCCCCAATGTTCTCCCTCTATGGTATCTTTTTCTTCGCATCCTGCTTCCTCCTGTCCCAACCACTGTATATGAGCTGCCCCTTTGCAAAAAATGCTCTGACGAGTACTGCTCTGTTCGGTTTTATTGTACTAGACAGGAGACTTCCTGTTTTTAACATTCCATTGTTTATTTCCTAAGAAAATCCTAAGATTGTGCCAAATCTTTTCCCAATGCCTCCCCGGCTGTCTCTCTTCTTTGCCTTCTGTTCTCCTGCACCTTGGGCAGGGTGATGGTAAAGGTCACCGTATCCTCCCGGCTGTCTGCCTTGATCGTTCCTCCATGGAGGGCCACGATCTCCTTTGCAATGGCAAGCCCCAGGCCGGTGCCTCCTGTGTTGGAAGTGCGGGATTCATCCATCCGGTAAAATTTCTCGAAAATAGCCTCCAACTTATACTCAGGGATGGTTTTCCCCTGGTTTTGGAACACCAGCACCACCTGACCATCCCGCTCCTCTGCCCGAAGCATTATTTCTGTATTTGGAAAGCTGTAGGAAGCTGCATTTTTCATCACATTGTTAAACACCCTGGCCAGCTTGTCCGGATCCCCGTCAACTGTCAGATTCTCATCTGCCTGCAGCACAGCCCAATTCCCCCTGGCTGACAATAGAGGCGACAGCTCGTCCATCAGCTGCACCAGAAGGTAATACAGATCAATGGGTTCCGGACTGATGGTGATCTGCTGCAGATTGTACCTGGTAATCTCAAAAAATTCGTTCATCATTTTTTCCAGCCGGCAGGCTTTCTCCAATGAAATGCCCACATATTTCGCCCTCTGTTTTGCCGGAAGATCCGGCGCTTCCTGCAGAAGGCTGAGATAACCGATAACGGAAGTCATAGGAGTCCGCATATCGTGGGCCAGATACATCACCAGATCATTTTTTCGCTGCTCTGCCTGAGCGGCTGTCAGACTCCGGCGGGCAAGTTCCTCCTTCACCTCTTTTAACCGCCGCTCCGTCTCCAAAAGCTCCGGTGGAAGCTGAATCTTCCCTTCCTCCTCCAGAAGCTGATCAATCCCACTGTTCACCGCCTGAAAACACCCGATAAACTCATTCAGAACCTTCCGGATCGCCAGAAAAAACACCAGGCTGAACAGCAAAAGTGCAATGGTATCCTTGTTATTCCGGAATATCTGATTATACAGAATCATGGCAGAGGTCCAGTCCAGTCCAAACCCATTCTGAAAAAATTCCAACATCCAGTTACCACCCCGGTCCTTCCAAACCAGCAGATAAAAGCCAAAAACGATCCCCACAGAAACCAGCACCGTCTGCAAAAGCCGGACATAGAATTTTCGTTTCAGGCTGACATACTCTTCCCTGTCTCTTTTCTTTTTACTCATCGATCTTATACCCCACTCCCCACATGGTCCGAATATATCTGGGAGAATCCATGGTATCTCCCATCTTCTCCCTGAGATGACGGATGTGAACCGTTATGGTATTGTTGCTCTTGCTGTAATATTCATCCTTCCAGATCTGATGGAACAGCTCCTCTGCGCTGACTGCGCTGCCTTTTCGCTCCAATAACACCTGAAGAATAGAAAATTCCGTGGGCGTAAGCACCAGAGGCCTTTCATCCAGAAAACAT
Organism: uncultured Lachnospiraceae bacterium; assembly: GCA_905207905.1. The sequence goes on along the minus strand of CAJLNC010000041.1, from coordinate 6,909 downwards.
TCGTGAGTCCTTTTATTCAGCACCAATCCCCTGTGGGTCAGCACCTCCTCCCGCTGTTCCTCCCTGCCGCTGTTGGCAGGATTGTATTTTTTGTACCTGCGAAGCTGCGCCTTCACTCTGGCTACCAGTTCCAGAGGACGAAAGGGCTTTGTCATATAATCATCCGCGCCAAAGGTAAGACCTGTGATCTTATCCGCCTCCTGATCCTTGGCTGTCAGCATGATCACCGGGTAATTGTGATGTTCCCGGATCTTCCGGCAAAGCTCCAGTCCGCTCACCTGGGGCATCATCACATCCAAAACTGCCAGATCCAGTTCCTCTGTCTCGATCTGCTCCAGGGCTTCCTTGGGACTGTAGCATTTTACCACTCTGAAATTTTCATTCTCCAGATACACAGCCACCAGATCCACGATCTCTTTCTCATCGTCCACCACCAGTATCTTTTCCTCCAAAACGTTCTCCCTTCTTTCCTTTTGCATTTCTCTGTTAAACGATTTTTATCAGTACCGTTCCAAACAATCCGGTCAAGTACCGCCCACTTTGTTCTGCTCCAGAGATTTCTTCCTGTCTCTGAACAATAACATTTTATCATTGTCCCGGAAACCTTACAACCAGAATAGTTCTCAAATCCTGCTTCCGGCTCCCCTGAGATTTTTCCGGACATTGTCCTGTGCATTTCCTGCTAAACTTTCATGTCCTCTGATGCGGACGCCACCAGGGATAAAAACCCCTCGGATTGCTCCACGCTTTGCGTTCCCGCAATTCGCCCCATATTCGCAATCCGGCCTGTCGGCCTACTTGCTCATATGAGTTAGCGTCTCTAAAGCAGAGCCGTCCCGGTCTGCAAGCAGTCCGGAACAACTCTGCTTTGAGACTGGGCTTTTATAGTAAATAATTCTTGAATCTTCCCGGCCTACATGGTAGACTACATAAGAATTAATTACGAAATCATTAACAAACACGCTGCTGCACTGCGCAGCAATCCAATAATAATAGGAAGGAACTACTATGTGGAAGGATCGAATCGAGTCGGTGAAGCAGAAACGGCAAAGTCATCTGGCCGGCGGCGGAGAAGCCAGAATCAAACGGCAGCACGAAAGCGGAAAACTCACTGCCTGGGAGCGGATCCACTGCCTGCTGGATGAACAGTCCTTTGTAGAACTGAATGGCTGTATGGCCACTGATACCTCCGCCTCTGCTTTTGGAAAATATAACTCTTTTCCCGGAGACGGTATCCTCACCGGCTGGGGTACCATCGAGGGCCGGAAGGTGTGTGTGGCTGCGGAGGATTTTACGGTAGTGGGAGGCACCTTGGGGGCCACTCATGCCAAAAAAATGGCCAAGCTCCAGGAGCTGGCCTACAATATGAAGGTGCCCATTATCTTTCTCAACGACAGCGGAGGAGCCCGGATTGAAGAAGGCATCAACGCCCTGTCCGGTTACGGAGAAATTTTTCAGAATCATGTGAAAGCATCCGGGGTCATTCCTCAGATCTGCGCCATCCTGGGGCCCTGCTCCGGAGGCGCCTGCTACTCCCCTGCTCTGTGCGATTTTATCTTTTGCGTCAGGGATACCAGCAAACTGTTTATCACCGGCCCGGCAGTGGTAGAATCCGTGCTTGGCACCCGTCCCACTCTGGAGGAGCTTGGCGGAGCTTCCATGCACAGTACCACCAGCGGAGTGGTACATGCGCTGTACAATGATGAGTACTCCTGTCTGAAGGGGATCCGGACCTTGCTGTCCTATCTGCCCTCCAACTGCGCGCAGCTGCCGCCCTGCCATCCTATCAGTGAACCGGCCGCGCGGATTCCTTTTGAGGAGCTGGTTCCAGACAATCCCAGGAAGGCTTATGACATGCACCAGGTGATCCGGCAGATCACAGATGATATCCCTTTTTTTGAAATCCACAAACACTTTGCCCCCAACGCCATTGTGGGATTTGGGTATTTAAACGGAAGGGTCACTGGCATCGTTGCCAATCAGCCCCTGCAGTCAGGAGGGTCTTTAGACTGTGATGCCTCTGATAAAATCGCCCGGTTTATCCGGTTCTGCGACTGCTTCCACATTTCTCTTCTGACCCTTGTGGATGTGCCTGCCTTTCTTCCTGGAAAGGATCAGGAACAAAGAGGGATTATCCGTCATGGCGCAAAGATTCTGTACGCTTACTCAGAGGCCACTGTTCCTAAAGTAACCCTGATCATGCGCAAAGCCTACGGCGGCGCCTACATTGCTATGAACAGCAAAACTATGGGGGCAGATTTCGTCTATGCCTGGCCCATTGCAGAGATTGCTGTCATGGGAGCAGAGGGCGCTGTAAACATTCTCTATAAAAAGAAACTGGCCAGCGCTCAGGATCCTGCTGTTGCCTTTCAGTGCCTGAAGCAGGAGTACGAAGAAAATTTCTTAAATCCGGAAATTGCAGAGAACAAAGGCTTTGTAGATGAAGTGATTCTTCCTGACGAAACCAGAAGCCGTCTGATCAATGCCTTTGATTTTCTGGAACTGCACAAGGAAGAAGCGTGCAGTTCCGGATTTGAAAAAAAACACGGCAATATTCCCTTGTAGCCATTCCCAACCATCTTTTCAGGAGAACGATTATGATTTTTTCAACTTATCAGTTTATATTTTTATTTTTACCAATTACCTTTGCAGTTTACTTTGCATTAAACCATTTTAAACAGCACTCTGTGGCTAAAATCTGGCTGGTAGTCTGCTCCCTGTATTTTTATGGACAGGGCAGCCCTGACTTTTTCCCCTTCTTTCTGGCCAGCATCACCGGCAACTACATCATTGGAAGCTCCATGTCCCGCATGGAGGGAGAACAGCCCTTCCAGAAGAAACTGCTTCTAGCCATTGGACTGGCAGGAAATATCGGTCTTTTAGGTTACTATAAGTACACCGATTTCTTTATCGAAAACTTCAATTTAATCACCGGCAGCGACTATGCCTTAAAGCACATTGTGCTGCCCATCGGTATTTCCTTCTTTACCTTCCAGCTCATTGCATTTCTGGTGGATTCCTACCGAGGAGAGACAAAACAGTATGATTTTGTGAATTATCTGCTGTTTATCACCTTCTTTCCTCAGCTGATCGTAGGCCCCATTATCCACCATGGCGAGATTGTTCCTCAGTTTGAAAATCAGAAAAATCTGAAGATCAACTATGACAATCTGGCTAAAGGACTGTTTCTTTTTTCCATCGGCTGCGCAAAGAAGATTTTGCTGGCTGACCCTATGACCACCAATGCCCAGGAGTTCTTTAATAATGTGACAGCAAATTCCGATCTGCTGCTCACCTGGTTTTCTTCTATTGAGTACACCATCTCCTACTACTTTGACCTGTCCGGATATGCAGACATGGCCATTGGACTGGGCTGGATGTTCAACATTGCCATTCCCCAGAATTTTGACTCTCCCTACAAGGCACGGAACTTTCAGGATTACTGGAGAAGATGGCACATGACCCTCTCCCGTTTCTTAAGCAACTACATTTTCCGCTCCGTCTACAAGAAGAACTGCAAGTGGAGAAACTATTACATCGCTACCATGGTTACGTTCTTTGTCTCCGGTTTCTGGCATGGAGCAGGCTGGACCTTTGTAGTGTGGGGACTGATCAACGGCTTCTTCGTCTGCGCAGCCTCCTGGATGAAACGGCGGAACCTGAAATTCCCCTTCTTCATTGCCTTCCCTCTGACGGCACTTGGGGTAATCCTGGTTCGGGTGCTGTTCGTATCCAACACCTTTACGGATGCCTGGAACGTATACCTTGGAATGGTGAACTTCTCTTCCCTGGGAAGTACCGTCTCCGAGGCTCTCTCTTCTGTATGGAACTTTATCATCTGGCATAAATCCAGCGGCCTGCGGCTGCTCATCGGCATTATTATCTGCTGGTTCCTGCCAAACTCCAAGACCATGACAGAGAAATTCAAAACCAATATCTGGACTGTGCTTTATGCAGCTCTGCTGATGCTGCTGTGCATTATGCAGATGAATAAAGTCGTACAGTTCTTGTATTTCCAGTTCTAAGGAGCAATGATCTATGAATAAAAAAGTATGGATATCAATATTTTTTATAATCCTGTTTGCCGGAATTGCAGGCTACATGGGCTTAAATTACGCAGTAGATCCCCTGGGCTATTTTACTGTGAAAAAAGGCACGGAGCTGTATGATGCTGACCAGTATGCCCGGGCCATCAAAAGCGAATATGTCCATGAAAATGCGGATGCCATCCAGGGCGCAGTCATCGGCGGTTCCAAATCCGGAGTATTAAGCACTAAACTTCTGTCCCAGTACACCGGAAAAAATTATTATAACTTTTACGTTACCATGGGAAACTTTGCTGACTATCTCACCTACTCCACCTACCTTGTGGAAAACACGGATATCTCTGAGCTGACCCTGCATTTAAGCAGCTTTGAGGTTCGGGCCTATAATCGGGAGACCCGTTCCTCCAACTATGAAATTCCCGCTATTGTGAATGGAAATGGCTGGGACCGCTTTACAGAGCTGCTAAGCTACCTGATGTCCGATCTTCCCACTGTTGCTGAAACAATTGCCGACGGCAACGCTCAGGACACCTGGGCCGCTGCCAATGAACTGTCCACCGGGGAGCGGATCTGGTTCAAGGAGGACGCTGCCTTTGAGAAAGATCCCAAGAAAGCCACCAAAAACCGGGTGCTTGGAAAACTGGAACAGAATCTGAAAAAAGCCTTTAACGGAAGCGCCAACAGTTTCCCAGCCTTTGATGACAACATCGCTGCCCTCCGAAAGATCAAAGCGCTCTGCGATGAGCACGGTGTCACCTTAAAGGTTGTCATCGGTGCCAGCTTTATCGGAGAGCGGGACACCTTTGAATGCGAACGGTACTACTCCTACTTAAGCCAGATTGTGGATATTACGGATGTGTGGCTCTTTGACGATTTCAATGACATCAATTTAAATCCTTACAACTTTGTAAACCGGAATCACTATTCCAATGCAGTGGCTGACCTGATGGTAAATACCATGTACGGCCAGGAACACTATGAGGGCTTTGGCGTCTATCTGACCAGCGACAACATCTACTCCTACCTGGATCAGCGCCGGGCAGACTTCCAGCGTTACAAAGAGGAATTTGAGACTACAGGCACCATCGCCCTCCAGGGGATGGAAGACGAAAGCTACATTCCAAGATTTTAATGAATACTGCCGTCAATCTTTCATCTTCGGCTCAAATACCAGGCTGGCCAGGTAAGATAACACCAGCGCCGCGCTGATTCCCACCGCGCTGGCCTGGAAGCCTCCCATAAAGATTCCTAAGAATCCTTCTTTGTCCACAGCCTCTCTCACACCCTGCCACAGCAAATTTCCAAATCCCATCAGCGGCACAGAGGCTCCTGCTCCTGCATACTCCTGAAACGGTTCGTACAACCCCACAGCTCCAAGCAGCGCCCCGGTACACACCAGGATCACCATGGTGCGTCCCGGCAGCAGCTTGGTCTTTTCCAGCAAAATCTGCACCAGCGCACAGATCAGCCCTCCTACCCAAAATGCGTTGATATAGTCCATAAGTGTTCTCCTTATCTCTTAATTTCCAGCTACTCCACATGCTCCAGCACTACCCCATGAGCAATCCCAGGCACCGGCTGGCCCTCATTAAAACTGATGGGAGACAGAAGGGCTCCTGTAGGCAAAAACAGCACCCGTTTCCAGACTCCCTTAGCCAAAAGGGGCAGAATATAAGCTGACAGGGTCACAGCACTGCACCCACAGCCGCTGCCACCGGAATGGGTATCCTGGGTCTCCTGGTCATAGATCTCAATTCCGCAGTCCATATGATTTTCCCGGATCTCATACCCTTCCCTGGAAACCAGTTCCAGCAAAATCTTCTGACCCACATATCCCAGATCTCCGGTAATGATCTTGTCATAATCCGAAGGCGTTCGGTCAAAATCCCTGAAATTCTGTACAATCACCTGACAGGCTGCCGGAGCCATAGCGGCTCCCATATTCATGGAATCCCGCACACCGTAATCTACGATTTTCCCAGTAGTGATACCGGTGATGCGAACACCACAAACCTTTTGTTCTGTATCATCTGCGATTTTCTGTTCCGCTCTTTTTATCATCGGACTTCCTGCATCAGTTCTTTTTCTATATTTTGTTTGGTTTGTGTGTCTTGTGCTTCTACTCGTACTTCCGGTTTGACATAAGGATGAGCTCCGTTTTCCACTTCCACATCCTTGCTTCCCCACATGGTGGTTTGTATTTTTATTATTTTTACCAGTTTGTTATTCTTGTCCAGCACATGTATAGATGATTCTCCTTCGCAAAGTGGAAAGATACATACGACACCGAAATGTTCGATTCCGAAATATTCCGTTTTCAGTTTTTCTGGATCGTTGTTCTTTATTGTGTAACCATTTGTTTGTTCGCCCAAGGAGGCATTGAATGGATGGCCTACGTAAGCTTTGTATTCACTCACAATATCTGTTCCTTCTTCCGGTTCCGGAGGGAGGATTTCTTCTTTGTCTGAGCATCCCGATAACAGTGTCAGACATAATACTAGCGTTAGTGTCAGGGCGTGTATTACGTCCTGACTGAGGTTATTTCTTTTGAATGTCATAGATCATTTGTTGTTCTTGTGTATAATATACAATGTTTACGTCTTCTGTATCTGTGTGGAAGATTACATCACAGTTTATACCGTTGTTTGCTTTAAAATAGACGGCCGAAGAACCTTTTCCCCATCCCATGTTGACAGACCAATATAAATCACTATTTGGTGAACTCGATTTTTTGGTAGTACAGTATCCGTCAATAATCCAACCATGACCCGGTTTGTCTTTGTATGGATCTTTTGTGATAGGGAGACGATTGTTGTCAACATAGTGTCCGTTTCCATAAAGAAGTATTGGATTATAATTTTGT
>CAJLNC010000040.1 GCA_905207905.1 uncultured Lachnospiraceae bacterium | reverse complement strand
CACCAGAAGATAACCTCCCTGCTGGAATTTTTCCACATCCAGGGTTCCCTCCAGTACCCGCAGCCTTTCCAGAAGTCCCGGATCATAGCTGTAAGTGTTTCCTGTGATCATCCGGTCTGTAAAGCTATCCTGAAGCTCCCGCTCAAATACCTCATCTGTCCTGCGCAGCAGATTCCTGTCATAAAACTGACGATACCTCTCCAGGGCCTTATCGCTCAGTTGAATCCGGTTGCCGGCATTGACGCACCACATCTCATTTCTGGTAATAATACCCGGCTGCCGATCCATCCATTCGCTGTAAGCAGGATCCACAGCCCATTCCCCGGTAGTTCTCATGGCGGTATAGTTCACCGATCCTATGGTGATATCCCCCACCAGCCGGTCCTCCAGATACGTGTCCAGCCGAAAACTCTTTACCCCAGTAAACACCATGCAAAGCAGCACCAGACTTAGAGACAGGGAAAGAATCACCAGAAAGGTTTTCTTCCGGTTCCTCCCCAGATTGGACAACGCCATCCGGTACACCCTGGCGCCTTTTTCTGACTTCTTTCCCCGCTTTCTCTTTACGCTCCCCTCACTGTAGCGCACCGCTTCCACCGCAGATACGCTTCCTGCAATCCTTCCCGGCTTTCCGCAGCTGATGAGTACTGTAAGCAGCGAAAACGCCACCGCAAACACGGCGGTCACAGGATGGAAGTGCAAAGAAATCTCCATATCCTGATAATTCAGAAAGGACATGGCAAAGGGAAAGACCACCTTACTCAATCCATAGCCTGCCAGAAGCCCAAGAGGGATACCTGCCAGGGCGAGAGCCAGAGCCTGTCGGCGCACCAGGCGCCGTATCTGTCCCTTGGTGGTTCCAATGGTTTTTAACAGCCCATAAAACCGGATGTCTGTGAGCACAGAGATCTGGAAAATATTGTAGATGATCAGGTATCCGGTAAGGATCACCACCAGCAGCGCCCCCACAAGAACCAGAAGCGTCAGAGGATCTGCCTGCTCGGACCGGTTCTCCATATAAGCCCAGTTTACCCCATAGTCCACTTCCACCGAAGGCTCATAGCCTGCGTCTGTGATGATGGAGCGCACCGTCTCCTCTATATTCCTGGCATTTTTAAAGTATAAACCCGGATTGTACAGCCCCTGTCCCGCCTCCGAAGGATTCTCCTCTTTCCAGGCCATAAAGTCTGCGTCTGTCCGGTTCCCCTTTAACTGGTTCCAGTAGCTTTCGGACACATAAATCTGGGAAGCATGACTGATTCGGTCTCCCTCATACCATCCGCTGATGGTGAAGGTATCCTGCAGAAGCTCCCCCATAAAGTAGAATTCCAAAGTCACCTGCTGCCCCACCTGAGCCGGAATCTTCAGTTCCTCCAGCACCAGAGTGTCCAGAAGCACCTCATCTTCCTGTTCTGGGTACGTTCCCTCTGCGATCTCTATAAAACTGTTTTCCAGCTCCTCTTCCATCCCTGCGTATCGCAGCTCCCCGCTGCGCTTATAGAGATTCTGCACGCGACCGATCAAAATATTCCAGGAATAGTCCACCACCCTGGGATCCTTTACCACAGCCTCCATCTGTTCTTTGGTGACTGACTTTAATCCTGCGTGAAAGCTGCCTCCCACCTCCCGCATAGTGGATTCCTGTGCCACCTGAGTCATACCCATGCCAAGCGAGGCAATGATGGTAAACAGCATACAGGTAAGGGCAATGGCGGTCACTGCAAACAGATTCCGCATTTTATTGTTTTTCAGGCTTCTGCCGGAGAGCTTCCGAACCACCTGTCCGTTATTATTCTTCATTCCCAGCCCTCCTTACCGCTCTGCGATCTTTCCGTCCTCAATGCGGACAACCCGGTCACTGAGCTGGGCGATGGCGTCATTGTGCGTGATCATCACAATGGTCTGATGAAACTGCTCTCCAGTCATCTTCAGCAGTCCCAGTACCTCCTGGGAAGTCTTAGAATCCAGATTCCCCGTAGGCTCATCCGCCAGAATAATCGCCGGCTTGGATGCCAGCGCCCTGGCAATCGCCACCCTCTGCTGCTGACCTCCGGAAAGCTGATTTGGCAGACTGTTTCTCTTCTCCATGATTCCCAGAAGCCCCATGATCTCCCGAATAAATTTTTTGTCCGCCCGCTTTCCGTCCAGCTCCAAAGGCAGCACAATGTTCTCATACACATTTAGGATGGGCACCAGATTGTAATTCTGGAACACAAAACCGATATTCCGTCTGCGGAAAATGGTCAGTTCCGTCTCCTTGAGCTGAAAGAGCTCCTTTCCCGCCACGGTCACACTGCCGGAGGTAGCATAATCCAGACCGCCAAGCATGTGCAGCAGCGTGCTCTTGCCGGAACCGGAGGTGCCTACCACGGTGACAAACTCCCCCTCCTCCACAGACAGATTTACCCCGTCCAGAGCCTTTACCTGATTCTCCCTGGAACCATAATATTTTTTTAGATCAACTGTTTTCAAAATCTCCATTGCAGCGGAAACCTCCCTTCTTTATGATGACAGCATAGCAGATAAATCTGACAGTATCCTGACAGCAGCAAAAAAAAATATGACAAAGCTGTCATATTTAACGGATTGCATCCGCGTACAAAGAACCGTTCCTGCTGTGCCTTGTACACGACTCCCTCCATGCTCTTTGCCAGATTTTCTGTCTCGCCTCCCGCACAGAAATGCTATGCGTTCATCAGATACACCGAAAAGCAGCTTCCCTTTCCAGGGCGGGAGGATACCGTAATATATCCCTTTTCCTTATTTAAGATCAGCTGTGCCAGGTACAGCCCCAGTCCGTTTCCTTCCTTCTGATCCGCCTGGGAGCAGCGGTAAAAACGTTTAAAAATATTGTTCCACTCCGAAGATGGAATCCCGGGCCCCTGATCCTGAATCTCAATTCGGGTATACAGCTCCAGCGGCTGTATACGAAGGGTAATCCTGCTTCCTTTTGGCGCATATTTGATCCCGTTGTCCAGAATATTTCCCAGAGCCTCCACGGTCCACTTGGGATTGTGGTACAGCTTTCTGTCTGAAAAAGGCTCCACAACCAGATCAATCTCCCGCTCCTCCGCCTGCGCGTACACTGCCGACACCGCAGCTCTCAAGGTCTCTTTGATCCAGGCAGGCCCGCAGGCAAAGGAGAGGATTCCCTGTTCCAGCCGGGACGCTTTCAGCATAGACTTCATCAGCCACTGCATTTTCTGCGCCTGTCTCCTGGTCTCATGAAGGAACTCTGTGCGGCGCTGCCCTTCCGGCTCCGTCTCCAGAAGTTCTGTGTACATCACCACATTGGCCAGGGGAGTCTTTAACTGGTGTGACAGATCGGAGAGCAGTGCGGACACCTGATTCCGGTCTCCCTCCGCCTGGCTTTTGCTTTGCATCGCCTGACTGAGCAGCCGGTCAAGCTGACTCTCCAGCTTGGACTCCCTGGTCTCCATCAGTCCCCCTGTATATCTCTTCTTTTTTTGTTCATCTGCTCTTAAGAGCTCTTCCCCCCCTTCTGCGACTTCCCTTCTTCGCCCCTCTTCAAACCGTCTCTGGTACTCCTCCAGAATTCTCTCCAGTTTTCTCACCTGACTGCGGTAATTCCATATCATCCCAAGCCCCGCAGCCAGACTTGCGCTGCCCAGGCAAATGCTCAGAATACTCACCCAATTCTCCATCTGCTTTTTTACTCCTCCCACAGATACCCCATTCCATGAACCGTCTTAATATACCGGGGATGAGCTGGATCCTCCTCCACCTTCAGCCGCAGTCGGCGGATGCTGGCTGTAAGAGTATTTTCCTCCACAAAGTCTCCATCCCAAACCCGTTCCAACAGCTGCTCCTTTAAAAGCACCTGATTTTTGTTTTCCAGAAAATAATTCAAAAGTTTATATTCCACCCGGCTTAATTCCAGCTCTGCGCCGTCCTTCCATACCTTTCTGTCCTTTTCTGAAAGGCGGATATCCCCGGAAGATAAATATACGCTCCCTTCCTCCTGCCTGCTGAAGCGCCGAAGCAGAGCCCGGATCCTGGCCTTTAAAACAGCCAAAGAAAAGGGCTTGGCCACATAGTCATCCACGCCCTCCTCCAGACAGATCACCTGATCCATCTCCATATCTCTTGCCGTAACCATCAGTACCGGAACCTGGCTTACAGATTTTAACCAACGGCAAAGCTCCAACCCATCTCCATCCGGCAGATTCCAGTCCAGAAGCAGAAGATCCGGCAGCTCCCGTTCCAGAGCTCTCCTGCCCCAGGCGACGCTGCCAAAGCACTGTACCTCAAAGCCCTCCTGCTCCAGAGTGTAGCGCATCCCTCTGGCCAGGGCCTCATCATCCTCCACGATATACAATTTCATCTGCAAACGCCTCCCATCTGCACCCGGATTCCTGACATCATCCGATCAGTTTCCTCCCCTGCTTCCAAGATCAAAAGACCTGTGAATAAAAAAGCAGGTCTTCTTTCAGGAAAATACCTGATCCCACAGCTTCATCAGCTCCCGGATATCCTCCTCCCTGGTTCCCCAGCTTGTGGCAAACCGGACAACCGTATGGGTATCGTCATATTTCTCCCAGAAGCTGAAGGATACTTCCTTTTTCAGTTCCTCCATCTTGCTATTTTCCAAAATTACAAACTGCTGATTTGTGGGGGAAGGAATGAAAAACTTTGCCCCCCGTTTCTTAAGCTCTGCCTTTAAAAGTTCCGCCATATCAATGGCATGGCGGCTGATGGTAAAGTACAGATCTTCTGTAAAAAGAGTGTCGAACTGCACGCCCAGCACCCTTCCCTTGGCCAGAAGCGCGCCATGGCGCTTAACTTCCGTAAGAAAATACCTGGGCATATTGTTCTTAGTAAATACCACTGCTTCTCCGCAGAGGGCTCCCACCTTGGTTCCTCCTATGTAAAACACATCGCAGAGCCTTGCAATCTCAGGCAAAGTCATATCCGTAGCCCGGCTCATCAGGCCGTAGCCCAATCTGGCTCCATCCAAATACAGGGGAATCTGATAGCTGCGGCAAACGCCGGCAATCTCTGCCAGCTCCTGCCTGGTATATAAAGTACCGTACTCTGTGGGGTGGGAAAGATACACCATCCCCGGCATCACCATATGCTCATGACTCTCATCCTGCCAGTAAAGCTCCAGATAATCCTGCAGTTCCTGAGCTTTCATTTTTCCCTGATGGCCTGGGATGGCCAGCACCTTATGGCCGCAGGCCTCAATCGCCCCTGCCTCATGGGCATTGATGTGGCCGGTGACCGCAGAAATCACGCCCTCATAGGGCTTCAGTAAAGAATCGATCACTACTGCGTTGGTTTGGGTGCCTCCCACAAGGAAAAAAATCTGTGCCTCCGGGCACTCACAGGCAGCGCGGATCTTCTCCTTTGCCGCAGTACAGTAGGCATCCTCCCCGTAGCCCGGCTGAGGCTCTCGATTGGTTTCTGCCAGTCGCTGCAGAATCTTTTCATGAGCTCCCTGGTTGTAATCGCATTCAAATGACAACATCTTTTTTCTCCCTTTCTTTTTTATGAAAAGCCCTGATGGAAAAACCCAACTGTCAAATTGCACAAAAAGGCTGCACTCGCTCCGATGCACCAAACATTCCAATGAGCTTTTTCAAACCAAAATCGTGTTCAGGAAACTGATCCACTTCTTTTCTCTGGATGTTTCCCACATTCCTCCTACATCTCCGGCACCGGAGTGGGACGGCTGCTGTCCCAGGCCTGGGACACATCGAACAGATCGGAGAGCATCTCCGGATTGTAGTACATCCGGTAACCATCCAGATTCCGACGTCCCTGGCGCATATAGGTATCTCCGAACTGCACCCAGTACTGGCTGCTGTCCACATTGCAGAAGATATCAAAGCCCTGATTCTTAAAATAATTAAAAAACTGATTGTCTGCAGTGTAGGGCTGCCAGTCTCCGATATCTGCTCCAAAGGCAAAAATCAGCACATCTGTAGGCCCTACCACCGTGGCCACATTGTTCAGCCACCGCTCCGTATCCTGCACCGTAGCATCGTAGCCGTAGCCCAGAGGATTGATATGCCCCCAGGTATGGCTGGCAAACTCCCAGCCGTCCGCCTTCATAGCCTCCGCCACCTCCTTGGCGGCTGCTACCTCTGCATCCCAGTCAAAATCCGGATTCTCATCCAGAAACTTCTGCTGATACTCTGTTACCCTGCCGGCTTCTTTTGTCCGGTACACCTCATCTGTCCGATACCCCAAAACTCCCTCATAGCCTGTGAGGGCCAGAATTCCTTTGTGTCCATGATAGGAAAAATCCGGGTGTTCATCCACAAAGGTATCAATCAGAGGCACCATATCATAGTCTCCCACGGAAACGTTTCCGTCATCCTCAATGTAAGTATTCTTCACATCTCCGTTTTCATCCACAATCAGCTTCTGAGCAAACCCATCACCGTCCATATAGTGATAATAGCTCACATCGTCCTGAGACAATACAAAGGGCTTCTTCCCCGGCGGAAGCAAAAGCTCTTTTCTGGTGACTGTCCCGTCATCATGAATCTCACACATATCGTGCAAGCTCACCATCACATATCCTTTGTCATACATCTGCTGAATAATACTGTTAAACTCCGAGATGGTGGTCATTACCTGATTGTAGCCTCCCTCCTTGCTGTCCCCGTCAAAGGCCTTGGAGGTATCCCGGATCATAGTATGGAAAAACACATGAGTCACCTGATCCAGCGGATAGGAGGTACAGGAGGCTTTGGTCTGCTCATAACCGGCTACCGCATTCTGCATCTCTGTGTTGGAGCCATATTCCGCAGAAGTCTTCAAAAGCTCTATAGCCCCATCATAATCATACTGGGCTGCCATCCGATCTGCCTGGGCAATCAGCTCGCTGCCCGAAGAAGCGCTCTCACCGCCTGCACTGGCCGGCACTGACTCTCCCGGTATGCTTCCATTCTCTCCCTGGGAACTTCCGGCAACCGGCTGTCCCTCTCCCTGGTCTCCTCCGGCTGCTGCGCTCTGCTGATTGGTCTGCGCCACCTTGGCAGTCCGGCTTTTATGCTCACCAAACACCAGCTCCTTCACCAGCACCACAGTCAATATTAAAAGGATCACGCTCAGAAGCACAATCACACATTTCATCACCAATTCATTTTTCCTTCGCCTCGCCCTCATCTGCTGAAGGCGCTGACTTCTCTCATCCATATTTTCCCCTTTTCTGCCGCACCCTGCGGCTGCTCTCGCCACATCCACTGGATCTAAATCCTTTGACGGGCGGCGCATACTTTGTCTTATCAATTCAGTTCCAAAGGAACGGCTCATACTCCGGCCTCATGAATTTCCAGATCAGAGAGCAGAGTATATTCTTCCTTATAAATTCCCACTCAGATGGGCGGCACGTACTCCGGTCGCATGGGATCCCAGGCCTTGCTTACATCAAACAGATCGGAAAGCATCTCCGGATTGTAGTACATCCGGTAGCCGTCCACATTTCTCCTGGCCTGACGGTAATAATCATCCCTCCGCTGGATCCAGCAGACTGCAGAATCCACGCCGCAAAAATAGTTGAAACCCATGTCCTTTAAATACTCAAACCGCTGGCCGGAATAATCCTCCACACCTCCAATATCTCCCCCAAAGGCAAAAATCAGGGTGTCCGTCTCTCCGATAAGGGGCTCTACCCGTTCCTCCCACTTATCCGTATCTGCCTTAAATTGTTCAAAGGTAGTGGCTCCTTCGCCCAGGCCCACATGCCCCCAGGTATGGCTGGCAAACAGCCATCCGTCTTTTTTCAGTGCCTCCGCCACCCGGGCAGCTTCCTTACACTCCTGCTCAAAATCCGCCTCATCAAAATCCGGATGCTCCTGGAAGAACATCTCCTGATACGTAGTGAGATCTTCTCTGGTCTTATAGCAGATATCTGTGCGGTAGCCTAAAATCCCATCGTAGCCGGTAAGGGCAATGTAGCCCTTGGCCCCCCGGTAGGAGAAATCCGGATGCTGATCCACAAAGGTATCAATCAGAGGAATCATATCGTAATCCCCCACAGACACTGTTCCGTCATCCTCAATGTATTCGTTCTTTACATCCCCATTTTCATCAATAATCAGTCGGGAGGCAAAGCCGTCCCCGTCCATATAATGATAGTAGGATACGTCATCCTGAGACAGCACAAAGGGAATCTTTCCCTCCGGAAGCAGAATTTTCCCCTTCTCATACCTTACTGTGCCGTCCTCCTGTTTTACGACAGGAGCCATATCTTCCAGAGTTACCATCACATAACCCTTCTGATACATCTGCTCAATGATACTGTTAAACTCATGAATCGTCACCATATACTGGTTGTAACCCGCCTCATACTGATCTCCGTCAAAGGCCTTAGCCGCATCCTTAATCAGGGTATGGAAGAAAATGTGAGTCACCTGATCCGCTGAATACTCCACACAGGAATCTTTTGCAGCCTGGTAGCCTGCCACTGCCTCCTGCATTTTGAAGTCCTCCTGATAAGAGGCACAATTTTTCAAAAGCTCCATGGCCTTATCATAATCATACATAGCCGCCAGACGATCCGCCTGGGCAATCAGTTCCTCCGCCGTCTGCCCCGGCGCCCGAATCCCCGGCAGCACTCCCAGAAGCTCATTTTTCAATTTCACAGAGGTGGACGTCTCCACCACAGTCTGAGCGGAAGTCTGACTGTTTTCTTTCTCCTGCCCCTGCCAAACGGTATTTCCATCTGCTCCAGCCTTATCGCTGCTTCCATTTTCCTCTGTTCCGTCTGCGCTGCCTTCCTCCGTCTCTTCTCCAGTCTGTGATTTACCGTCCTGACCAGCAGTCCCATTGCCGCTTTCCTCTCCGGTTCCTCCCAGGCCTTCCTCCTGCTTTTCTGTCATAAATTTTTTCCTGGGTTTGTTCTCCCCCTCTGAAAGACGGGCCAGTTCCCCTTTTTCGTAGGTGTGGGTGTCGTAATACTGTTCCCAAATCAACGCTCCCACCAGGCATACGCACAAAAGCATCAGTATCCCGTAAAGCTGCCTGCTGCTCACCAGATATCTTTTTTTTGACCGCCTGGCCGGCCGTTTTCTCACAGCTTTTCCAGGTTCCCTTCCCGGCTGTCCCGGATCCTTCTCCATAGATCTTCCCCCACATCTTCTTTTATGATCGCTCTGCTGTTTTCACCCGGGCTGCTGCTTCTTCCACTTCCCGATACATAAAAATGTATTCCGTTTTTCCTTCCCTCTGCTTTGTCTCCGCCCGCTCTTTACAGCACTATTTTCAGTATATTTCTCCTGTTCTTCTTTGTCAACCAAACCCATTGGAATTTCCACTTGAATTCAATTTTTCCCATTGCTATAATGAGTATAGTGCCGCCAGGCAGGAAAGGAGCTTTTTATGAAATGGCAGGATAAACCCTATCATTCCATTGATTACGAACTGAAAAAACGTTTTGGTGAAAAAGTATACCGCTTATCCCTCAACGGAGGCATGACCTGTCCCAACCGGGACGGTACCGTAGGATACGGCGGCTGCATCTTCTGCAGCGCTGGAGGCTCCGGGGATTTCGCCGGAAATGCCTGCGAAAGTATCCGGGAACAAATCCGTCAGCAAAAGCTGCTCCTTAAAAATAAACGCCCCGTTGAAAAATACATCGCCTACTTTCAGGCTTATACCAATACCTATGCCCCAGTTCCCTATCTGGAAAAAATTTTTACAGAAGCAATGGAGGAACCGGAGATCGCCGCTCTCTCCATTGCCACCAGACCGGACTGTCTGGGAGATGAGGTGCTCACTCTTCTGGAACAGCTAAACCGAAAAAAGCCTGTGTGGGTGGAACTGGGGCTCCAGACGATTCATGAAAAAACCGCTGACTTTATCCGCCGCGGCTATCCTCTCTCCTGTTTTGAGACTGCGGTAAAGGGTCTCCGCTCCAGAGGACTGGAAGTGATCGTCCACACCATCCTTGGCCTTCCCGGAGAGGGCGAAAAAGAAATCCTCCAGACCATGGACTATCTGAACCATCAGGATATCCAGGGCATCAAACTGCAGCTGCTTCATATTCTGAAGCATACCGATCTGGCCGGGTATTACGAAGCCCATCCCTTCCCTGTGTTCACCATGGATTCGTACATTACCCTTCTGATCCGCTGTCTGGAAGTGCTGTCCCCGGATATCACCATCCACAGACTCACTGGAGACGGCCCCAAAGAACTGCTGATTGCTCCTCTCTGGAGCAGCCGCAAGCGAACGGTATTAAATACCCTGCATCGGGAAATGCATCTTCAAAATACCTGGCAGGGAAAATGCTACACCCCTTGACCCAATCTGTCCAAAGAAAGGAGTTCTCTCATGGCTGATCCTCATACATTGTACAAACTGATCATCTTATATATGCTGAAAAAAATTGATTTCTCCCTGACAAATTCCCAGATCTCTGATTTTATTCTGGAACAGGGCTATACCAGCTACTTTACCCTCCAGTCTGTACTGTCAGAGCTTACGGAATCCGGTCTGATTCACCAGGAGACGATTCTCAACAGCTCCTACTACACCATCACTCCGGAGGGTGAGGAGACACTGAGCTTCTTTGAAAACAATATCTCCGCCTCCATCCGGGAGGATATCGATCGTTACTTAAAGGCGAACAAGCTTCAGCTGCGGGATGAAGTGTCTGTGGTCGCAGATTATTATAGAAACACAGGAGGAGAAGTCTCCGTCCGGTGCCGGGTAAAAGAAAAACAGGGAGATCTGATCGACCTGACGCTCACCGTTCCGGATGAAGAACAGGCCAAGGCCATCTGCAAACAGTGGCAGAAGAAATGCCAGCATGTGTATGAATATCTGATGAAAGAATTGCTGCAGTGAATATTCGCAGCCGTTCTGCAGAATATCCTTAAAACAGCTTTTGAAAATGGAGCAGCCATACACCATAAAGTGCATGACTGCTCCATTTTCCGGTCTTTCCGCCCCTCGACCATAGGATATCCTCAATTCTTATCGCCACTTCTCTCTTCATACTCCCGGATCAAGGCTTCCAGCTTCGGATCTCCTGCCAGAAATCCCTCCCCGTCCAAACCGGCCGGATCTCTCAGACTGCTAAGCAGCGCCGGAAGCATAATGGTAAAAACCCCGGGATGATCTCCAGTCTCCTGCCCGAAATCAGAGGCCTTCATTCTCTGATACAGCGGAAAATCTGCCAAACGGTAAGGGCTGGCCATACTGTCAAGCATCTTCTCCAGATAAAGATACGTATCCTCCCGGTCTTTCCGGTAAAGCGCATCCTCATAGCAGGACTCATACTTTCCATACTCCCAAAGGCCAAACTGTTCCACCAGCACTCCTGCCTTTTCCATACACAGGCGGGCGTTTTCTGCATCCTTTTCCCTGTAAAAATAGTGCTGCAGAAAACTTAAGGCATTCAACACCTCGCTCAGTGACTGGTACAGCTTTTCCTCCATCAGCGCAATGGCCTCTCCATAATTCTCCCTTCGTCCCGCCAGCGTGGCTTTCATCTGTCTCTCATCCGGCACCGCCTTTGGCATCTCCTCCACAATCTCCTGGGCCTTGTCATACTCCTTCCGATCCAGATATTTATAAAACAGCATTTGATCCACCCCACTGCGAATTTGCTGGTCTCCCAGCAGGGCAGCCTGCCGGTATATCTCCTCTATCCGGCCTGCATACTTTTCTTTTTCTTCCTCCGCTTTGCCCACGCAAAACAACGACATGGAGCCGTCCAGCAGCGTGGCTGTCTGATACCACAAAGAAGCGCAGGTGGGATACTGACGAAGCTTCTCCAGCGCCTCCTCATACCCTGCTTCAAAGCCCTGCTCCATGATCAGCTCCATCACTTTATTTCCAAAGGAGCTGATCTCCTGAGGCGACAGCTCCTGTTCAAAAGAAAACAGGCTGTTTAAATCCATCCTCAGCAGTCTGGCCACTGCCGGCAGCAGCGCCGCATCCGGATAGCTGATCCCCTTTTCCCACTTGTGCACTGCCGGAGCCGTCACCCCCAGCTGATCTGCCATCTGCTCCTGGGTCAGATTCAATTCCTTTCTGCGTGTTCTGATGGTCTCTCCTAGTTTCATCTGCCCTATCTCCTTTCTTTTCCCTGTACCGGGACTGCCCTTCTCTGACAATGGCAATGTCCCCATCCCGATTCAGGAGACACCTGATTTGTACATGGATCCTGAAAAGATTATAACAGAACGGCTGGGGATACGCTATTGACTGCATGTTTTATTTTCCCCAGGTCATTTTAACCCTGAGTTAAATTCTCATACCATCTTTCCAGCCTCCTGCGGCTGTTTAAAATAAAATCCAGCCATTCTTCAGAATAAATCAAATTAAAAAGATTCTCACATACAAAAACCCGCACAGGGGTCTGTGCGGGTTCCTCTTTGGAATTATATCGTATTTGAAATCATTAATAGAACTGGTGGTCTCCTAACTGAGTTCCTGTTCCACTGCCTGCGTTAAAATACAGGGCATCACCTACCGGTGTCTCTCCGTTCAAAGCTGCAGCTGCAGCGTCATAGCAGGCGCTGGGGACGCCGTTTGCCAATGCGCTGTCTAAAGCACCGGAGGAAGCCGGTGTAAACTGACCGCTCTGATAAATCACATCACTCACGGTATCCGGAAACGCTTCATCCTCCACGCGATTCATCACTACAGAACCAACCGCTACCATACCGTCGTAACTCTGATTTCCTGCCTCACAGTAGATCAGCGCTGCCATCAGATCCAGATCCTCACTGGAAGCAGCAGCATTCTCTGCCTCTGCCTCAGTGGCAGTCTCTTCACTGTAAACTTCCTCTGCTTCGTCCTCAGAATAATTGGCCGCCTCATCGTCTACGATCTCTTCTGCATCATCCACGATCTCAACGTCCTCTACATCCTCAACGTCCTCCACATCGTCAGCAATCACATCATCATCGGAACCATCACTGTTGTCGGAGGAATTATCGTCTGTCACAGTATCATCTGTGGTGTCATCCGTCCAGCCATCATCTGTGCTGTCATCTGTCCACCCATCATCTGTGGTATCATCTGATCCATCGTCCGTCCAGCCATCATCTGTACTTCCGTCATCCTCTGTATCCGGTTCTGTCGTATTGTCACTGGAGCCGGAGTTATCGCTGTTTCCACTGTTCCCTGCATTAGGATCTGTCCAGCTGTCATCACCGGAGCCGCTGTTTCCTGCATTGGGATCTGTCCAGCTGTCATCACTTCCGCTGTTATCACTCCAGTCATTCTCTTCTTCATAAGAGGGAGCCTCTGTCTCCTCCTGGTAAACTTCTTCGCTGTCCTCTTCTGTATCCTTCAACTCGTCCAGCGTAGCTGCGATATCTACCAGCAATACATCTGTCGTATCATCCTCAGAGACGTAAGCAACCTGCCCCTCTTCTCCAAACTTAATCTTGATCCAATGCCCCTGGTCTTCTTCCACTTCAAACTTCTCTCCTGCCATGGCAGTATGGATAATGTCTGCATTGGGATCCGGAGCTGCAAATACATACACATCATCCCAGGATGCTTCAACCCCGGGAACTCCGTAGTAATCTGCCAAGCCCTTTGCCTCTGTACCAAAAGTCAGATATTCATTCTTAATATAGCCATTCAGATTGCCGGACTGAACTTCGCTCCAAACCTCATCTTTATGCAAAACCTCTACCAGTCCGCCATTATAAAGACATCCGATAATCTCACCGTCAGCAGCCTCTCTGATGTTCACACCAGTGGTTACCTTGTCGTCATTTACCATGGCCAATCTGCTCCACATCTCGTCTGTGCCGTTTTCCATGTCAATGCCGAAAGCCTTCTCATAAGAAGCAGCCATCGCTGAAGTCCCCATTGCCAATCCTGCCATCATGGCTGTGGCTGTACAGATCATCAGTCGCTTTTTATTCATCATTGCTTAATTACCTCCCCGCAGAAATCCTGTACCCCGTCACAGGTTCCGCAATGTCTGTCGAAATTTGTTACAAACTTATTAAATCATGTTACAGGCTCATTCTAATTCATCTGCCTGCATTTGTCAAGTAAATTTTTCCTAAGCCTTAAGAATCCCTTAAGAATCAGGCATTTTCCCACACCCTAATCTCAACTGCGCTGTCTTCTTGCTTCATACATTAACACTGCAGCTGCCACCGCCGCATTCAGGGATTCTACCTGTCCGCTCATGGGGATCCGGATATAGCAGTCTGCCAGATCCGCTGTCTCTTTCGTCAGTCCCTGGCTCTCATTTCCTATTAAAAAAGCGCTGGGCTTCCCATAATTTTCCTGGTCGTAGGTATTTTTCCCCTGCAGGTGCGCCGCATACAGAGAAATCCCCTGCTGCTGCCACTGGCGTAAGGCGCCCCGCAGATCGTCCGTATAGTAAAAGGGCATCCGGTAAACAGAACCCATGGTGGAACGGATCACCTTAGGGTTATACAGATCCACGCAGTTTCCGCTAAGAAGGATTCCAGTCACTCCTGCTCCCTCCGCAGTGCGGAAAATCGTTCCCAAATTTCCAGGATCCTGAAGATTCTCCAGAGCCAGGCAAAAAGGTGTTCCTCCCCTGGCAAGCTCCGAAAATTCATAATGGAACTGCCGAACCACGCAGAGGACGCCCTGAGGCGTCTTGGTGTCAGATACGGCCTCAAATACGGAGTCTGACACCACCTCGTATTCGCAGTGCTCCAGCTCTCTGCGATGATCTGCATTATTATAGAAAGAACTGGATACATATACTTTCTGCAGCCGCTCCTTGGGCGCCTCCCGGAACATCTTGATTCCCTCCACCAGGAAAACATCCTGTTTGTTCCGCTCTCTCGCCTTTTTCTTCAGCTGGATCAAATTTTTAATCTGACTGTTGGTTGAACTGGTAATCATGAAACTCCCCTATATGCTCAGAGCCTTGCTGACCCGCAGCATGTACTCCGGCAAGCTCTTCTGCATGGCCAGCGCCTCATTGATATCAAAATCTACATACTCCCCATTCTGATAGCCCACTACCCGGTTGGACTTGCCCTCCGCCAGCAGATCGGCTGCATAGGCGCCCATCATGGAAGCATATACCCTATCCTTGCAGGTAGGGCTTCCGCCCCGCTGCATATGCCCCAGAATCGTAGCCCTGGTCTCCACGCCTGTAGCTGCCTCGATCCGTCTGGCCATACTGCTGGAATGGCCGATTCCCTCTGCGTTTACGATAATATGGTGCTTTTTTCCCCGCTTCCGGTTCTGAATAATGTTATTGATCAGCTTCTGCTCATCGTAGTCATAGGACTCTGGCAGAAGAATATCCTCCGCTCCGTTGGCAATGCCGCACCACAGAGCGATATACCCTGCATTTCTGCCCATTACCTCAATGATGCTGCACCGTTCATGAGAAGTGGAGGTATCACGCACTTTGTCAATGGCATCCATAGCCGTATTTACCGCTGTATCAAAGCCAATAGTATATTCTGTACAGGCGATGTCCAGGTCAATGGTTCCCGGCACTCCAATGGTATTGATTCCGTGCTCTGCCAGCTTCTGGGCTCCTGCAAAAGAGCCGTCTCCGCCGATAACCACCAGCCCCTCAATGCCATGCTTGCGGCAGATCTCCGCACCCTTGGCCTGCCCCTCCGGAGTTCGAAACTCATGACAGCGTGCCGTATACAGCAGCGTACCGCCTTTAGAGATGGTATCTGACACATCTCTGGCCGTCAGATCCACGATCTCCTCATTTAACAGTCCTTTATATCCCTGATAAATTCCCTTTACACTCATTCCCTGTGCAATCGCCTTGCGGACTACCGCCCGGATTGCCGCATTCATGCCCGGCGCATCTCCGCCGCTGGTAAGCACACCGATTGTCTTAATTTTCGCAGCCATAGTTCTTCCTCCTGTCTGGCAAATCTCCCTCAGCCCATAGAAATCAAACTCAAAAATATTCTAATCTATTTTCCTATATTTGTAAAGCAAAGTATGAGGCCTGACTTCTGCTTTTCCCTCTGCCAAATCCACGCTGTTTTGTCATCCCCTGCCCTCCCAAAATCGCTATCTTCTTCGCTCTGTCACTTTCACATTATCCGGCCCGAAAGCACTGGTGAGCTGTCCCAACAGTTCCCCGGAAGCCTTTACGCTGTAGCGCTCTCCCAGGCGCTTCACCGCCTTGGGATTTCTCACATAGATCACCAGTTGATCTTTTCCATCACTGGAGGCAATCATCCGGTAAAGTTCCTGCTCCCTGGCAGCAAACTCTTCTCTGGACTCAAACTGAATCCAGACGTCTCTTGGCACATCCTCAAAGGACCAGATCTTTTCGCAGATCAGCTTGCTGGCTTTCTCATCCTCTCCGGCAACCCGTCCCTGGACAAAGACTTTTGCATCCTCCTGGATCAGCGCATGGTACCGCTCATAATCCCTGGGGAACACTACCACCTCCACCGTACCCACTAGATCCTCCAGCTGGAAAAAAGCCATGGTTTTGTTGGTCTTCGTGTATTTCACAGTGCGGCCTGATACCAGTCCTCCGATGATCGCTTTGGAGCCGTCCTGAATTTTGGGCGCTCCCGCCTCCTCATCCAGGGCAAAATCACTGGACAGGGCGGAGATATTTTTTCTCCAGATTCCCTCATATTCCTCCAGTGGATGACCACTGACATAAATCCCCAATACTTCCTTCTCAAAGGCGAGGAGCTGCCCCTTTTCATACTCGCCCACATCCGGCAGCTTAATGGAAAACTCCTGCTTTTCCTCCTCCCCCATCAAGTCGAACAAGGACATCTGACCGCTTATGGAGGATTTCTTATCCTGAGCCACACTGTCCATCACCTGAGCGTACACCATCATCAGCTGTCGCCTGGTGCCTCCCAGACCGTCCATGGCCCCCGCTTTAATGAAATTTTCAATGGTTCGTTTATTCACTTCCTTGCCGTTGGTGCGCTCCACAAAATCTTTCAGATCACGGAAAGCGCCCCCTCTCTCCCGCTCTTCCAGGATCGCCTGAATGACCGGACGTCCAATGCTCTTGATGGCAGAAAGACCGTAGCGGATGTTCCGGCCATCCACAGAAAATTCGCCTTCTCCCTGATTGATATCCGGGGGCAGGATCTGAATTCCCATCTGCCGGCAGGTCATAATATACTCCGCCACCTTTCCCGGATTATCAATCACGGAGGTCATCAGGGCTGCCATAAACTCCACCGGATAATAATATTTCAGCCAGGCCGTCTGATAGGACACCACCGCATAGGCCGCTGCGTGAGATTTATTAAAAGCATATTTGGCAAAGTCGGTCATATCATCGTAGATCTTGTTGGCCACAGATTCGCTAATCCCATTGGCAATACAGCCAGGAACCCCCTCCTCCGGATTTCCGTACACAAAATTCTGCCGTTCCTTTGCCATCACCGCTGCCTTTTTCTTGGACATGGCCCGGCGCACCAGATCGCTTCGGCCAAGCGTGTAGCCCCCCAGATCCCGCACGATCTGCATTACCTGCTCCTGATACACAATACAGCCGTAAGTGGACTCCAAAATCGGTTTTAACTGCGGACAGTCGTAAGTGATGGAGGCAGCGTTGTTCTTGCCCCTGATGTACTGGGGAATAAAGTCCATAGGACCCGGGCGGTACAGGGAGATCCCTGCGATCACATCCTCCAGGCTCTGAGGCTTCAATTCTTTCATAAAGTTTTTCATGCCAGCGCTCTCCAGCTGGAACACTCCGTCTGTCTTTCCTGTTCCCAGTGAGGAGAGCACCGCCTTATCATCAAAATCAATATGATCAATATCAATCGTCTTTCCGCTGGATTTTTCCGCCAGCCTCACTGCATTCTGGATCACAGTCAGCGTCCGCAGCCCCAGAAAGTCCATTTTTAAAAGTCCCAGCTCTTCCAGGGTAGTCATCGTAAACTGGGTGGTAATGGAACCGTCGGAAGCTCTGGAAAGAGGTACATACTCGTCCACAGCCTTTTGGCTGATCACCACCCCGGCCGCATGCATGGAGGTATGGCGTGGAAGCCCCTCCAGCCGCCTTGCCATGTCAATGAGGGTATGGATCTGCTCATCACTCTCGTACATGGTGCGCAGCTCCTGACTCATTTTCAGCGCCTTGTCAATGGTAATATTCAGCTCGTTGGGCACCAGCTTGGCAATGGTATCACACAGGGCATAGGGCAGATCCATCACCCGGCCCACATCCCGGATCACGCCCCTGGCCGCCAAAGTACCGAAGGTAACAATCTGCACCACCCGGTCTTTTCCGTACTTGCGCACCACATAGTCAATCACTTCCTGCCGCCGTTCAAAGCAGAAATCCACGTCAATATCCGGCATGGACACCCGCTCAGGATTTAAGAAGCGCTCAAACAGCAGATTGTATTTGATAGGATCCAGTCTGGTAATCCCTAAAGTGTACGCCACCAGGCTCCCGGCCGCAGAACCTCTTCCCGGCCCCACCATGATGTCATGATCCCTGGCATACCGGATAAAATCCCAAACGATCAGGAAGTAATCCACATATCCCATGGTCTTTATCACATCCAGCTCATAGTCCAGCCGCTTTTTTAGCTCCTCTGTCACCGGATGATACCGCTCCTGCAATCCCCGGAAGCACAGTTCATTTAAGTATTCCCAGGCTGTATACCCTTCCGGCACGTCAAACTTAGGCAGCTTGGTAACTCCAAACTCAATATCCACATGGCACCGCTGACCAATCTTATAGGTGTTTTCCAGAGCCTCCGGTGCGTAAGGGAACAATTCCTCCATCTCTTCCGGAGACTTTACATAATACTGGCCGCCCTCATACCGCATCCGATCCTCATCTGCCAGCTTCTTTCCAGTCTGGATGCACAGCAGGATATCATGGGAAGCCGCGTCGGACTCATAGGTATAGTGAACGTCATTGGTAGCCACCAGTTCCATTCCCAGCTCCCGGCTCATGCGAATCAGCTGCTGATTCACTGTTTTTTGTTCCGGTATTCCATGATCCTGCAATTCCAGAAAAAAATTCCCTTTTCCAAAGGTCTTTTCATATTTCAAAGCTGCTGCCCTGGCCTCATCATAGAAACCCCGCAGAAGATTTCTCTGCACTTCTCCAGCCAGACAGGCGCTTAAAGCAATGATGCCTTCATGATACTGCTCCAGCACCTCCATATCCACTCTCGGCTTGTAATAAAATCCATCCACAAAGCCCTTGGATACGATCTTTACCAGGTTGGCATACCCGGTGTTATTCTCCGCTAACAGCACCAGATGATAGTATCTGTCATCTCCCCCTGCCCGGCCTGACTCCCGGTCGAACCGGGATCCTGGCGCCACATACACCTCACAGCCCAGAATCGGATTGATGCCCGCCTCCTTGGCTGCCCGGTAAAAATCAATCACTCCAAACATCACTCCATGGTCTGTGATAGCTGCGCTGTCCATGCCCAGCTCCTTGACTCTGGCTACATACTCTTTGATTTTATTGGATCCATCCAGAAGACTGTACTCTGTATGGACATGCAGATGTGTAAAATTCAAATTTATCCTCCGTATCCGGTCTGATGAATTGTTTTGTGCTTTGCACGTCCGCAATTCTGCCTTTCTATATATTTTATATGAAATTAATCGCCAGCATATAAAGAACTCCTATGGCAGCTCCTGCCGCAAGGGAAGGTGTAAACAATTCCCCCGTTCCATCTGTACGCTTTCTGTTCTCCTTTTCCTGATCCGTTCCGTACGCTTCTCCTGCGCGATACCTCTGCCAGGAGCTTTCCCCTGAGTCATAGACACCATCTCCGTCCCAGCCTTCCGGCCGCTTTGTCTCAGGAGAGCCTCCTGTCAGACATTCCCTGGTAAAAAGATTTCCCTTACCGTTTCTCCTGGCAATGAAACGAAGTGCCAGAAAGGCCAGAATACCGCCCAGCACTGCGGACAGCGTGTAACCCCCCAGAGCAGCCAGAATCTCCTTCCGGCTTGCCATCGTCTCCACCGCCTGGGGCAGCTGGCTGATTCCCATCATTTCTTCCAACTCTTTTAACAGCTCCATCATATAGACGCTGTTGGCATTCAGAAGAAAATGAAGGAACATAGCGCTTAGCAGGCTTCCGCTGGCCTCTACAAGAAGGGCAAATACCACCCCCAGAACAAATCCGTAGAAAAACTGATTTAGATTCATGTGGAGCAGGCCAAAACAAAATCCACTGAGCACAGCTGCCTTCCACACTCCCGCCGGACGGTAGCTGTGATAAAATACCCCGCGGAAGATAAATTCCTCTGAAAGGGCTGGCAGAAGAGCCACATAAGCCAGGTTCCTCATCAGAGAAGAATCGTACAGCTCCATCATCGTGCCTGCCACATAGTTTTCCGTAAAAAGCATAGAAAACAAATTGAGCCAGGCCATCACCGGAGTCAGCAGCGATGCCAGCACAAAGGTCATCAAAACCGTGCTCACCTTAGGCATATGAAGCTGCAGGTCATTTAGAATGTCCCCTCTGGTGCATCCGATATAGATCAGTACAGGGAGCAAAAAAATCATCTGGGTCATTGCCAGATTCTGATAAATACCAAGCCCCTCCCAGAAACGGGAGAATACAAAGGGGGCGCTTAAGGATATCACCACCAGCCCCAAAAACAGTCTGTTCACGCTTACCGCTTTCTTCATATGTTTTCCTTTCCAGCTAAACTATCCATTTTGTTATTTCTTATCATACCACGTTTTGCAGTTTTTTAAAAATTCTTTTTTTGCGCTACCGTACCCACGCAGCAGTGCGGATATTTGACGAATACCGCTAAAATCAAAGACCCCGCAGCAAGCTGCGGGGTCTTTATTTTCTCTTCTTAGCTGTTGATCATGAAATCAATCAGTCTATCAATATCTTCTTTTTCATAAGCGATAAGCTCCAGCTCCGGGATCTCACCGTTGGAAAAAATATTTGCCATAGATACATACTGGCTCAGTTTGGATTTCAGGTTCAGTCTGTCGCCCTCACCAGTTACCAGTTCTACTTTTCCTACACATTGATCTACTACCTTGAAGAATTTGTCAATATCAGTGATGTTTTGTACTTTCATCCCTATATTCTCCTTTCATCTCTCTAAACTCATCTCTGCTCTACGCCCTCAATATAATACAGATTTTTCCGGAAATCAAGTACTTTTTTCATTTTCATTGTTATATAAGTATTGCACAAATTTAACCTTCATTTTTTGTGCAATACTTATAATTCCGGTCCGTCTTATTTCATTGCAATGGCTTCGATCTCCAGCAGCGCATCCTTGGGAAGACGGGCTACCTCCACGCAGCTTCTTCCTGGATACGGAGACGGGAAATGCTTTGCATACACCTCATTGATAGCAGCAAAATCTCCCATATTCTTGATAAATACAGTAGTCTTAATCACCTTGTCCATAGTTGTCCCTGCAGCAGCCAGAACCTCTCCTATATTCTTGAAGGCCTGTTCCGCCTGAGCTGCAACACCCTCCGGTATCTGTCCGGTAGCCGGATCTACCGGAAGCTGCCCGGAAGTAAATACCATTCCGTTTACCTCAATAGCCTGGGAATAGGGCCCGATAGCTGCCGGCGCCTTGTCTGTTGCAATTACTGTCTTCATACTAAAATCCCTCCTATTTCAATACATAGTTTAGCTTTTATGATCATGTCCGTCTCAAAGAATTATCTGGATCCGGGCAGTAAAGCACTACTTTTTTAAAATCCTGTTTTCTGTGATCTCTATTTTTCCCTGTTTCAAAAGACGGCCCACGGCCCGCTTAAAGGCATTTTTGCTCAGGCCGAATTCTCTTTTGATGATTTCTGGAGACACCCTGTCATTGAAAGGCAGAACCCCCTCAAATTCTTCGATCACCTGCATCACCAGATTAGCATCCCGATCCATCTGAAGATAGGCCTTGTCTCTTAAGCTAAGATCCAATTTCCCGTCCTCTTTTACCTTGGTGACTCTGGCTTCCACCACATCTCCCACAGCCAGCCCTTCACTGGCCTCCCATTTAGGAATGAGTCCGGAGTACTGATCCTCCACTGCCACAAACAGGCCAAAGTTGTCACTGGTTTCATAGATGCGCCCCCGCACCTGGTCCCCTATCTGATAGGGGGAATTGGTCCCCAAATAATGGTAAACATTCATGGTTGCGCAAAGACGCTGGCTCTTATCAATATAAAGGGCTGCCAGACACTCCTCCCCGGCTTTCACCTTCCTTGTCTGCTCCCGAAAAGGCAGCAGAAGATCTTTTTCCAGGCCCCAGTCTAAAAACGCGCCGATACGGCCTACTTCTTTTACCGTAAGCAGGGCCACCTTTCCCAGGGTCACCTTGGGTTCCCTCCTAGTGGCAATCATCCGATCCCTGGAATCCTTATACAAAAAAACCCGAAGGGCATCACCTGCCTCGGCCCCTTCCGGCACCTCCTTCTTCGGAAGCAGCACCCGCTCTTCTCCCTCTCCCAGGTACACGCCAAAATCCACCTTTTTCGTAATCTTTAATTCCTGATATTCTCCTAAATACAGCATACTCTCTCCTGTTTTTCCGTTCTGATTTTTTCTATTTCTATTGCCTTATGTATATGGTATCATATTTTTTCGGCCTTGGCCAATGGATTTCCGTGTTCTTCCAAAATCTATTTCCAACCAGCCCTCTGCCTCTCTTACTTTTGCAGGAACATTACCACTGCGTAAGGTTTTCCTTCCCCATTGCAAAGCTCCACTGTAACCGTATTCTTCTGGCGGCACACCACCGGAAAAATCTCATCCCGAAGTCTGGCCTGCATTCGATACTCCGCCCGCAGTTCCCGGATAGCGAACCCTTCCGGCAGATAAGCTGCCGCCATAGCAATATACTGGCCATTATTCACATGATGATTGGTATCCAGCTGATTCTTTCCTATATAAAAAGGAACTTCCGGCTCTCCTCCCTCGGGGAGGCTTATCTTTCTGGAAGCATATTCCATATCCAGAGGCGGCTCCGTCTCATAAAGCTTTGCCATCTCAGGCTCCATTCTGGCAGGACGCTGCTTTTCCATATCAAACAGTACCCAGACACTGTTGGCTCTGGCCAGCATAGTTCTCTTCTGATCCAGAAGGGCAAAATTTCTCAGCCCCATAAAGCCTTTAAAATCGTAGGCCCAGGTCTGAGCGGTCACCAGCTCCCCGAGCCTGGGCGGACGGTCGTACACAATCTGCCAGAACGATAAAATCCAAGCCTGATGGCGCTTTTTTAAATACTCCACTCCGACCCCCAGCTGTTCTGACTGAAAAGTAGACACATCCTGAAAATAATTCACCAACCCGTTGACAGACAGTTTTCCATCCTCATCCAATTCACTGTAGCGGATGCGGCTGTTAAATTCATATTTCATTCTCCGGTTCCTTCTTTCCTTTTTCGCAGGAATATGTTTTGATCCTTGTCTTTGAATAATAAAAATAAAGTCTGCTCGCAGACTTCTCCGCCTGCGGCGGGTCGCTTCAGCGACATCCTCCCTGCCCGTTGCAGCGCGATCCTGCCAAGCATTTTTGTTTCATAGGAAGAAATTTCCCATGAAACAAAAAGGGGGATGTTGTAAACAACATCC
>CAJLNC010000039.1 GCA_905207905.1 uncultured Lachnospiraceae bacterium | reverse complement strand
AGGATAATATTCTCTGCCACAGTCAGTGACGGTACCAGCATGAAATGCTGATGCACCATGCCGATTCCTTTGCTGATCGCATCCTGAGGGGACTTGATGGTCACCTCTTTGCCGTTCAACAGAATTTTTCCTTCATCAGGGGTCTCAATTCCAAAAAGCACTTTCATCAAAGTACTTTTTCCCGCACCGTTTTCTCCCAGCAGGGCGTGGATCTCTCCCTTGTTCAGTTCAAGGCTTACATCCTCGTTAGCAACTACCCCGTTGCCGTAAATCTTCATGATATGCTGCATCTGCAATACAACCTGCTTCGCCATATCCACCTGCTCACCGCCTTCTCTTTCATTAAGTATTCACAATGGAAAAAGGGAGGTCTGCCCCAGCAAAATCCGGCAGCCTCCCTTTTAAAAATCTTACTGAACAGCTACGGAAGCTTTCAGCTCATCAATTTCTTCAGTGGTCATGGTGTTGGAGGACAGAACAGTAATCTCACCGTTGGTGATCTTCTCTTCCAGTTCATCCACAGCAGTCCGTACTTCTTCCGGAACGATAGACTCATAATGAGCATCTTTCACAAGAGCAACACCATTCTCTGCAAATCCAAGAGATTCTACAGTACCCCAGCCAAGGCTTCCTTCCATATCCAGCTTGATGGCACGGTACAGAGCATCTCCTACATTCTTCAATGCAGAAGAAGGAATATAATCTGCATAATCCGGAAGCAGCGCTGCCTGGTCAGAGTCAACACCAAATGCATACTTTCCGGTCTCAGCAGCAGCTTCGATCAATCCAAGTCCTGCATTTCCTGCTACGTTAAATCCAACGTCTGCGCCTGCATTGTACATAGCCAGAGACAGATCTTTACCTTTTGCGGAGTCTTCATAGTTTCCTACCATGCTGACTGCCACTTTGATGTCCGGGTTGGTATCCTTTGCACCCTGGATATAGCCTACCATAAAGTCATGAATTACTTTTCCGTCCATTCCGCCTAAGAAGCTGATGATTCCGCTCTCAGACATCATAGCTGCTGCAGCACCTACCAGGTAAGAAACCTCGTTCTGCTTAAACAGTACGTTGTAAAGAGTCTCAGGATTTCCGTTTCCTTCAAAATCAAACTCCTCATCGAACAGGATGAATTTCTGATCCGGATACATCTCCATAGCAGCAATCAATGCATCCACACACTGCCAGGAACCGGTGATAATCACATCATACTCTCCTGTATCCGCGTAATCCAGAAAAGTAGGCTCATAATCTGCCATATCTGCAGCGTTTCCGCCCATCTGCTCTACTTTGAAATCAAACACTTCTTCTCCCAGCTCATCTTTCAGCTTCTGCAGACCCTCGTTGGAAGAATCCCAGAAAGATTTGTCGCCTAAAGTGCCCGGAACCAGCAGCGCAGCCTTATAAGTATCGCCGGAAGTAGTCTTCTCTGTGGAAGCTTCCGTCTCCACACCGGCTTCTGTTTTTGCCTCTGTTTCTGCTTTGGGAGCTTCCGTCTCCTTAGGCTTGCTGCTGCATCCGGTTGCCATGGACATCACCATAGCCAAAGACAGGGTAAATGCTAATGCTTTCTTCATTCTTGTTTCTCCTCTCGATAAACTTTATTTGAAGTATCTCTTGGAATGATACCCATTCCCTCTACTCACAGGCCGTCTCCAGGGCAACGGTCATCATGTTGGTGAAGCTTGTCTGGCGCTCTTCTGCCGGCATAGCCTCCCCGGTCACCATAGAATCAGACACCGTAAAGATGCCCAGAGCATTGACTCCCGCTCTGGCGGCATTGCAATACAGTGCAAAACTCTCCATCTCGGCTGCAAGAGTTCCCATCTTTGCCCAGATCTTCCACTCCTGCGTCTCTCCGTAGAAAATGTCAGAAGACAATACATTTCCCACCACATGGGGGAACTGATGCTTTTGGGCTGACTGCTGAGCCTTTACCAGAAGTTCATAGGAAGCGGTGGCTGAAATCGTTCCCGGAAGCTGATACTGATGAGCATAATTGGAATCCGTGCTGGCGCCAATAGCCATCACGATATCGCCCAACTTCAGGTTCTCCTGCATAGCTCCGCAGGACCCGATACGGATCAAATTCTTCACGCCGTAAAAATGGATCAGTTCATAAGAATAAATTCCGATGGAAGCACATCCCATACCTGTTCCCATAACAGACACCTTTTTGCCTTTGTAGGTTCCAGTAAAACCAAACATATTTCTCACAGAGTTAAACTGAACCACATCCTCCAGAAAATTCTCTGCAATAAATTTGGCTCTCAAAGGATCTCCCGGAAGCAGAACGGTTTCCGCGATATCTCCCATCTTAGCACTATTATGCGCTGTTGACATACTGCGATATTCCTCCTCTCTATTCTTCCTGTCCGCTTATACAAACAGGATCATCCACTGTTTTGAACATTTTGCACAATAAACAAGGATTCGTTATATTTCAATATAGCACAAAAAACAGGTAAAGTCACCTGTTTTCTATTATTTTATAGAAATATTTGTAACAGTTCCGCCGTAACAGCTGGAATTGGCTGTTTCACAGCCGTTTTTTGATATGTACACTGATCTATTGATACATCTGGAAAAATAATTTCAAGATCCATGGATTTACATAAACTTCTGCAATGATTCCTGCAAGCAGGATCCCCAGCATCTTTAAAAAATCCAAAAATACCTTTTTATTGTAGGAGGGCACCACATTCTCATTGCAAAGCAGCGTCCTTTCTCTCCTTCGGAGCTGAAAAAATGCCAACTCCCTTCCACAGACTCCATAAAATAACCAGTGGGGAATCAGCGCACAGATGCCGAATAAAATCCCCCAGTACTTCATCTGCATCACCAAAAGAGCTGTGAACACGCCCACAGAGAGGCCGAAAAATGCTGCCGTTCCTGACAAAATCCAGATTCCGGCTGCGGTGTAAGAAGAAAAAAACAGCAGCAGAAACAACGTCAGCCGGTTTACCGCCACCTCCTTCAACAGCCTATAATAATTCAATCGCAAGGCCTGATACTCCTGTAACGCCGCAGCGTTTAAAAAGGCAAGCTCCATCCCTCCATTTAGAAACAGCCACCTGGGAAGCAAAAGGCCTCCCAAAATTCCTCCGCAGAAGAGTAAAAGCAGCATCGTTGTCTCCCTCTTTTTCATACAGTTCTCCCATTGTTTCCCTCACTGTATCTTATGGGCAAAACGGGAACGATAGAACAAAGTGTGCATCGCACACTCCGCAAACCAGTTTTCTAAGCAGCACATCTTTATTCCGCGCGCGTAGCTGCGCATATTTGCCCTACGGGCTTTTTATGTCATAGGACGCAATTTCCTATGACATAAAAAAACAGGAGATGCTGCAAAATGCTAATCCCAGTGGATTTTCGGTGCAATTTTCTCCGAAAACATATTCGTTTTTGGAGAAAATCACCCGAAAGGATACCACCGAAGATATTTTGCAACATCCCCTGCCTGTTCTCTCTGGTTCTATATTATTTTGCGTAATCCACAACTCTTGATTCCCGGATCACGCTGACCTTGATCTGGCCCGGATATTCCAGTTCTGCCTCAATCTGCTTGGCAATGTCTCTTGCCATAAGCACCATCTCCGCATCATTTACCTGATCTGGAACAACCATAATACGAATCTCTCTTCCCGCCTGTATAGCAAATGATTTTTCTACACCTTTAAAGCCATTGGTGATATCTTCTAACTGTTTTAATCTGTTGGTATATGTTTCCAGTGTCTCTCTTCTGGCGCCTGGCCGGGCAGCTGAAATGGTATCGGCAGCCTGTACAATGCAGGCAATGAGAGACGTTGCCTCCACATCTCCATGATGAGCCTCCACCGCATTCACAACGATGGCTGATTCTTTGTATTTTCTACACAGATCCGCACCGATCTGAATATGGGATCCCTCCACATCATGGTCTATGGACTTACCAATATCATGCAGCAAACCTGCACGTTTGGCCATGCGAACGTCCACGCCGATCTCTCCTGCCAGAAGTCCTGACAGATGAGCGACCTCGATAGAATGCTTCAGCGCATTCTGACCATAGCTGGTACGGAATTTCATACGTCCCAGCAGCCGAATCAACTCCGGATGGATGCCATGCACACCCACTTCCAGGGCAGCAGACTCTCCTTCCTCCCGGATCATGGCGTCCACTTCCTTCTGCGCCTTCTCTACCATCTCTTCGATTCTGGCCGGATGAATTCTTCCATCCACAATCAGCTTTTCCAGTGCAATCCTGGCCACTTCCCGTCGGATCGGATCGAAGCCGGATAAAATCACTGCTTCCGGTGTATCGTCAATAATCAGATCCACTCCGGTCATGGTCTCCAAAGTACGGATATTCCGGCCCTCACGACCAATAATCCGGCCCTTCATCTCATCATTGGGAAGCTGCACAACAGAGATGGTGGTCTCGGATACATGATCAGCAGCACATCTTTGAATGGCTGTCACCACACACTCCTTCGCCTTCTTGTTCGCTTCCTCTTTGGCCCTGCTCTCAAGTTCTTTATATAACTTGGCAGTGTCCGTTTTTACTTCGTCTTCAACAGTTTTTAAAAGATAATCTTTTGCTTGTTCGGAGGTTAAACCTGAGATTCGCTCCAGTTCCTGTACTCTTTGTCCATGAAGTTTTTCAACTTCTGCACGCTTCCTTTTCAGATCTTCTTCTTTTGCTGTAATGCTGGTCTCACGACGTTCCAGAGATTCTGCTTTTTTGTCAACACTCTCTTCCTTTGACAAAACCCGCTTTTCATAACGCTGCAATTCTGTTCTGCGCTCTCTTGTCTCTTTTTCAGACTCATTTTTCATCTTCAAAGATTCTTCCTTCGCTTCCAGAAGTGCCTCACGCTTTTTGGTCTCTGCAGTCTTTAATGCGTCATCGATAATCTGTCTGGCTTTTTCTTCTGCACTGCCGATCTTGGCTTCTACAAATTTCTTTCTGTAGTTCACGGCAATCAGACTGGTAACCGGTACCGCAACAACCAGTGTGATCAAAACAGCAATTATGATCATCACTGCATCAGTCTGCACAGGAGCACCTCCTTATTTGATTTTCATTGTTCGGAAACAACATTACAATTTTATCCTTTTTCGTGAATTATGTCAATGCTTTCTTAATATCTGAATAGGAAAAACCCTTTCTTAGTAAAAATTGACAAAATTTCTGTCTGCTGATTGGATCCTGGCTGTGAAGATCGAATCGTTTTTTCTTTGCCAGCCGCAAAATCTGAGCCTTTACATCCACTGGCTCCGACTCTTCAAAGGCAGCGGACACCGTTTCACCTGATATTCCTCTGTTCCTAAGCTCAAACTGGATCTGCTGCCTGCTCTTTCTCTCCTTCTGGCTCTCAATATAATTCAGGGCGTAGCGAAAATCATCCACATAGCCATAGGACTTTACATAAGCAATGGCGTCTTCTGCCACCGCATCCGGATATTCCTCCTGTTTTAATTTACAGCGCAGCTGCTGCTCTGTCTTGTCCATCCGCTCCAGAAGATGCATGCAGCGCAGTTTTGCCCGCTTCAGCAAAACTGCGCTGTAAATCTCCTCCTGCATTTCTCGGGAAAGCTCCTCTCCCTCCCGGATTCCATACCTTAAAACCTCCGCCTTATAAAGGCGAAAGGCTGGCTCATCGTTCAGCCAGATGCGATACCGGCTTTTATTCTCCGGCTCCACTCTCGTTATCAGCATGTTCCTCCTCCAAAAGTCCCCGGCTGATCCGTACCTTCCGCTCGATCTCCTCCATTGTCTCAGGATGCTCTTTTAAATAGATCTTGGCATTCTCCCGGCCCTGACCGATCTTATTGTCCTCATAGGCATACCAGGCACCGCTCTTATTTACAATATTCTCACTGACAGCCAGATCCAGCACATCACCTTCTCTTGAGATGCCTTTGCCAAACATAATATCGAACTCAGCCTCCTTAAAGGGCGGAGCGATCTTATTCTTGACCACCTTGATTCTGGTGCGGTTGCCGATCACCTCTCCTCCCTGTTTCAGGGACTCAATCCGCCGAACATCCATACGGATGGAAGAATAGAACTTCAGCGCCCGGCCTCCGG
Source organism: uncultured Lachnospiraceae bacterium (assembly GCA_905207905.1). The sequence goes on along the minus strand of CAJLNC010000039.1, from coordinate 17,630 downwards.
TGGTAGTCTCCGGATTTCCAAACATGACACCTACCTTCTCACGAAGCTGGTTGATAAAGATCACCGTACAGTTGGACTTGCTGATCACGCCGGTGAGCTTTCGCAGGGCCTGCGACATCAGCCGTGCCTGAAGACCCACATGAGAATCTCCCATGTCTCCGTCAATCTCTGCCTTGGGAACCAGAGCCGCCACGGAGTCCACAATAATAATATCCACTGCCCCGGAGCGCACCATCGTCTCCGTGATCTCCAAAGCCTGCTCTCCATTGTCCGGCTGTGAAATATAAAGATTGTCTATGTCCACACCAATATTCTTGGCATACACCGGATCCAGCGCATGCTCAGCATCAATAAATCCGGCAATACCTCCCTGCTTCTGCACTTCTGCCACCATATGCAGCGCCACTGTGGTTTTACCACTAGACTCAGGACCGTAGATCTCCACGATTCTTCCCTTAGGAATGCCTCCCAGGCCCAGGGCTATATCCAGGCTCAGGGAACCGGTGGAAACCGTCTCCACATTCATGTTCGTCCCGGAATCTCCCAGCTTCATCACCGAACCCTTTCCAAACTGCTTCTCAATCTGGGCCAGAGCCGCATCCAGCGCTTTTAATTTATCTTCATTTGCCATAATCATTCTCCTTCTTTTCCATCTTTTTTCTGCTTTCCACTATCGGTCTGCAGAAAATCTTTCCGAAACGCCCTTCCTCAGAAGGAATTATAGAACTTATGTTCGTCTTTGCTTTTCCCATAGTAATATACTTTTCTCTGGTTGTCAAGAACAAAATACCAATTCGCCGCAGTGCGCTCCTGCCAAGCGTTTTTATTTCATAGGTTTCAAATACCAAAAGCCCTGATGGAAAAATCCCACGTTCAAATTACATAAAAGAGCTATGGTCAGCATACCACAGCTCTCCTCCTTTGTCAATGCAACTTTTTGTTTTTATCATTATCTTTATTGTATCAATTTGCCCGTACACAAAATCACAAAACTCTGCGTTCCCGCCACTAAAGAAAAATCTTCTTCACATCATTAAAGAGTACCACCACCATCAAAAGCATCAGCAGCATCAAGCCTGTAAAGTGGATCCTGGCCTCTATCTCTGGGTCAATACGCTTTCTCCGGACTGCTTCCAAAAGCAAAAATACCAGCCGTCCTCCATCCAGCGCAGGAATGGGCAGAAGATTCATCACCCCCAGATTGGCGGTAAGGAGTATGGCCATATTCAGCATATTCAGCCACACATACAATGCGCCGTCACTGCGGCTCTCCTCATAGGTTTCTCCGATCATCTCCACTACGCCCACCGGACCTGACACATCATCCAGGGTCACTCCTCCCTGTACCAGCATCTTCAGGCTTCCAATGGTGGTATCGATCCAGAATTTCACTTCACAGGCGCTGTATTTAAGCACTTCCAGAGGCGTTGCCTTAAAACGGTAGTTCCTGTTTCCTGCCAGACCAAGAATATAGCGGCCGGTACCGTCATCCCTGGGAGTCACTTCCGCCACCCTTGTCTCCCCTTCATGAATATACTGGATTGTTACCGGTTTGCCTTTCTGGAGAGATTTCTGGTTAAACAAAGTAAAGTTCTGCACCTCCCGATAAAAGTGAATGCTCCTGCCATTGATCTTTGTGATCATATCTCCCGGTGCAATGCCTGCCTCCGCAGCAGAATACCCCTCTGTGACAGAGATAATTACCGGCTTATCCACCCCCGCAGCGCTGATGATAAAAATAGACAATACATAGGCCAAAATAAAGTTAAAAATAGGACCTGCGGCGATCACAGAAATCCTGGCCCACACGGATTTACTTCCAAAAGTTCCCTCTCCCGTATCCTCCATATCCTCTCCCAGCATCATGCAGGAACCGCCGAAGGGAAGAAGCTTCAGTGAATACCGGGTTCCTCCCCTCTCAGTGCTTAAAAGCCTGGGGCCCATACCCAGGGAAAATTCCGTCACCACGATCCCGTTGAATTTTGCCAGAAGAAAATGGCCCAGCTCATGAATAATCACGATCAAGCTGAAGATCATAAGTGCAATCAGGATACTCAAACTACCACCTGCCTTCAATCATTTCATATACATTCTGTTCTGTTTCCAGAATCTCTTCTACCGTAGGATTGGAAATCACCTGATGTGCCTCCATGCAGGCGGCAATTATATCATAGATTTCCAGGAATTTGATTTCACGGCCCAAAAACTTTGCCACTGCCCGCTCGTTGGCCGCATTAAACACGGTAGGCATGGAGCCCCCTGCCCTGGAAGCCTTAAACGCAAACTTCAGTCCCAGAAACGTCTCCGGATCCGGATCTTCAAAAGTAATCTGTCCTAATTTTGCAAAATCAATCCGCTCTCCTGCCAAAAATCTCCGATCCGGATAGTACAGAGCGTACTGAATGGGCAGCTTCATGTCCGGTGTCCCCAACTGAGCCATAATCCCCCCATCCACAAACTGCACCATAGAATGGATCACGCTCTGGGGCTGCACCACCACCTGGATTCGATCCAGCTCCACCCCAAAAAGCCATTTTGCCTCCATCACTTCCAGCCCCTTGTTTACCAAGGTGGCAGAGTCAATAGTAATCTTCTGTCCCATAGCCCAGTTGGGATGTCTGAGAGCATCTTCCACCCGGATCTGTTCCAGTTCCTGACGTTTTTTCCCCCGAAATGGCCCGCCGGAAGCTGTCAGCAGAAGTTTTTCAATTCTTCTGGGATCTTCTCCATTCAGTGACTGGAAAATAGCGCTGTGCTCGCTGTCCACCGGAAGGATGGACACGCCCATTTCCTTTGCCAGCGGCATGATGATATGGCCCGCACACACCAGAGTCTCCTTATTGGCCAGGGCAATATTCTTTCCAGCCCGGATGGCCTCTATGGTGGGCCGGATTCCGATCATCCCCACAATGGCCGTAACCAGGATCTCTACCTCCGGCAGAATGGATACTTCTATCAAGCCCTCCATCCCGGACAGGATCCTTACGTCCAGATCCGCCACCATGGTACGCAGTTTCCCGGCATCCTCCTCAGACCAGACAGCAGCCACTTTGGGCCGAAACTCCCGTATCTGCTCTTCCAATTTTTTCAAATTCCGGCCTGCCGCCAGCGCCGCCACCCGGATATCTCCATTCTCCCGCACAACCTCCAGAGTCTGGGTTCCGATGGAACCTGTAGAGCCTAAAATTCCGATTGTTTTCATATGTTTTTCTGCCTCCATTTATTAAAGAGTCCTATACCAGCACTGCAGCAAGAAAATAGATCACCGGTGCCGTAAAGATCACACTGTCAAACCGGTCCAGAATCCCTCCATGACCAGGGATCAGCGTACCGTAATCCTTAATATTATGATTCCGCTTAATGGCAGAAGCTGCCAGATCCCCCACCATGGAAATCAATGCGCCTGCGGCGCAGATCATGGCATACTCAACCGCTGCATTGCCGGATCCTCTCAGATGTTTTCCCACTGCAAACGCATAGATTGCTCCCAGAATGGCAGCTCCCACTACTCCTCCGATGGCTCCCTCCACTGATTTCTTAGGGCTTAGCTTGGGGGACATTTTATGCTTTCCTATCAGCATTCCCACACAGTAAGCGCAGGTATCGCACCCCCAGGAACACAGAAAGATCAGCCAGACGCTAAACGCCCCGTCTGTAAGATTTCTGGTCTGAAAAATATAGGACAGCATTACAGGAACATATACCACCCCGAAAAAAGCGGACATAACCTGCCCTGACTCATATCTGGGATAAGTAAACACATACACTGCCATAAAGGCGATGAGACTTCCTATCAGTCCTATCATAGTATATGCACTGCCGCCGAAATATAACAGGCAATAAAAGCCCACAGCAGATCCATAACCCACCAACGCCAGAGGCGAAATCCCCTGATCTTCCACCTTTACCGCCTGATACAACTCCCGCAGGCCAATCAGAGACACCAAAAGCAACGTCACAAAAAGCACAGGCCCACCCAGGATAATCGTTATCAGTGCCACGATCACTAGCACAATCCCGCTGATTAAACGTGTAACAAACACGAATCACTCCTCCTTTACACCACCGTAACGGCGCTCCCGGCTGTTGTACTTTTCAATGGCTTTCCAAAGATCCTCTTTTGTAAAAGCCGGCCACGGCACCTCTGTAAAATAGAACTCTGTGTAAGCAAGCTGCCACATAAGATAATTGGACAGCCGCAATTCTCCGCTGGTGCGAATCAACAAATCCGGATCCGGAATTCCTGCGGTATCCAGATAATCGGAAAAACGTTCCTCCGTAATCTCCGAAAGCTCCAGCTTACCCTGTTTATAATCCTCCGCTAATTTCCGTATTCCCCGAATGATCTCATCCCGGCTGCCGTAATTAATGGCGATCTGAAAATTTAAGCCCGTATTGTTTTTTGAACTTTCCTGAAGGCGCACCAGACTCTCCTGAAGATCCTGAGCCAAAGGGCTGGGATCTCCGATCATCCGCACCTTCATGTTATTCTCCCTGGCTGTTTTTTCACAAGTTTTCGTATAGCTGCGGAACAGACGCATCAGGGCATCCACCTCATCCTGAGACCGTTTCCAGTTTTCCGTAGAAAATAAATAAACCGTCAGATACTTGATTCCCATATTGTAAGCATCCCGGCAAATGGTCTCCAGATTCTTCGCCCCCCTTACATGGCCGTAATTTCTCGGCCTTCCCTTGCTCTTGGCCCATCGTCCATTGCCGTCCAAAATAATCGCCACATGCTGTGGTATAACCATTTTTCAACCACCTCCCTCTACATAACAATGGGCTGTCGCAAAATGAAAAACCTCCGTTTTATTTTGCGCCAGCCTCATCACATCCTTGTTCCTGTTGTCTATACCGTCAGGATTTCCTTTGATTTTTCCTCTACCGCTTTGTCGATCTCCTTGATCTGTTTGTCTGTCTCCTTCTGAATCTCTTCCTCCAGATCTTTGATCACATCCTCAGACACCTCGTCGCTCTTGCCTAATTTCTTTAAGAAATCATTGGCATCCCTTCGGATATTCCGAACAGCCACCTTTGCAGCTTCCCCTTTTTTCTTAATATCTTTTACCAGCTCTTTTCTCCGCTCCTCAGTAAGCTCCGGGAACACCAGACGAATCACCTTACCGTCGTTGGTGGGATTGATGCCTACATCCGCCATATTGATGGCCTTCTCCACAGCCTTGATCATAGAAGACTCCCAGGGCTGGATCTGCAAAATTCTGGGCTCCGGAACCGTAATGTTTCCTACCTGCTGAAGCGGCGTAGGAGTTCCGTAATAATCCACCTGAATCTTTTTCAATACATTGGGATTGGCCCGTCCTGCCCGGATCGTACCGAATTCTTCCAGCATATTGTTATAAGACTTTTTCATCTTTTCTCCGTAAACCTTGATTCTCTCATCCATCTTGTTTTCCTCCTGCCTTCTGTCCTTATTTGCCTTGCAGTCCAGGCTCATTTCCGGGCCGCTTAGGCGTTTCACTCTTTCTATCATGGAAACCGGCATCCCTTGGTATGCCTTCCTCCATCTCTGCCGTTCCGGGGCTGATACGTTCTGTATGCCTAGACGGTGACTCTGGTACCGTTTAATTCTCCCTGAACGGTGCGGAGAATACTGTTCTCCTCATTCAGCCCAAACACCAGCATGGGCATCTGATTCTCCATACAGAGAATGGAAGCTGTCATGTCTACAACTCCCAGCTTTTTATCGATCACTTCCTGAATGGAAATCTCATCGTATTTCTTCGCCTCCGGATGATCCTTAGGATCGCAGTCGTACACGCCGTCAATCGATTTTGCAAGAAGGATCACCTCCGCCTCAATCTCAATGGCCCGCAGGACTGTGGTTGTATCGGTGGAGAAATATGGGTGTCCTGTGCCTCCGGCAAAGAATACCACTTCTCCTCTCTCCAGACTCTCCACTGCCAGATCCTTGGAAAACAACTTTGTAAAGGAACCGCAGGAAAAAGGAGTCATAATCTGAGTCTTCATGCCTGCAGCGCGGAAAATCTCAGACACATAGATACAGTTCATCACAGTGGCCAACATCCCGATCTGGTCTGCCTTGGTGCGGTCAATATTCTCACTGGAACGGCCTCTCCAAAAGTTGCCGCCTCCGATCACAACGCCAACCTGCATCCCCTTATCTACCAGCTGCTTCACCTGGCCTGCCACCTGCATCACCGTAGGCTCATCGAAACCTGTTTTTTTCGGTCCTGCCAGTGCTTCGCCGCTTAACTTTAACAATACTCTCTTCATTCCCATACCTCGATCCATTTTTATTTGATATCTCCGGCCCGGATCTAAGCTTCCCTTTACTCCAGGCCGTTATAACGTTTAAAGCATATTTACAATATTATACCATAAACTTTCGGAGATTTCTATATGGAGCAGGCGATTTTTCGCAGCCGCTCCGCCAATTCAAGCTGCTATGACTAAACGGCTGCGCTTTTCCTTTTGCGCAGTTTTTCTCCGGTCCACGCTGCCAGCTCCCAGATTTTCTTGATCAGGAGGCTGGTATAACGGAACAGAGGCTCCGTGATAATGGCAAAAATCACCAGCAGCATACTGCTTTTCTGGGACAGGCTGGAGATCGCAAAGATCTGGTTTAAGAACGTCATGCAAAACAGCAGTCCAAAGATCATTCCAAACCACATTACCCAGTGGAATTTGGTCATGGGAGAGGCAATCCGATACAGGATCATAACGCCCACAATGGCCAGCAGTATGGTGCAGGAGGTAGACAGATCCGTCTCATCCACCTGAAACACCTGACAAAATACGGACAGGCTGCTGATCACCGCAAAGTTGGTCAGGCCTGCCGGAAGAGCCCGGAAAAACACATTGCTCAGGAAATGGCCCTGTATCCGGTTCCGGTTCTGCTCCAGAGACATAATAAAGGCCGGAATTCCAATGGTAAATGCGCTGATCAATGAAATCTGGGAAGGCTCCAGGGGATAATTGATCATAAACACAATGGAGAAAATGGACATTAGCAGAGAGAAAATATTCTTCACCAAAAACAGGCTGGCTGTCCGCTCGATATTGTTTACTACCCGGCGTCCTTCCGCCACCACAGAAGGCATCTTGGAAAAATCAGATTCCAAAAGGACCATCTGAGCGGCATGGGCTGCTGCCTCGCTTCCAGAAGCCATAGCCACACTGCAATCTGCATCCTTCAACGCCAGCACGTCATTGACTCCGTCTCCCGTCATAGCCACTGTGTGACCTGCTTTTCTTAAGCCCTGCACCAGCTGACGCTTCTGCTCCGGCGTCACCCGGCCAAAGACCGTATATTTTTCGCAGGCCTCCCAGACCTCTTCCTCTGTCTTTAAAGTGGAGGCATCCACAAAGTTCTCAGCCCCCTGTATCTGAGCTTCCTTTGCCACCTCGGACACGGTCACTGGGTTATCGCCAGAGATCACCTTAATAGCAACCCCCTGTTCTGCAAAGTACCGAAACGTCTCCGGTGCCTTTTCTCTCACCGGATTTGCCAGCAGCACCATTCCAAGAGGCCGCACTGCCTCTGTCAGCGCCTTGCCGTTTAACGTTCCCTGGTACAGCCCGAAGATCAGTACCCGGTAGCCCTGGGAAGAATACCGCTCAATCAAAGGACGGTAATCCTCATAGGAAGAGCGAAGAAGAAACTCCGGCGCTCCCAACACATAATTTTTCTCACCGAAAACGGCTCCGCTGTATTTAAAAGCGGAGGAAAAACCGAACACCTGATCCGGCCGCTTTCCGGTATGCTTCTGAAAATAGGACTGAAGCGCCTTCATGGTAATATTGTCACTGCTCATGGCAGCTGCAAAATCTCCCAGCTGCAGTTCCAGGGATGCCAGTTCCTCCGGCGTAAAATCCGGTTCCGGTATCTCGTCCGCTGTCTGAGACTGTTTTTCTGCTGTTTCCATGGTCTCGGCCGGTTCTGCTGCCGTATCTGCCAGATTCTGAAGCGTTTTCTGGTTCTGCTGTTCTTCCCCGCTCCGGGCTGTCTGGCTTTCATTTTTCTCCGCTGCGGCCGCATTCTCCTGCCTGATTTCCGTCTCAGGTCTCTTTACCGGATGCAGGGGAATGGCCCGCTTTACGGTCATCGTATTTTCCGTGATGGTCCCCGTCTTATCCACACAGAGCACATCCACTCTGGCCAGCGTCTCAATGGATTTCATATTGTGAACCAGCACCTTATTCATGGCCAGCCGCATCACGCTCACTGCCATGGCCACACTGGCCAGGAGATACAAGCCTTCCGGAATCATACCGATCACCGCCGCCACTGTGCCTGTGACGCTGTCTCTAAGGTTCGCTCCATTGATAAAATACTGCTGGGAAAACAAAAGAATACCGATGGGAATAATCAGAATCCCCACAATCTTTACCAGGCGATCCAGAGAACGGATCATCTCCGACTGCTCTTCCCTCTTCTGGGCTTTCGCTTCCAGTGTCAGCTTGGAAATATAGGAATCCGCTCCCACCTTGTCCAGCCTGGCCTTGCAGGTTCCGGACACGATAAAGCTTCCGGACAAAAGCTGATCCCCCGGTTTTTTAGATATCTCATCTGCTTCTCCGGTGAGAAGAGACTCATTAACCGATACTTCTCCCTCCTGCACCACCGCATCTGCTGGGATCTGGTTGCCCGCCTCAAAAATCACCAGGTCATCCAGCACCAGGTCCTCCGCCACAATCACCTGCTCCTGGCCGTCCCGTAAGGTTTTGGTCCTGGGGGCACTGAGGATGGTAAGTTTGTCCAAAGTCACCTTGGAACGCCACTCCTGGAAAATACCGATACAGGTATTGGCCAGAATAATAGGCAGAAATGTAAGATCCCGGAAAGATCCCACCATAATCAGCAAAATGGCAATAATCAGAAAAATCAGGTTAAAATAGGTGAATACATTTTCCTTTACAATATCCTTCAGGGTCTGGCTGTCCGCCTCAACAGGAGTGTTCACAGCTTTGTGGGCAATCCGCTCCTGCACCTGCTCTCTGGTCAGTCCTCTGCTCAGACTGGGTTTCACCCGTTTCAGCGGCTCCAGCGGTATCTCTTCCTCCCCGGCTCCCTCCTGACTGGTATCTGCGTTTTCTGCCAAAGAGCCTGACTTGCTTTCTGTCAGAGCCGCCTCTCCCGGCTGAGTGACCGCCATAAGCGCTGTACCTGCATTGGCCGCCGACTGGGAAGCCTCTTCTGTCATGGTCTGGTTTTCCGTTTTTTCTCCATTTTCTTTCTTTTTTTTCTTTATTAAATCAGAAAGAACTTTTTTCATCTTGCTTCCTTCCTTTTTCAAACATTTCTATACGGTAATCATTCTACCATACATCCCAATGGTTTATAACCCCTGAAATTCTAAATTTTTTTTAAACAGAAGGCTGTTTTTCTTTAGAAATCTTTGCTTTTTCCCTCTTTCTGTTCATTATTTTCTGCACGTTTCCACTCTCCTAAAAAAGAATTTTGAAAAGACTCCTGCATGAAAAAACTGTCTGAAAAGCTCCTTCCGACAGGCACCCCTATCCTCTGGTCTTTTAAGACAGTTTTTTGATCAGCCATATTCTCTTCTTCTACTGTCAGACTCTCTCCCGCCCTTTTCGGACGCATAAAAAAGCCACGCAGACTTCTTCACCTGCGGCAGACCGCATTTGCTGCCGCTTTCCTAAAACGCCCTGCTGCTTTCATCCTGCTTGACATTGCACACGATCATCCGCAGCTTTCCATTCTTATCCGGCGGAATAGAATCCATCCACTCAAACTCGAACTCAAAAGGCTTCTTAAAGATCTTGTTCAGGTTGGTGGTGAGATACGCTTCGATCTCCTGCCGGTTCATCTTGGCCTTATCATCCCGGACGATCTGCACATGGATCCGATCATAGGTCTCCTCGATAAAGCGGATCTGCAGAATGTCCGCGCAGTGGGCGATCACCGGAGTCACCTCAAAAAAGCTGGTAACACTTCCGTCCTCATAGTAAAAATAATCATTCATCCGTCCCTGCACGCTGGTGACAAACCGCACGCCGTTTTTCACCTTGCAGGTAGCCTTATCCCCAATAGAATAGTTGATCAGAGGCAGATCCGTCTTGTAAAGCGGTGTGATCACCAGCTTTCCTTCCTCTGCCAGCTGATTTTGATCGTCCACCACATTCACCACAAAAGAATCATTGTGAATCACATAGTAGGACTTCCCGGGCAGCCGCACCATGCAGGCTCCAGTCTCAGCGCTTCCGTAAGAATCGATGATTCCTTCTCCCAGAGTCTTGATAAACAGTTTCCGGTTGTTTTCATCCACCTTTTCGCTGATGGGATCGTAAAACTTCGGGTGAAAAATCTTCTTGCCCGTCTTGTTGCTGTAAAGAACAATCCGCATCAGTTCTGTCTTGTTCATGTAAAGCCAATCCGGCTTGTACTCATTGATTGCGTCGATCACCTCCGCCTCCGGCGCATACTGATCCACATACTTCCGGCGCAGAATCCCGAATCGCTGCAGAAAGGTATCTCTCCCCCCCGCATTCTCATCATGGGCATTGATACGGCTCATAGTCTTTCCAAAGAAGGGATTGTATCCGGCCACCATCATTACCCGAAACCAGTTGGCCTTCATATAAGCCTTTTCCTTAGGAGAAAACAGCACTGACAATGGTTTTCCCGTGGAACCGCTGGTGGTATCCACAATCCAATCCTTGTACTTCGGATTCTGAAGCTCCTGATTCATCCACTCCCGCAGGTCGTCCTTCGTCAGAAGAGGCAGCTTTGCCAGATCATCTCCCGTCTTAATATCCTCCGGCTTCACCCCTGCCGCGTCAAAGCGTTCCTTGTAAAAAGGGATCTTGTAAGCCTTTTTCATCAGTTTCTGCAGCCGGCGTGACTGCATATCCATCACCTTTGAAAAATTCCTGGGGATCTTCTTTTTCATCTTGGTAAGATCAAAAAGCAGATACACATTTCCCAGCTTTTTCTGCAGCTTTTCAAACATTGCTTTCCTCCGTTCTATTCTTCTGGGGAACCGTGCAAAACGCCTTCGCCTCCCTGTTATTCCACACAGATCTCAATTTTATTAAGCGCCTCATCCAGGGCGTCTGTGGCCTCCTGCAGCGTTTTACCCTTGGTGATCACATGCCCGATTCGGTTTGGCCCTACATGGAATTTTTTCACTGAGTCTCCCACTGTGTAGTCAAACATGATCTCATAAATCCGCTCATCCGGAGCATTGTGATTGGCCATAGAGCGAATTACTCCGTCCCTGTCGCTCATCAGCAGTTTGCTGGCATTCGGCACCGCCTGATCCTGGGGAAATTCCGGCTGGATTCCCAAAGCGGCCTGGATAATCTTTTCGTAATAATCATAGCCATAGTAGATAGAAACCAGCTCTGCCAGACAGGTCGCTCCGGAACGGCCTCCGATCTCCAGCACATAGGTCTTGTGATCCTTCATAATAAAATCTGCATTGATGGCACAGTTGTCCAGCCCCATCGCCTTGACCGCCTTCTCAGTCTGGTCATACACATCTGCAAGCAGCTCATCGTCCAGCTCATACGGGGCAAAATGTCCCACCGGAACCCCGGTATCCCCCACAAATACATAATCCCCGTGAGGCAGCACAAACTGAACTTTTCCGCCAAATACAAAGGCCTGGGCGCCAAACTCCTCACCGATAATAAATTCTTCCACAATATAGTATTTTTTTCTGGTAGTTTTCTTCACCGCCTCCACTGCCCGCTCAATATCTGCCGGAGTGTTGACTCTGGTGATGCCTCTGCTTCCGGAAGAATCCACAGCCTTAAAAATCAGGGGATACTCCAGATCCTGGATGGCCTCCTGCACATCTTCCTCAAAATACACCTTCCGGTATCTGGCTGTACGGACTCCGCAGGCTTCGTACCGCTCCTTCATCAGCATCTTGTCCGCAGCCACTTTGGCAGCCTCAAAACTCAAACCGCAAAGTCCCATCTCATCACAGACCTTGCCGATGGTGATCACCGCCACATCCGTTCCCGCTGTCACAATGCCATCGATCTTCTTTTCTCTGGCAACCCGCAGCACCTCGTCATAATCTACGGTATTGATATGGCAGATCTCATCCGCCACCGCAAAGCCCGGATAATTTCCGGGAATACTGACTGCGATGGTGTGAATTCCCATCTCCTTTGCCTTTTTAATCAGAGGCACCTGGTAGATGCCAGCGCCCATAACCATTAACTTCTTCATACGTGCTCCTCCCTCTTTGCTTCCTCGTGTTCCTGATTTCCCTTCTCTTCCATCTCCGATACTTTCTCAAACCGAATCCCCTCCCGGTTCAGCAGGTACGGACTGACTCCGTGTTCGTCTATCTGGCGCACCACAAACTGAGGATTGTTGTTCATTCCCAGGAAAATTCTTCCGATGTATTCTCCGATCAGCCCCAAAAACAGCAGGATCAGTCCAGAGAAAAAGCAGATGGCCATCATCATGGACGGCCAGCCGATGGCAGTCACCGGACGGATGATCTTCCGGATCACAACGGCAACGGCTCCAATGAAACCAACCCCTGCAAAGAAATAGCCCAGATGCATGGCCAGATGAAGGGGGACTGTGGAAAAGCCGAGAATATTGGACCAGAGCTGCAGCAGCTTCTTCATATTATAATTAGAAGTACCCACCTCCCGGTCAAAATGCTGAATGGGCACAGAACCGATATTTCTGGTAATTCGAAGGAACACCCCCTGAAGATGGGTGTAGGCGCTGGGATACTGAACTGCGTAATCCCGCACAAACCTTCGGATAGCCCAAAAGCTGGAGGTTTTCAGATCCTTCGGCTTTTTTAACAGGATCCTCACGGTAAGATAATTGATATAACTTCCGAAATTGCGGAATTTGCTGTGCTTTTTCTGTGGATAGTATCCGTAAACAATGTCATACCCCTTCTCCAGCTCGTCCAAAATAATAGGAAGCTGGGAAGGATGAGTCTGTCCATCATCATCCATGGCGATGATCACATCTCCGGACGCATAATTTAAGCCCGCCATCACTGCATTGTGCTGGCCGGCGTTCTTTGCCAGTTCTACCACTTTCACACATGCATAGTCCTGCACCAGGCTCCTTAGAACCTGCACTGTCTTTCCCCCGTCAGGCGAACAGTCATCCACCAGAACGAACTCATATTCCTTCCGGCCCATCCGTTCAAACTCTGCCATCGTCATCTCCACCACCTTGCGGATGGTCTGATCTGACTTGTAACAGGGAATAATCACTGTATGCAGCATATAAATGCCTCCTAGAACTACTTTTTCATTTGTACGTTTTTATTCTAGCAGACATTTTTCTATTTGTACAGCAAAACAGTGGAAAAAGAAAAGGATTATCTCTTGTACACCGGCCTGCCAGATGGTAAGATAAGCTATATTCTGAGGGCTGCGACAGCATCCGCCTGATGGATTTTCGGGGTTTTTTCCTAAAAGAGCAGATTCCTGTTTCTGAAAAACCGCCCGAAAAACATTGCCAGACAGAGATTGCCACAACCCCAAACGAAAAAAGAGAGGAATTCTGTTATGAAACAAAAATCTAAACTTTACAGTTTTTATTTCCTGCTGGTTTTTCTTCCAGCAGCCCTTTTTCTTCTGTGGCTTCTCTTTATGAAACTTACGGGAACCGCCGTCAGCGCCGCCCCGGTGGTGTCGGACGAACTGTTCTGGTATCATCAGATTACCGCCATGGTAGACTCCAATATGCCCCTGGGGTACTTTGGCTACAACGGCACTCATGCTCCTCACGGAACCTTCGGCCCCTGGGGCATTGCCATCCTGATTCCCTATGCCATTTGGGGGAAGATCTTTGGTTTTGATCTCTACTCCATGTGCATTGCCAATGTGACCATGCTGGGGCTTGCACTGTTTTTCTTCGCTCTGCTGGCAAGGGTCACCAAAAAAGAGCTTCCCTATCTGCTCATCGGCTACTGCACCCTGCTTCTGAATATTTTCTACTCCGTCTCTTCCATGGCAGAACCACTGCGATGGGGGCTTGGCATTGTGCTCACCGGCTGCATGATCCGGATCTACAAGGGCTGCGGAAAATTCTTTCAATACGTTTTTATGCCTCTGTTTCTGCTTTACTGTGCCCAGGCCTACCTGCTGCTCACTCTGTTTGTTCCCGTATACCTGATGCTGGTACTCCCGGTAAAAAAACTGTGGCTGCGCCTTGGAATCTCCGGGATCATCACTGCCGTTCTGGCAGTGTTCATGAGAAAGGTTCTGTTTTTAGTGGTATCTCCCCTGTACGTTTCCAGCGGTGAGACCCTCTCTCTAAAAGAAATGATCCTGAAAAAAATAAACAGTGCCTGGCTGGTGCTGAAAAATTTTACTCCAGCTGGTCTTTGGGAAAACAGGACTACCTCCTACGGCTTCGTATCCCTGTTTCTCCTGACCTTCCTGATCATTTTGTTTCTCACCCTGTTTCTGGCTCTCCGGGCTATCAATCGGGGCTGTAAAGAAGTCTCCTTAAAAGGCGCCCCAAAACCAGTCCCAAAAAATCTGCTCCTGTACCTGCTGGCTTTCTATCTGCTGGCAGGAGCCCTGGGAGGGTACTGCCTGGTATACCACAATCCCTCTCTGTGGACCGTATGCAGAGGACTAAACACCGCATTTGCCAGCGCTGTGCTGCTTTTGGCTCTCTGCCGCAGCAAAAAGCTGACGTTTCTTTGCCTGCTGCTGTCCCTCTTTGCCCTGCCTTCCTTCTATCAGATGTCCGTAAACAATCTGGAACGCCGGGTTTTTACCGAAGAGCAGAAACAGCTTTACCAGACAGCAAAGGAAGATTTTCAGGAAATCTTCGACATTTCACCGGCAAACAGCCGCTGGGACAATACCATTGCCCAGTACGGCCTTCGCAAGCCCGGAGCGCAGACGGCGCTGACCCTGGCAATGCCGCGAAACGCAGGATATAACAGTATGCTGGATACCAGTCTGGTCTCAGAGGCAAAATATGCTCTGGTATTCCATTCTGACAAGAAGAAATACCCGGGCATTATCGAAAATCTAAAAGCAAACGGCTATGAAACTGCCTACCAGCATAAAACGCTTACGATTTTGACCAGAACCGACGTTTCCGAATCCACAAAACAAGAAGAAGCGCAAACACCGCCACACTGATCACGGTTACCAGCGTTCCTGCCCTGCTTCCGGGAGAACGGTAAGTAAGAAGCACCTCATGTTCTCCCGGCTCCAGGGAAAGACCAAGATAAGCTACATTTACCTTTTCAAGGGTTGCCGGTTTCCCATCTACCGTGGCCTTCCACCCCCTGCTGTAGGGAATGGAGAAGGCCATGATTTTTTTGTCTTCCAGACTTACCCTGCCAGAAATCCGGTTGGTGCCAAACTCCACATCCTCCAAAACCTCCTGATTTAACTGCTCTATCTGCGCTTCATACTGTCCCAGCGGAACATAGCAAAGTTCCACACCGGCCAGCTTATAATTGCCTTTTTCCCGGAAGCTGATGCGGATCCTTCCCTGGCCGTCCTGATCATAATGCCCCAAATTTACCAGATAATTGCTGCGCCCCAGAGAATAGACTGCTGTTTTTCCCCGAACCGTCAACGTCTTTGCCAGCTCGTCGGTGTACACATCCACAAAGCTATAGTCCCGATTGCGTTCCAGACCCACCAAACGGACGTAGCACTCATATCCGGCCTTCTTTTCAAAAGGAAACGAAAGTTCCGCCAGATTTTCCACAGCCCGGTATCCATTTTCCGTGGCCTTTATCCCGTCTCCCTTTTGGGGCAGTTCTACCGGTATGGTCAAAATCTCCTGAGAAGGAGATGAGATTCTCTTGGGAAATCCGCTGACTTTTTCCTTTTCTGTCTGCGCCGCATCTTCTGTCTCACCAGTTTTTTCCGGTTTTCCAGCTTCCCCTCTTTCCACCACAGCAGCCTCCAGCATCACCTGCTGCCGTTCCAGGGGACTTAGCTTTTCATAATCCTCCCGGCCAATCACCGTATCATAAGTGTACCCGAAAGCCAGCGGATGCTGGTTTTTATAGATGGAATACTCTGCCGTGGAGGCCTGTTGATCCAGCGCAAACCCGTACGGCACCTGCTGTTCATCCCCTGCCGCAGTCATATAATACGTTACATTAGCCAGCGCCTCTGAGGCTGTACGGCCGTCCAGGCCAAAAATCCGATGCACAGCATTGATTCCCGGGCTCTCCTGATCTAATAGATACTGGGTCAGATCTCCGTTCAGAACACTGTTGTACATAGAGACGCCCTGATAACCTAAGATCACCGAGCAATTCTCCTTCCCGGTTCCCATCACGCTGGTATCCGTGCGGAAAAATCCATCCTCCTCAATCCGGCTGTACCGGGTGTAGGGAGAAGTTTCATAGTCAGAAAGCACCTGCCCTCTGTCTGTAAACTGGCTGGACATATTTCCAAGAGAGGGGCTGAAGGTGGCATAGCTGTTGATCAGGGTGCTCACCATCACCAGCCCAAAGAGGGCTCTCATCCGTTCTTTTTTCCCTCTCCATAAGTTTGTCCCAAATGCCAGCAGGCAGGCAGCTGCCAAAAGCTCCCCAAATCCCAGAAGCACATAGGGATTTTGGGACTGAAACAGGTAATCATAAGCCGCTGCCCCGCCAAAGGCCAGACACAAAATCAGAAGTGCCCGCCTGGCTTTTTGGGTAAGCACATGAAACTCCTGAAATACAAAAACGCAGACAAGCGCCAGGGTAAAGGACAGAAGAAACGTCCAGCGGTTGTTCACATTGCTGAACCCTGCCATCACATAACCGCCTGCCGGGATCAGCAGCATAACCGCCTCCAGGGCCAGGGCCGCTTTCAGCCCCAGATATTTCCGTCCTTTTTGCAGAAACAGCAGCACCGCCGCCGGAATCGCCAAAACACAAAAATTCAGATGCGTATTGCTCCCCGTATTCCGATAGGGCGCAATCAGATCCAAAAACCACTGGTAATACCGTTTCCAGTTTTCATAAAACAGCAAATTTTCTCCTGCGCTTTCTGTTTCAAGACGCAGGGAGGAAGTAAGCCTCATAATAGTGGGAAACAGCACTGCCGCCGTCATTCCAAGCCCCAGCAAATAAGCGCCCCCCATCCGAAAAAACAGAGAAAAAAATTCTCTCCCTCTCCTGTCCTGATAAAGCTCAAAAAAGCGCACCAGCACGTAAATGCCCAAGGCCAGGGTACACATATACATAAAGTAATAATTGCTTAAAAAGCCCATAGCCGTCACAAAAGAAAACAGCAGAATACTGCCCTTCTTCATCACCTGCTCCGCCCCCAGAAGCAGCAGAGGCAAAACAATCATGGCGGAAAGAAAGGTGGGATGCATCATTCCAAGCTTCATCACATAGCCGCAGCTTAAATAAACCATACTGCCAAGCAGCGCCACAGAAGCCGGGCGCTTCATGTAGAGGCAAAAAGCCGAAAAGCCAAGCCCTGCCAGATACATCCGCAGCAGCGTAAGGAGATTATACAAAACTTCCGTATACCGTCCCGGCACCAGGACACTCAGAAAATCCAGGGGATGCGAACGGAAAACCGCATTCACATCATCTCCCATACCCAGGGTAAAATCATACATTTTTACAGAAAAATCCCCCTGGAAAAGATTCTCCGCAAAATCCCGGAGGTAATTTCCCACATAATGCAGATAGGGAAAA
>CAJLNC010000038.1 GCA_905207905.1 uncultured Lachnospiraceae bacterium | reverse complement strand
TTATGAATTAAGAGATAAAGATAAGCATGATATTTCAATTCTTGAAAGTTTATCAGAATAGCATTGCTATGATTTTTGAGAAAATTATATCCATATCCACAGAGCAGGCAGTTTTAGGATTAACTGCCTGTTTTCACTAAAAATAGAGATTATCGGGGAGGCGTGCTGATGAAAATAGAAAGTGAGGGGGAAAAATTGAAAATAATTGATATTGAAACTTCAAGACTTTTATTAAGCGGATTTACGAAAGAAGATGCTTTATGGGCATATAGTATTTAATTCCTGTCTTTAAAGATACCTTAGAACGGGGGAAACGTGCAGTTTCATGATAAGTGAAGATAAGAAAGTATATGATATCGCGTATTGTGTACATAAAAAATTTTGGTGCAAAGGTTATGCAACAGAAATTGCTCAAGGATATTGCTTGCTTTGTGTCCTGTACTTTTTAGTGGGCTGCAGATTTGAAAAATATTTGCCTTCATTATATAAAAACGTGCAGATGCACACAAAATAGGAATGAAATTCAATTTGTTTTGTGATAGAATACCATTACCAAAAAGTGTGCGGATGCACGGAAATGGGGAGTGCGATAATGGAAATTAAAAGAGACGCTTACCTACAGCAGCTAATTGAACGAAAAGATAATGGAATGATAAAGGTGATTACCGGCATTCGTAGATGCGGAAAATCATTTTTGCTGTTTACCATCTTTAAGAGATATTTGTTGGAGAACGGTGTTGATGCCAACCATATTATTGAGATTGCATTGGACGGTATTGAGAACGAGGAATTAAGAGATCCCAAGGTGTGCTTTAAGTTCATCAAGGATGCTGTGAAAGAAGATGGGAAGTATTATCTGCTTCTGGATGAAGTGCAGTTTATGCCACGATTTGAGGAAGTGCTGAACAGTCTGCTCCGCATGAGCAATATGGATGTGTATGTTACCGGAAGTAACTCCAAGTTCCTTTCCAGCGACATCGTGACCGAGTTCCGTGGCAGGGGTGATGAAATCAGAATTTATCCCCTCTCTTTTGCGGAGTTTTATTCTGTCTATGACGGCGATTATGATGAAGCCTGGGATGACTATATGATCTACGGAGGACTTCCCCAGGTCGTAACCTTCCAGAGTGAACGACAGAAAGCAGACTATCTAAAAAATATTTTTTCAAATGTTTATTTAAAGGATGTTATAGAAAGAAATAAGATTCAGAGTGTGGATGAGATCGGTATTCTGGTTGATGTGCTTGCATCTGCGATCGGTTCCCCGACGAATCCATCGAAGATTGCCAATACCTTTGCCAGTGAGCGTCAGATGACTTATGCCAATAAAACCATCTCTAACCATATTGACTATTTGACGGATGCATTTTTGATTTCCAAGGCAAGTCGATATGATATTAAAGGCAGAAGGTATGTCGGTGCAAATCTGAAATACTACTTTACTGATTTGGGGCTGAGGAATGCTCGGCTGAATTTCAGACAGCAGGAACCTACCCATATCATGGAGAACATTGTATATAATGAGCTGTTGATCCGTGGCTGCAATGTGGATGTGGGGATTGTGGAGATCTTCGGGAAGGATAAGGAAGGTAAGCGAGCTCGCAAGCAGCTGGAGGTTGACTTTGTGGTAAATCAGGGCAATCAGAGATATTACATCCAGGTTGCTTATGACATGACTTCAGAAGAAAAGCAGACGCAGGAGTTCAGTTCTCTGCGTAATATTCCGGACTCTTTCAAGAAAATTGTCATTGTGAATGGCAGCAAGAAACCTTGGAGAAATGAGGAAGGCTTTGTCATTATGGGAATGAAGTATTTCCTTTTGAACGCAGATAGTTTGGAATATTAATTTACGAGCAAATTATATATTGGGTGGATTGTATGCACTTTGCTTTTTCATTGTATGAGGAACTGCCAGCCCCGAAGCTGAAAAAGAAGAAATAGTATCATTGGGGCTTTCTGAATGGATCATGAATGAGACATGAAGTGTCCCGTTCATAAAATCAGGATATTGCTCGCTTTGTGTCCTGTACTTTTTAGTTGGCTAAAGATAAGATGTTTTCCAAGGAGGCCAAAAAAATATGAATCAAATAAAAATTGGAGAATTTTTGAAAGAACTTCGTAAAGAGAAAGGGCTTACTCAGGAACAGCTTGCAGAACAGTTTCATGTATCTCGACGGTCTGTATCAAGGTGGGAAACAGGTAATAATATGCCTGATTTAGATACGCTGATTGAGCTGTCCGATTATTATGAAATTGATTTGCGAGAATTATTGGAGGGAGAACGGAAAAGCGAGAAAATGAATGAAGAATTAAAAGAAGCTGTATTGAAGGTTGCAGAATATAGCAGCAATGAAAAAGAAGTCAAAAGAAAGAAAGTAAATAAGTACTTTATTATAGGTGGTATTTGCTTTTTGTTGGTTATTTTAAATCATCAATTTGAAGTATTGGCAATGATTTTTAATAATCCGATCGATGATTTTGCAGCAGGTGCATTGACCAGTTTGGGTATCTTTTTTGAGTTTGTCGGTTTCTATAATAACAATCACGAAGTTAGTTTAAAACAAAGGAAGCAAGAATTATTTATGTGTAAAAAGCTATAAGGAAAAGTGCAGAAAATTGGAATTTTGAAAAAGGATCAATCATGAAGCAAGAGAAGAACCGATTCGTTGAAGGGATAAGACAAGCAGAACGGAAGAAATATTTTTACTTGTTTTTAGTAGTTATCGCTGCTGCAATGACATGCTTCGTATATTTTAAGGATAAACAGATGATTCGTTCAAATGATAATCCTGAAATAAGATTAATTAGCATTGACTATAAAAAAGACGGTATATATGGTACATTAGATTTATCAAAGAATGAAATATCAAAAGATTTAAATGACCGTCTTGTATCTGTATTTGAAAATGTAAAAATAAGAAATAAACTTTTACCTGCGATAAAATCCCATACCGTTTTAGATGGTGATACTCACATCACCGTTAAAGTGGATTTGGAAAATTCATCACTATTTGTAAATTTACACAATGATTCGCAATTTTCTTCTGCACAATTGAATGACAGGTATTATCATATTGTCCACTCGGAAGGCGTGTATGAGGAGGCTTATAGTCTGCTGTTTGATTAGCTAGTAATGGAAAATAGATATATTAAATTAGCTATCAGGAACTATTTATAGCTGCATCCGTGTACAGGGATGCTATATTAAGCGGAAAATAAAATTTTTTGAAGGGAGGTGGCTTGATGTCGGAAGCAGCACAATAAGGGGATGATCGCATTTGATATTGTCCCCTGTTTGAAAAACTATTTTGCAAATGAGAGGACAATTTGATATGGAAAAAATACAAAAACAAAAATGGAAATCACAGTTTATGGCTGTCGCATTGGGACAGGCAGTTTCCATGTTAGGAAGCCACGGCGTTCAATTTGCTCTGATTTGGTGGCTTGCTGAAAAAACATCTTCGCCATTTATGTTGGGAATAGCAGGGCTTGTTGCCTATCTCCCAATGACCTTATTTAGTCCGCTGGCTGGAATTGCGGCTGACCGTTATAACCGAAAATTTATCTCTATTTTTTCGGATATGGCAATGGGGGCAGTTGCCCTGATTTATGCAGGATTGCTGTTCTTTTTTGACCTGCCTGTATGGACGGTGTTTGTTATGCTGTGTGTCCGGGGAATTGGAAGCACATTCCAGCAGCCGGCAATACAGTCGATTATTCCGGAGCTTGTACCAAAAGATCAGTTAGTAAAGACGAATGGGTGGATGCAGCTTCTAAATGCCGGTTCATTTTTACTGGGGCCGGTAATCGGTGCGTCTTTGTATGCGATTTTCCCGATGTCCGTCGTTTTGATGAGCGATGTGGTGGGAGCAATTTTAGCAAGTATTGCGTTAGCTATTGTTAAAATTCCGGAACTTGAAAAGACAGAACGGGAAAAACAGCATTTTACAGCAGAAATAAAAGAGGGATTGCAGGTATTCAAAGAAGATAAAAAATTGTTTTATATCGTGAGTGCAGAAGCACTCTGTATGTTCTTCTATGCACCGTTATCTTCTTTTTATCCACTGATGACAAGTGACTATTTTAAGTTGTCGGCAATGTATGGCAGCGCTGTGGAACTGTCCTTTGCAATTGGCATGATGATAGCTTCCCTTTTATTTTCCAGCGTTCTGAAGATAAATCGGAAAATCAGAGTTTCCTTTATCGGTTTGTTTGGAATGGGAGTGATGTCACTGATCTGCGGTATCATACCGCCGACTTATGGTGGCTGGTTTTTCTTTGCAGGAGGCTGCAGCTGTTTAGGAGCTTTCGGAAATGTTCATACAATTCCGCTGACTGCCTATATGCAGGAAACCATATCTCCGGAAAAAATGGGGCGGGCATTTTCGGTACTTACTCTGATCTCTTCTGTTACAATGCCGATTGGCTTGCTTTTTAGCAGCCCAATAGCAGAAAAAGTAGGGGTAAATGTCTGGTTTTTCCTCTCCGGTCTGTGTATGGTTCTTCTTACTGCCGGTGTTTCAAGTCGATATTCAGCAAAGTGCAGGAGGGAGAAAAGATAATTCGGAAATTCCAGATGTCAGATACAGAACAGGTTATGAAGCTGTGGCTTTTGGGAAATATGGCCCCTCATTCTTTTAGCCCAGAAGAATTTATGAGCAGTTGCCTTCTATCCCAGGGAAGATTTTTCAATCCTGTCAGAGGGAGGCAATGAAGATACGGGCGAAAAAGAAGATACCATGTTCTGGAAAACGTTATAAAACACAATTCGATGGCTGGGGCCACGGTTGGCGGCCCTGTCTGCCTTTGCCGGTGGGAAAGTATCCGGAAATGGTGATCTGCGTGCAGGGAGAAGGGCAGGATGGCCGGAAAGGAGAAAAATGAGAATTTTATTGATACGCCATGGGGATCCTGATTATGAGAGGGATGCGCTGACAGAAAGAGGGAAGGTAGAGGCTGCCCTTCTGGCGGAGCGCATGGCAAAAGAAGACGTGACAGATTTTTATGTATCGCCTCTTGGGAGAGCCAGGGAGACCGCAGAGTATACACTGAAGAGAAACGGGAGAATGGCCAGTGTGCTGGACTGGCTTCAGGAATTTCCAGCCAGAGTGGACATTAATGGAAGTGAGGCTCTGCAAAGGGCTTATCCGGATACAGAGAAAGAGGATGGGAGGTTCCGAAAACGGATTGCCTGGGACATGGTTCCCTCCTACTGGCAGAAACAGCCGGAGTATTTTACGGGAGATGGGTGGAAGGACAGTGAGGTGGCCCGCTGCAGCGATCTCAACAAAGTTTATGAGATGGTTTCGGCAGGGGTGGATGAACTGCTGGCGCAGTATGGCTATCACCGGGAGGCTGGATGGTACAGAACCCATCAGGGAAACCGGGATACCATTGCCCTGTACTGCCATTTTGGCGCCACCTGCGCGGTGCTGTCCCATCTGTGGAATGTTTCGCCTTTCCTGCTGTGGCAGAATCTGGCCATGGCGCCCACCTCTGTCACAGAGGTATTTACAGAGGAGCGGGAAAAGGGCATTGTTACCTTCCGGGCTTCCAAAATCGGGGATATTTCCCATCTGTATGCAGGAAATAGGGAGCCTTCTTTCTCGGCCAGGTTCTGCGAAACCTTTGAGGGGGAGGAACGGCACTAAGTGTATTTAAGATCAGTCCTCCGGGAAATTTCGGCGATAATCCTCCAGCAGGGCTTCCTGTTTTTGACGCCGGAGTCCTAAGCGGATGGATTTTCGAATCAGATCGTAGAGAATGGCAAACACCGGAACCCCGATGAGCATTCCGAGAAGACCCCACAAAGAACCGAAAAACAGGATGGCAAACAGAACCCAGATACCGGAGATCCCCAATTTTTCTCCCAGAATATGGGGGCTGATCACGTTTCCGTCAATCTGCTGCAGGATCAGGATAAAAATAAGAAACAGCAGACACTGGGAGGGGCTCACCATGAGGATAAAAATGGCAGATGGGATTGCCCCCAGGTATGGCCCGAAAAAGGGGATCATGTTGGTGACGCCTACGATCACACTGATCAGCAGGGCGTAGGGAGTCTTGGTGAGGGAGGTAAAGCAAAAGCAGATTACTCCGATGATAGCAGAATCCAGCAGCTGGCCGCTTAGGAAGCCGCTGAACATCCGGTCTGCATAGTGAACCTCCGCCAGGATCCGGTCTGCCCAGGTCTGATTAAAAATACTGTACAGCAGCAGTTTTGCCTGAGCGCAGAAACGCTCCCTGCCTGAGAGCAGGTAGAAAGCCACAATGCAGCCGATACCGAAGTTTTTCAGCACATCGATAAGGCTGAACACACTGGAGGTCACATTGGAGATGAGGGCCTGCATCTGGGGCAGAAGGTCTGTGCTGAGGAAATCCTCCAGCCATTTGCTCAAGGTGGTGATGGCTTGTTCCAGAGCTACTACCAGCTCGTGAGACCACTCCCCGCTCTCAAGGGTTTCCAGCCAGATCTGGAAGTCGGTCATAACATCGGGAATCAGGGAGATGATGGCAGAGATACTGGTAACCAGCTGAGGAATCACAGCCACAAAAAACAAAAAGATCAGCAGGAGTCCCAGGGCAAAGCTAAGACCTACGGAGCAGGCCCGAAGAATTTTAGGATGTTCCTTTTTAAAGAGACGGTGTTCCAGCCTGGTGAGGAGAGTTTCCAGCAGTCTGCACACGGGAGTCAAAATATAGGCGATCACTGCGCCGTAAATAAAGGGTTGGGGAATAGCCAGCAGACGTTTGACAGCGTTGGCCAGGTCGTCTGTATAAAACAGAAGCATTAGCACCAGTCCGCCAAGAGCAGCAGTGCCCAGCACAGTGAGAGAAATATAAAAATATTTTTTCATGGCATTGTTTTTCATAAGCAGGGTATCTTCCTTCCATTATGTTCATAACTTCTTCAACCGTTTCAAAGGATGGTGCAGCCCTTTGCATACTGATGCTATTATAAGCGAAAAGAAGGAAATAGTAAACAGAATTTGCAGAGAACCGGCCGGCTGCGGAAGAGATGGAAAAAAACAGAGTACGGCAAAATAGATACTTTTTCTAAAAAAGGAACCTGATTTTTGTGTAAAATAGAAGAAACAGGATTCTTGAAAGAAAATCCTAGTATTTTACTAGGATATCTGATATGATAACAAAAAAGGGACTGCCCCAAAACAGGAAAAATCAGGCGAACAGAGAGGAAGATTCAGCTGTGCCAGTTGGGAGGCAGAACCTGGAGTGCAGAAAATCAGGAGGTGTCCTATGAATGTAAGAAAACGAAGCGGTAAAGTTGTGCCCTTTGACGCAGAATTTATCGCAAGAGCAATTGAGCTGGCAGCGGCGGCAGTGGGGGAACATGATGATGAGATGGTGCAGAGCATTACCCGGGCAGTGTCTGCAAAGCTTCAGGAACGAAAGGAAGAGACCTGGGATATTGAGGTGATCCAGGATACCGTGGAGGAGACGCTGTTTGAACAGCATCAGTATCAGACTGCCAAGGCCTATATTCGGTACCGGTTAGAAAAGGAAAAGGAGCGGGCTGGAGGCGTCAGAAAAGAAGGTCTGCTGAGAAAAGAATTTTTAAGTCCCTATAAGCATACGAAAAATCCTATGGAGCAGTTAGGCGCCTTCGTATATACCAGAACCTACTCCAGATATCTGCCGAACAACGGAAGAAGAGAATTTTGGTGGGAAACGGTATGCCGGGCAGTGGAGTATAACTGTTCCCTGGCGCCTACTTCCAGGGAGGAGGCAGAAAAGCTGTACGATAATATTTATCACATGCGCCAGTTTCTTTCCGGACGTACGCTCTGGGTAGGCGGTACGGCGGTGGCAGAACAGTATCCTATGGCAAATTATAACTGCGCTTTTACGGTAATCGACAGCTTTACAGCATTTCATGATCTGTTCTACCTGTTAATGGTGGGAAGCGGCGTTGGAGTCCGGGTGCTGGAGTCAGATGCCAAGAAACTGCCTCCGGTGCGGACTGATTTCAGCATTATCCAGAAGTCCTATGATCCCCGTCCAGCCAGAGAACGGCTGGAATATACGGATCTGACATTTTCAGGAGATACGGCCACCATCACCATCGGAGATTCCAAGGAGGGATGGGCTCAGGCTCTGACCCACTATTTTGATCTGTTAACCAATCAGGAGTACCGGAAGATCCGCCGATTGATCGTAGTATACGATTCTATCCGGCCCAAGGGGGAACGGTTGAAGACCTTCGGAGGAACTGCCAGCGGCTATGCCTCCATGATGAATATGCTGGATAAGATTCACAGGATCATTACCGCAGCGGGAAAACGGGAAAATGCAGAGTGGGTGGCGCTAAAGCCGATAGATCTTTTGGATATTGCCAATATCATCGGAGAAAATGTGGTTTCCGGAGGAGTGCGCCGCACCTCAGAGATTGGTCTGATTGATGCGGAAGATGAGAGCTGTATCCAGGCAAAGAGCCATCTGTATCGTCAGATTAACGGAAACTGGGAAATCGACAAAAAAATTGCCCACAGGCAGATGAGCAACAATTCTATTTATTACCGGTGCAAGCCTTCCAGGGACAAGCTTCACTGGCATCTGCAGCAGATGCGCTATTCCGGAGAACCGGGGTGGATCAATGAAGAGGCAGGTGCAAAGCGGCGCCCCAATTTTAATGGCTGCAATCCCTGCGGAGAAATTCTGTTAGACAGTCACGGTCTGTGCAACCTCACCACAGTAAATGTGATGGGCTTTGTGGAGGAGGGAGGGCTGAACCGGAAAAAGCTGCTGGAGGCTCAGCGCCTTTCCGCCAGGGCAGGATATAGGATGACTTGTCGGGAACTGGAGATTCATCAGTGGAATGCGGTGCAGCAAAGGGATCGCTTGCTGGGATGTTCTCTTACCGGCTGGCAGGATATGGTGAATGCCACAGAGATGACCAGGGAGGAACAGGTAAAGCTTCTGGAGGAGCTGCGGGCAGCCGCTCATGGGGCAGCAAAGGAAATGGCAGCGCAGTTGGGAGGAAAAGAGCCGCTGTTAGTGACTACGATTAAACCGGAGGGGACCTTATCCCTGCTTCCGGCAGTATCCAGCGGGATTCACTATTCTCACTCTCCTTACTATATCCGAAGGGTGCGGATCACTGCCGCAGATCCTCTCTGCAAGGTCTGCGAAGATCTGGGCTATCCGGTTTTGCCGGAGGTGGGGCAGGATCCGGAGGATCCCATCACCAAGGTGGTGGAGTTTCCGGTACAGGCGCCAGAAGGGCTGGTGAAATCTGACGTTTCAGCCATTGAACAGCTGGAAAATTATAAGATGTTTATGCAGCATTATGTGGATCATAACTGCTCCATTACAGTTCATGTGCGGGAAAATGAGTGGGAGGAAGTGGAGCAGTGGGTTTGGGAAAACTGGGATGAGGTAGTGGCCCTTTCTTTCTTGAGCTATGATGATAATTTTTATGAGCTGATGCCTTACGAGGCTATTGAACAGGAGGAATACGAACGGCGAAGGGATGCCATGCGCCCCTTCAATCCTTCTCTGCTGTCCAGATATGAGCATGAGGAGACGGAATTAGATATCGGCGGATCAGACTGCGCCAATGGGGTTTGTCCGGTGCGTTAAGAAAAGTGAAAAATTGGGGCTGGAGGAAAATTCTGATACCAATGAATTTTCCTCCAGCCCTGTGTGTTCATAGGTCATGGGTTTTTTCTACAATGGAAATATTCTGCTTTTTGATCATTTCTATAATTTTTGCGATATTTTCACAGCGCTCTCCATTTTCTTTCAAGGTGCAGGCACCGATATGTACGGTTTCGATCTGTTCGCTCTTCAATCGGGCAACCTTTTCTTTGATTCCTGCATCTGTCTTTGGATCGCTGGTACATCCATTGCATTTCATAAAAGCGGCAATCTGCACCTCCTGACCGGCATACCTTTGAAAGCCTCTGGTGCGTTGGTGAAAGGCTTGAAAGCAGGAGGCACCGGTGCAGACGGTATTGGCCTTCAGGCAGGTCAGTATGGCGATTTTTTTCATGGGAAAAGACTCCTTTCTTTGGGGGATAGGGAAGGCGGTTTTGCGGCTGGATCAAAGGAAACGGCCGGAGATCCATTTGGCAGCGGGGAGAGAAACGTTACCATAGGACAACCGGAAATGGGGTTGATAAAGATCTGATTTTCCACCTCATAGACGGTTCTGACCAGTTCCTCTGTAATGACTTTTTCTGGCGTGCCGTCCGCCACAACGATTCCATTTTTTAGGATAAATACATAATCACAGTACCGAAAGGCCAGATTCAGATCATGAAGCGCCATTAGAACGCCTTTCCCAAGACGCTTAATGATGTCCAGGGTCTGAAGCTGATATTTGATATCCAAATGATTGGTAGGCTCATCCAGAATCAGGGTCTCGGTCTGTTGAGCCAGAGCTCTGGCCAGAAGGATCCGCTGCTTTTCACCACCGGATAGCGTGGAGAATTTCCGTTTGGAAAAGGCCTCCATATCCACCTTTTTCAGGCATTCCCTGACAATTTGGAAATCTTCCGGCGTATCCCGGTCAAAAGGCTTTTTATGGGGACTTCTGCCCATGAGGACCATCTCTTCCACAGTAAAGTCAAAGTTGAGGGTGGTAAACTGGGTCACTACGGCCATTTTTTTGGCAGTTTCCCGGTGGGGCATTTTTTTCAGTTCAACGTCGTCCAGAAAAATTTCTCCCCCAGAGGGTTTTAAGACCCGGTAAATACTCTTTAGCAGAGTGCTTTTTCCGCTTCCATTGGGACCGAAGAGCCCTACAATTTCTCCCTGCTTTACTCGGATGGAGGCTTCTTTTACAATTTCTTTTCCGCCGATTCCAACAGAAACCTTTTTTGCTGCAAGTTCCATCAGTCTTTCCCTCCAAATCCATAGGCTTTTTTCAGCATAATGATCAGAAATACCGGCGCGCCTATGACGGCGGTAATGATGCCGATAGGAATTTCTCTTTTCGGGACCAGAGTTCTGGCCGCTACATCTGCCCAGATCATAAAGATTCCTCCGGTAAGCACAGTGACGGGCAGCAGACGGCGATAGTCAGTGCCTACAACAGCCCGGACAATGTGAGGAATCATCAGCCCGACAAAGCCGATGATTCCGCAGTTGCACACCACTACAGCGGTAAGCAGGGAGGTGATCAGCATGTAGATTTTCCGTGATCTGGCCAGATCCACGCCCAGGGTCGCGGCTGCCTCGTCACCCAAAAGCATGATGTTGATCCTGCGAAGCTGGGTCATAAAAAACAGAAAACAGAGAAGCAGGCAGAGGGCAGGCAGACGAAGCTTTTCCCAGGTGGCAGTGGACAGGCTTCCGAAAGTCCAGAAGGTGATGGACTGGATCTCAGATTTATCACTGTTCATGTAAATAATGATATTGGAGAAGGCTCCGCAGATGCTGGACATGACAGTTCCGGAAAGGATCAGCTTGGAGGTGGTGATCCTTCCGCCTATACTGGCTAAAAAGAAAACCGCCAGGGATACCAGCACAGAACCAAGAAAGCCCCAGAAGGTGATCCCGGTGTTTGCAAGAGCCCCTGTGAACACGGAGGAAGCGCCGATCATAATGGAGAAGGTGGCGCCAAGAGAGGCTCCGGAAGAAAGCCCCAGGATATAGGGATCGGCCAGAGGATTCTGGACAGTGGCCTGCATGATAACGCCGGCCAGAGCCAGACTCATCCCCACAATGCAGCTTAGCAGTACTCTGGGAAGGCGTATGATCCAGACAATATCCTGCATAGGCCCCTGGCTTAGGGCTGCCATGCCTCCCAGGTCCAACCCGGTGAGCTGATATAAGATCATTCCGTAGACATCTTTGGCGGAGATTGGCACGGTTCCGATGGTGACTGCTAAAATAATGGACAGGATCAACCCCAGAGTCAATCCTGTCAGGAGAATTGCCATGATGGACCGCTGTTTTTTAGTCATAGATCCAGTGGTAAATGCTGTCGATTGCAGGAACAATCCGGATGCCTCCGCCATAAACGTCATCCAGCGCATAGATGGTTACGTCTTTATTTTTGACTGCTGTTACATTCTGAAGCCCTTCTAAGGCATAAAAAGCATCGTAGATGCTCTGGCGGTCTTCCTCTGTATCTGAATTTCCAGCATTCATCAGGATGATCTTATCCGGATTGATGGCAACGATATCCTCCAGGGAGATATCCCCTTGCTCAGCAATGGGATTATTGCCGCCTGCGTAGGTGATCATTTGACCGGAGAGGGAATTTGTCCCCCATGCGAACACACTGGTGGAACCTTCGTAATATTCCAGCATCAGTACCGTTTTTGGAGCGTCCAGAGCGGATACATTCTTCTGGATTTCATCCAGCATTTTTTCCGCGTCTGCAACGTAAGCATCGGTCTGATCTTCAATATCAAAAATAGCGCCTACGTTTTTGAAATCCTGAAGAACGCCTTCGATGGAGGGATTGCCGCAGGCATTATTTGCGCAGTTGAGGACCACTGGCTGGATTCCCCGCTCTGTCCAGTCATAGATATCACCCAGACTGTCCTCTGCAAAGTGGGAGCGCCAGCCAAAGAACACATCCGGTTCCAGGGCCACGATTCCCTCTTTGTTGTTCCAGGTGTCCTCCAGCTTGGGAAGAGCATCATAGCGTTCCTGAAGATCTCCGTATACATTGGAGTCAGAAGTGGCTGCTCCCACAATGTACTCATCCAGATTAAAATACAGAAGAATCTCATTCCAGATCTGCTGACCGGAAATAACCTTTGAAGGTTTCTCCTGGAAGGTAAGTTCTACCGGATTTTTTTCATAATCATAGGTAGTGATGGTTACCGGATAGTGAGATTCTTCTGCCCCGGCGGTCAGAGAACCTGCGGACAAAATCATGGCGGTGAATAGAGACAGAGTGATTAAGCTTCTTTTTTTCATTTGTTTGTTCTCCTTTGGTATAAGTGATTGTGTTGTGTATTTTGTTGCTAAGAGAACCATCCGTGAAAGAAGCACCTGCACTGATCCGGAAGCAAACTTTCATAAAAAACAAAAAATCTGCCCCTGTGAGCAGATACTAAGATCAAATCATAGATACCGGTAAAGGTACATGATAGGTTGGGATGTTTGCGCTGTATCTGGAGCACATCTCATATACCAGGCAGGTTTCCTGACTTACAGATCATCGCTCGCTTCCCCTTCTCACATACGCAGGTATGCAATGGCTGCCAGAAGTTCGCTCCCTGAATACAGTGACCAGTTCGCTCCGGAGTCTCACCGGATTCCCTTTTCAGGATAAATGGATATCCTGCACCTGATACTGCATATTCAATTACACATAATCAAGGTAACAAGAGTTTCATAGTTTGTCAAGTTATAATAGGTATTATTGTCAAAAAAAGTAAATACAGATTGTTTATATGTTGAAAAAATGTCTGGTATATGTTAGATTGTAGTTGACATAAAAAATCAGCAGCTTCGGTTTTTCAAAATTTGTAAAAATATTTTGAAAATGAAAAAGGAAGAAGGTCAGAATCCTTCACAGCGATCACTACTGTATTTGGGTACAAAGAACCAATAGGCCACTGCGCAGGCGGGAAGGCGGTTCCAAGGTGAAACCATGAGTCAGGAGACTTGCCGAAGTTTGGACAGGGATGAAGTTTCGGATCAGGAGAGTTCCCCTTTCGATTGTTCACATTAAGGATCAGATTAATTTGGGCTGCAGAAAGGTGCTTTGTTCTGCGGTTTTTTTATGTAATAATCGAAAGGAGAAATGATAATGAGAAACAAAAAGAAGTGGATTGCAGCAGTTTTATTCAGCGCTGCGGTAACGGTAATGGGGGCCTGGACCGGTTATGCATCAGAAACTACGATTTTTGTGGATGACCTTGGAAGAGAGGTGGAGCTGACTCTTCCGGTAACAAGAGCGTGTGTGGCAAATCGTTATAATAATGAGCTGATCCGCGCGGTAGGTGCTGGGGACTGTGTAGTGGGGGTGGATCAGTATACTTCCCAGGATACGGTTTACTGGCCGCAGTTTGGAGAAGCGGAAACTTTTGGAAAGGACGAATATGACTACGAAAAGATCGTGGAAATGGATCCTCAGGTAGTGGTAATGGCAAAGAATGGGCCGGTGGAAGAAGCGGAAGCGGCACTGGAACCCTTTGGTATCAAAGTAGTCACGATTACTGGCTGGGATAATTCGGATGTTCCGAAACAGATCCGGCTTTGCGGGGAGCTTTTTGGCAAGGAAGAAAAGGCGGAAGAGCTGGTAAGTTTCTATCAGGAGCCGGTAGATTATATTAATCAACAGTTGGAACAGGTGGAAGAACGAAAAACGGTGTACTGGGAGTATGGAGGAGATTACACGACCTGTATTCCTGGAACATCCAATGACGGATGGCATAATATGATTCTTATGGGCGGCGGTGAGAACATTTTTGGAGATGAAACCCTGGCCGGAAAGGATATCGACCCGGAGGCAATTTTGGAAGCGGATCCGGATTTGATTGTTAAGATTTTCGCAGGAGCAGTAATTGGAAACAGCGGTATTTATACGGCACCGCCTCGTGAAGAATTTGAGGAAAAAGCGAATGAACTTTTGGCGAGAACGGGCTGGTCAGAGCTGCGCGCAGTGAAAGAAGGAAACTTCTATTTGAATACTGCGTTTTCTACTGGCGGTCTTGGAAAAATGATCGGTGCCGCTTATATTGCCAAATGGTTGTATCCGGAGCTTATGACAGAGCTTGATCCGGATGCCATTTTTTTGAAGTGGATGGCATACCAGGGCTTTGAGCCGGACGCTTCGGCTTATTATTATCATGTCCCTGTTCAGGAATAGAAATGACAGGCAGGTAGGGATGAAAGAACATATTCTAACCAGAAAGTATAAAAAACAGCAAAGAAAGAAACTGATTTTTTTTGCTGTCACGCTGCTGTTTTTACTTTTGCTGATGGGAACAGCATGCTGCTTGGGAGTTACTGATCTGACTCCCGGGCGCATCTTTGTAACTCTATTCCCAGGAGCAGATCAGCTTATTTGCGCTTCCCCTCTTTCGGAAAAGGAAATCAACGTATTGTTGATGCTGAGAATGCCGAGAGTTGCTGCAGGGATAGCGGCCGGTGCCGGGCTTGGAGTTGCGGGGGCAGCCATGCAGGCCATCACAGGAAATCAAATGGCCAGTCCCTTTACCACAGGTCTTTCCGGCGCATCTGCTTTTGGTGCGGCACTGGTGATTATGTTTGGCAATATTTCCGTTGCTTCCGTCAAATTTGCGACCGTACTTGGTGCATTTGGAATGGCTGTTTTATGTGCAGTTTTTGTATATGGACTGGCCAGTTATCAGGGGTTACGGGCAGAAGCACTGGTTTTGACTGGAATTGCTTTAAATTATTTGTTCAGTGCGATGAATTCAACTATGCAGTACGTTGCAAATGAAAATCAGCTTCCGGCAATCGTACATTGGACTTTCGGCAGCCTGAACAGCGTGCAGTGGGGAGATATTGGGATTATGTCAGTTTTTTTTCTGGTGACTTATCCTATATTTCAATATCATGGCTGGGCATTTAATCTGTTGGATTCGGGCAATGATGAAACGGCAAAGTCTTTAGGGATTCCTGTAAAACGGACAAGACTAATCAGCGGATTAGGTGTGACGCTTCTCACGGCTTCTGTAGTAAGTTTTACTGGGATCATTGGCTTTGTGGGTCTGGTGGCACCCCACATAGCCAGACTGCTGATCGGGGGAGATTACAGGTACCTTTTGCCTTTTTCAGCAGTATTGGGAGCAATACTTGTAACAGGTGCAGATACAGTTGGAAGGGTTGCTTTTTCGCCCACTACGCTGCCTGTGGGGATTGTAGTGTCGTATGTAGGGGTGCCATTGTTTTTGTATTTGATTTTACGGGAAAGGAGGAGAAGAAGGTAATATGTCTGGATTAGAGACAACCGGTCTTCTTTTTTCCTATGGAAGAGGAATGCATAAAAAGAAGATACTGGATTCGGTAAGCTTTCGGGTTGAGAAAGGAGCGGTCTGTGTTCTTCTGGGAGCCAATGGGGCGGGGAAATCCACTTTGCTAAAATGTATCAATGGATTAATAGGTCCGCAGCAGGGCAGTATAAGCTGGGAGAAGGAAAATATTGGCAGTTGGTCTTTGAAGCGGCGAGCAAGACTTTTCGGGTATGTTCCACAGAATATTTCAGCGGTTTCCGGGTTATCCGTAATGGAGACGGTGCTTTCCGGCAGACTTCCCCGAATGGGAGCGAAGGCTTCGGCGGAAGAGCTTAATCTGGTATCAGAGGTGCTGGAAGAGTTTGAACTGGAGGAATTTGCATTTCGAAATCTGAGCGCTTTGAGTGGAGGAGAACGTCAGAGAGCGCTCTTTGCCAGAGCAATTGTGCAGGAACCGGAGGTTTTGCTTCTGGATGAGCCTACCAGCAATTTGGATTTGCGTTATCAGATAGAGACAATGGAGCTTTTAAGAAGAATCAGTAAAGAGAAAAGGATTACAGTGGTGGCTGTTATCCACGATTTAAACAACGCACTTGATTATGCAGATCAAGTGGTCGTTATGAAGCAGGGACGGATACTTTCGGATGGGAAACCGGATACTGCGCTTTCATCGGAGATTATTGCAGAAGCCTATGGCGTTCAGGCAGATATCGTATCTGTGCAGGACAGGAAGATGGTTCTCGTGAAACGCAGATGATAGAATCCGGATCATAGAAAAAGCAATTGTATGATCCGGCCCACGGGATAGGGATCCTGCAGAGAATGTATACTTTATAAGCCACCTGAAAATTTTTCTATTTTCCCCTCTGAACAGACGTAGGATTTTGAGATCTGTTCAGAGGGGATTTTATTCGTCATACCATAGAAGGGTGAGAAGCTTTCAGAAAAACAAAAGGCCTTGACGAGAAGGCGGTTTATGGCTATCTTATTTTCATAAGAAGGCGGTTTTTCCATTGGAAGTATTTGGCCAGAAATAGGAACAGAAGAAAGGATGAGGTATATGAGAATAGGAATGGGATATGATGTGCATAAACTGACCGAAGGAAGGGATCTGATACTGGGAGGCGTGAAAATTCCTTATGAGAAAGGGCTTCTCGGCCACTCTGACGCGGATGTGATCGTTCATGCCATTATGGACGCACTGCTGGGAGCGGCGGCTCTTGGGGATATTGGACAGCATTTTCCCGATACCGATCCGGCATATAAGGGAATTTCCAGCATGGTTCTTTTGGAGCAGGTGGGCAGGCTGCTGGAGGATCATAATTATGTAATCGAAAATATTGATGCCACCATCATTGCCCAGAAACCCAAGATGATGCCGCATCTGCCAAAGATGCGGGAGAATGTGGCAAGAGCTCTGGGGATTGAAGTGGATCAGGTGAACATAAAAGCTACCACAGAGGAGGGGCTGGGCTTTACGGGCACTGGAGAGGGAATCTCTGCCCAGGCCATCTGTCTGCTGCTGCCTTTGATGGATCTGGTGTCTGACGACGTTATGACAGCAGGGGGATGCGGAGGCTGCGGCGGATGCAGAGAATAAGGACTTGTCAGAAAGCGGAGCCGCAGGCAGAGGGAAGTGCTGTCAGGAGACAGCGCTGCAGGCAGATGGGAGGATAAGACCGGGGACAGCCCGGAAGAAGAAAAAGAAGATGCCCCAGAAGCAGGAAAAGGATGAAACTATGAATTTTAGAAAACTGGAAAATTGGGAGCATGAAAATACCAGAGCATTGTATGAACTGGTATTTTCAGAGGATGAACAATCCTTTGTAGATTACTATTATAAAACCAGGGCAAGGGAAAATCAGATCTATGGGGCGGAGGATGAGTCGGGCATTCATGGAATGCTCCATCTCAACCCCTGCCGGGTACTTTGGAACGGAGAGGAGCTGGTACTCTGGTATGTGGTGGCAGTTGCCACAGAGCCGGATTATCGGCACAAAGGTTTGATGCGCAGCCTCCTTACCCAGGCTCTGAAGGATCTGGAGCAGCAGGGAGCCCCCTTTGTGTTTCTGATGCCGGCTTCTGAAGCCATCTATACGCCTTTTGGGTTTGGAAGAGCCTGGCCCTGGCAGTGGGAGGAGGATAGGATTCTGAACTTGTTGACGAAGGGGATGGAGCCGGGAGGGATCAGGCCGGAGAATTGGAAGAAGGCCGACCGGGAGCTTCTGGAAGACCAAGAGCTTCTGGAGCGTCTGTCTGAGAAGGTAAATCAGGAGATGACATCCCAGTTTCAGTTGTTTTCTAAGAGAAGCCCGGATTATTACCGCAG
This sequence comes from uncultured Lachnospiraceae bacterium, assembly GCA_905207905.1. The sequence continues at coordinate 5,511 of CAJLNC010000038.1, read as the reverse complement.
GCTGGCGCAGGAACAGGAGGTCAGTGGGGGCAGTTTGGAGATCCTCTTTGGGGCGCAGCGATCTGCTGCAATGACGGAGGAAGCAGAAGCGGTCGGTAAAGCCAGAAAGGGGCAGAAGCTGTCTGCGGCTTCAGAAAAGACAGTAGAGGCAGCAGCGGGGGGAAAAGATGCGCAGCCTCTTTGCGCAAGGTGTGAGGCCAGAGAGGCTTTTCCGCCCATGATGGCCAGAATCACCAATCTGGAAGCATTTATAACCAGAGTGAGGGCGAAAGAGAGGGTTACCAAGATCTGGTATGTGACGGATGCGCTTCTCCCTCAGAATCAGGGGCTGTTTGAACTCACCGTTACTCCTCAGGGCGGTCAGATACGCCGCCTGGAGCTTCTGGCTGCGGAGGAGGCCAGGATAGAGACCGTGGATATTGCAGATCTTCCGGCCAGGCTGGGGGCAGCGAATCCTTTCTGTCACACCATGATCTGTGAAGTGGTGTGATTGGAGCGGGATGATTTGGAATGCGGCTGCAGAAGCCAGGAGGCGGAAGCACCGTAAGGAACATTTTCATTGACAAACCAGATTGGATTGCATAGACTAAAGGAGAACTTGCGGCGGCATTTTGCCGCCAGTTTTATACCAGTGAATTGAAAATATGAGGTGAACAGGATGAAATTTTATAATACCCTTACAAAGAAAAAGGAAGAGTTTGTACCCCTGGTGCCGGGAAAGGTTTCGATGTATGTGTGCGGCCCAACGGTCTATAATTTGATTCATATTGGAAATGCCCGTCCCATGATTGTGTTTGATACCGCAAGACGTTATATGGAGCACAAGGGATACGAAGTGAATTTTGTGTCCAATTTTACAGATGTGGATGATAAGATCATTAAAAAGGCCAATGAGGAGGGCGTATCCCCCCAGGAGATCTCCGAACGGTATATTAAAGAGTGTAAACAAGATATGGCGGATATGAACGTACGTCCCGCTACCACGCATCCGCTGGCTACCCAGGAGATTGGAGGAATGGTGGACATGATCTCTGATCTGGTAGAGAAAGGGTATGCCTATAATGTAAATGGTACTGTGTATTTTCGTACCAGGAAATTTAAGGAGTACGGAAAACTGTCTCACAAGAATCTGGACGATCTGCGCTCCGGCAATCGTTCCCTTCTGGTGACTGGGGAGGATGAGAAGGAAGATCCTCTGGATTTTGTGCTTTGGAAGCCGAAAAAAGAAGGAGAACCTTTCTGGGAGTCTCCCTGGAGTCAGGGGCGTCCCGGTTGGCATATTGAGTGCTCTGTGATGGCGAAGCGCTATCTGGGAGAGGAGATTGATATCCATGCAGGAGGCGAGGATCTGATTTTTCCGCACCATGAGAACGAGATTGCTCAGAGTGAGTGCTGCAATGGCAAGCCCTTTGCCAGATACTGGCTGCACAACGGATTTTTAAATATCGACAATAAGAAAATGTCCAAATCTCTGGGAAACTTTTTTACAGTCAGAGATATTAAGGAAAAATATGATCTCCAGGTGCTGCGGTTCTTTATGCTCAGCGCTCATTACAGAAGTCCCTTAAATTTCAGCGCAGAGCTGATGGAGGCTGCGAAAAATGGACTGGAGCGGATTGTCAATGCAGTGGATAATCTGAAATTCCTGGCAGACAATGCTTCCATTCAGGAGCTTCAGGAAAAAGAAGGGGAAACATTAAAAGAAGCGAAAGCCTTTACTTCCAGATTTGATGAGGCGATGGATGATGACCTGAACACCGCAGATGCGGTATCGGTGATCTTTGAGCTGGTAAAATTTGCAAATTCCAATGTGACAGGAGAAAACTCCAGGGCACTGATTCTGGCCGTGCGGGATGAAATCCTGGAACTGGGAGAGGTACTTGGGCTGATACTGGAGAAGAAAGAGGAGCTTCTGGACGAGGAGATTGAAGGTCTGATACAGGAACGTCAGGAAGCCAGAAAAGCCAGAAATTTTGCCAGAGCGGATGAGATTCGGGATCAGCTTCTGGAGAAGGGAATCCAGCTTCTGGATACCAGAGAAGGTGTGAAATGGAAGAGAGCATAGTCTGTGGGGGTAAGGAGGAAGATCGGAAGGCTGGGGAAGGATTTTCCTTTCTGCTGGAGGATGCCTTTCATCTGAAAAAAAGAGATTTTTCTCAATATTCTCCCCTGACGCTGGCCTATGTGGGAGATGCGGTGTATGAGCTTGTGATTCGCACCGTGCTGGCAAAGCGAGGAAATACCCAGACAGCCAAGCTGCATCAGAAGGCTACCAATCTTGTGCGGGCGGGAGCCCAGGCAAAATTGATTCAGGCGCTGCTCCCTCGTCTTGAGGAGGCGGAGCTGGCCGTTTATCGTCGGGGGCATAATGCCAAGCCGTACAATACAGCGAAAAATGCCAGCCGCAGGGAATATCTGGAGGCCACAGGCTTTGAGGCTCTGATGGGGTATCTGTATTTAAGGGAAGAATATCAGAGGATGATAGATTTGATCAGTCTTGGATTGGAGGAAAGCGGATATGAGCTTTGAAGAGCTGACCATTGAGGGAAGGAATGCGGTGCTGGAGGCCTTTCGCTCTGGAAAGACCATTGATAAACTGTTTGTACAGGACGGATTGACGGATGGCCCTGTTATGTCCATACTCAGAGAGGCGAGAAAACAGGAGACCATTGTGAACCGGGTGAAAAAGGAGCGGCTGGATCAACTTTCCCAGACAGGAAAGCATCAGGGCGTGATTGCCCATGCAGCGGCTTATAAGTACGCTCAGGTGGAGGATATTCTAAACCTGGCCAGGGAGAAGGGGGAGCCGCCCTTTATTTTCCTGCTGGATGGGATTGAGGATCCCCACAATCTGGGGGCAATTATTCGGACGGCCAATCAGGCAGGAGCCCATGGGGTGATTATCCCCAAACGCCGCGCAGTGGGACTTACGGCGGTGGTGGCAAGAACCTCCGCCGGCGCTCTGAATTATACTCCGGTTGCCAAGGTGAATAATCTGACTGCTGTCATTGAGGAACTGAAAAAAGAAGGACTTTGGTTTGTCTGCGCCGATATGGGTGGAGAACTGATGTATGATCTGGATCTGAAGGGACCCATGGGTCTGGTGATCGGAAACGAGGGGGAGGGAGTCAGCCGCCTGGTGCGGGAAAAGTGCGATTTTATCGCTTCTATCCCCATGAAAGGAGAGATCGATTCCCTGAACGCATCTGTGGCAGCAGGCGTGCTGGCCTATGAGATCGTCCGGCAGCGAATAGGAGCCGGAAAATAGCAGGGTGGAATGGGTATGGAGAAGAAAGAAAAAACCGTTGCGGAATATCTGCGAAAAAATCCGGAAACCTTTTTAAAAAAAAGGAAGAGGAGATGGGGAGCTCTGAAGATTATGGTCCTGGGGTTTATGGGAATCATATTGTTGGGGGCTCTGATTTTGATGCTTCCTATCTGTAATGCAGATGGTCAGTGGCTGAACTTTGTTGACGCCCTGTTTACCTCCTGCACCTGCGTCTGTGTGACCGGGCTGGTGACAGTGGTGCCTGCGGTTCAGTTTACCTTTCTGGGAAAACTGGTGCTGTTGGCTTTAATCCAGATCGGAGGATGGGGGATTATTGTGTGCGGCATGCTGTTTTTGCTGGTGCTGCGCAGAAAGATCTCTTTGAACTCCAGAGTGCTGATACATGATTATTTCAGTACGGACACTGTCAGCGGTATGGTGCGGATGCTGATCTATGTGGTAAAGGGAACTTTGATTGTGGAGAGCGTGGGTGCTGTCTGCCTTGCCCTGCATTTTATTCCTGAGTACGGTTTTTTGCGGGGAATCTGGTACGGCGTATTTCACGCTGTGTCAGCCTTTTGTAATGCGGGAGTGGATCTTCTGGGAGATTCCAGTTTGGCAGCATACGTTGGAAATCCCTGGATTAATTTTGTTATTATGGGATTGATCATTACAGGGGGACTGGGCTTTTGGGTATGGAAGGATATCACCAAATTTCTGAAAAACCTTTTTATAAAAAGAGAGGGACTGGAAAAATCCCTGCGGGGAATGGCGCTTCACACCAAGATCGTGATTACTATGACGGTATCTTTGATTTTGGCGGGCGTTTTGTTCTTTGCAGCAGCGGAGTGGAACAATCCGGAAACTCTGGGAGGGCTGTCTTCACCGGAGAAGGCAATGGCTGCTCTGTTCCAGTCAGTGACCACCAGAACGGCAGGCTTTTTTACCATCTCTCAGTCTGCACTGCGGGAGGCATCCAAGTTTGTGTCCTGCGTACTGATGTTTGTGGGCGGATCTCCGGCAAGCACCGCAGGGGGAATGAAGACGGTTACCATTGCAGTGGTTCTGCTTACCTGCTGGTCCATCCTTCGGGGACATGAGGATACAGAATGTTATAAGAGAAAAATTGATATCAGTACCGTGCGCATGGGAATCGCAGTGGTGACTGTGGGGATGATGCTGGTGGCGGCAGGCACAACGGCGCTCTCCCTGCTGGAACCCCATGTGGATCTGATTGACGCCATGTATGAGGTGGTGTCCGCGGTGGGAACGGTGGGGCTGACTGCAGATGTGACGCCTCATCTTGGTACAGTAAGCAAATACATTATTATTTTTCTGATGTATGTGGGAAGAATCGGCCCCATTACTCTGCCTCTTTTGATGGCGGCAAAACTGGGAAGGAAGAATGATAAGCGGACGCTGCCCAGAGAACACATTGTTGTAGGATAAGGGTTTGGGGGCAGGGGAGCTGTCCTTTCAGGAATTAGGGAAAGCGATAAGGAGAAGGAAAATGAAAAAACAGTATGTAGTATTTGGAATAGACCGGTTTGGAGCCAGCGTGGCCAGAACGCTGGAAAGTACTGGCTGTCAGGTGATTGCGGTGGACAATGATCCGGAAAAGATTCAGATGATTGCTGATGAGGTAAGTTATGCTATGACGGCGGATGTAGAGGATCCGGAGGCCATAGCCGGGCTGGGGCTGAAGAATGTAGACGGAGCGATCATCACCATGGTGGATCACATGGAGGCCAGTATTGTGGCCGCCATGATGTGTCAGGATCAGGGGGTAGAGTACATTATTGCCAGAGCAAAAAATGATATGCATGGAAGAATCCTGGAAAAAATCGGAGTGACCAAGGTGGTGTATCCGGAGCAGGAGATGGGAGTGCGCATTGGGCGTTACATCGGCGCTCAGGATTTTATGGACTGGATTGCTCTGTCTCCCGATTTTTCTCTTGTAGAGGTGGCGGTTCCGGCGGAATGGGGAGGAAAATCTCTGATCGAGCTGGATCTGCGGCGCCAGTATGGGCTGAACGTGGTGGGGATGAAGCGGGGAACTGAGGTGATTATGCAGTTTCAGCCAAATCAACCGCTGGAAACGGGTGAGATCCTCTATGTAATCGGTAAAAATGAGGATCTGGAAAAATTCCAGGATTAGTTTTGCCTGGAAATGTCTGTGCACAGATGTTCTCTTTACGGTCTTTTTACGGATTCTGACCACTTGAAAATAGTCCGGACAAAAA
>CAJLNC010000037.1 GCA_905207905.1 uncultured Lachnospiraceae bacterium | reverse complement strand
ATACCTCCGGTGGTACCCTTTCGGGTGATTTTTCTCCGAAAACGAACATGTTTTCTGCGAAAAACACACCGAAAATCCACCGGAGTTCGTATTTTACAACCCCCTTTTTTAAATTCTTTGGAAGAGAAAATTCCGAGAGTATGGGAACACTTTTTCTTCTAACCGTGTTATAATCATTAAGAAATAAAAAGCTTGGGTGTGGGGGAAGGAGAAACTTATGATAAAAGTTGAAGATTTGTCAGACATTTACGAGGTACGACGTCTTGGCAGGGCGGATGTGCCGGCAGTGCTGGCTTTGTGCCGGGGCAATCCACTATATTATGAATATTGTCCTCCGCGTCCTTCCAAGGAGGGGATTTTGCAGGACATGAGCGCCTTGCCTGCGGGCAAGGGAAAAGAAGATAAATATTATCTGGGCTTTTTTTCCGGAGGAAACTTGGCGGCAGTGACGGATCTGATTCTTGGGTATCCAAAGAAGGGCACCGTATGGATCGGATTTTTTATGATGGATCAGGCTCTGCAGGGGCAGGGCAAGGGGAGCCGGATGATCGCTGAGGCATGCAGTTTTTTTAGTGAGCAGGGGTTTGAACGGGTGGAGCTGGCCTATGCAAGAGGAAATGAGCAGAGCAGTCATTTTTGGAGGAAGAATCAGTTTCTGGAGACTGGCCGACAGGTTTCCTGTGATGGTTTTACAGCAGTGGTGATGGGAAAATGGCTGGAAAAAAAGAGCAGTTAGAGATGGAGAGAAAGCGGGTAACACGGGTTAGCGCTGCAGAAGAATCAGGAAAGGAGCTTCCCTATGAGTCAGGAGATACGGATTTCTGTGCGGAATCTGGTGGAATTTATTTTGCGTTCCGGAGATATTGATAATCGGAGAGGCCCTATGGGCGATAAGGATGCCATGCTCCTTGGAGGGAAGCTGCACCGGAAGATTCAGGGGAAAATGGGAGCTAATTATCAGGCGGAAGTGTTCCTGTCTCAAAGTTTTGATATGGGAGAATTTGCAATCCGGGTGGAAGGCCGGGCGGACGGCATTATCCAGGAAGAAGAGGGGGCGGTGGTAGACGAGATCAAGGGAATTTTCCGCAGCCTGGAATTTTTAAAGGAGCCGGTTTTGGTGCATCTGGCTCAGGCCAAGTGCTATGCCTACCTTTATGGGGCCGGCCAGGGGCTGGAAGACATGACGGTGCAGATGACCTACTGCAATCTGGAGACAGAGGAGATCAAACGGTTTCGGGAAAAATTTTCTCTGCAAGAGCTGGAAATCTGGTTCTTTCAGGTGCTGGAGGAATATAAAAAATGGGCTTCCTGGCAGTTTCACTGGAAGGAAACGCGTAAGGCTTCCATCAAAGAGCTACAGTTTCCCTTTTCCTACCGGGAAGGGCAGCGGGATCTGGCGGCAGCGGTGTACCGCACCATTGCAAGAAAGAAAAAGCTGTTTATCCAGGCGCCTACGGGATCCGGCAAAACCATCTCTACCGTATTTCCGGCGGTAAAGGCAGTGGGTGAGGGGCTGGGCGATAAGATTTTTTATCTTACAGCCAAGACCATTGCCAGGACGGTGGCGGAGGAGGCCTTTTCCATTCTAAGGGGGCAGGGATTGCGGTATAAGGTGGTGACGCTCACTGCAAAGGAGAAGATCTGCCGCTGCCCGGAGGGAGAGTGCAATCCGCCAAGCTGTCCCTACGCTAAGGGACATTATGACCGGATCAATGATGCAGTGTTTGATATGATCACTACCCAGGAGGTTTTTGACAGAGCGGCGCTGGAGGCGCAGGCGGATCAGTGGATGGTATGTCCCTTTGAACTTTCGCTGGATGTATCGCTTTGGGTGGACGGAGTGATCTGTGATTATAATTATGTGTTCGATCCCAGAGCTCAGTTAAAACGTTTTTTTGCAGAAGGGGTAAAGGGAGACTATCTGTTTTTGATTGATGAGGCCCACAATCTGGTAGAGCGGGGCCGGGAGATGTTCAGTGCAAAACTTTATAAGGAAGATTTTCTGGCAGTGAAAGGAGCAGTGAAGGGGCACAGTTCCAGGCTTGCAAAGGCTTTGGAGCGATGCAACCGGTATCTGTTGGGGCTGAAGCGGGAATGCGAAAATTATGAACTGCTGGAAAATATCGGCCTGTTTCCGGTGGCTCTGATGAATCTTTGCGGAGTGATGGAAAAATTCATGGAAGAGTTTCACGAAGAGAATGACCAGGTGCTGGAACTGTATTTTCAGGTGAGAAGTTTTTTAGACATCAGTGATCGTCTGGATGATTGCTATGTGATCTACAGCGAACTGGAGGCAGACGGCAGATTCAAATTAAAGCTTTACTGTGTGGATCCCTCCGTCAACCTTCAGGAATGTCTGGATAAGGGAAACAGCACCATTTATTTTTCCGCTACACTGCTGCCCATTGATTATTATAAAAGCCTGTTAAGCCGCTCCGGGGAGGATTATGCGGTGTATGCGGAGTCCTGTTTTGACAGGAGAAAGCAGCAGGTGCTGATTGGACAGGATACCAGCAGCCGTTATGCCAGCCGGGGGCCTGCAGAGTACCGGAAGATGGCAGAGTACATCCGAATGACTGTGGAGGCAAAGCAGGGAAACTATCTGGTGTTTTTTTCTTCCTACCGGATGATGGAGGATGTGGCGGAATGCTTTGAAAACGTGAAGCCGGAGAACACAGAAATACTGTGTCAGACCAGTCGTATGAGCGAGCTGCAGCGGGAAGAATTTCTGGAGACCTTTGCAGCGGGAAGGGAGACCAGTCTGGTAGGCTTCTGCGTGATGGGAAGCATTTTCGGTGAAGGAATTGATCTGAAAAAGGACCGGCTGATCGGTGCGGTGATTGTGGGCACCGGGCTGCCCCAGGTGTGCAATGAACGGGAGATTTTGAAAAACTACTATGATAAGAGGCAGAAGGACGGATTTCGCTATGCCTATCTGTGCCCCGGAATGAACAAGGTGCTTCAGGCGGCAGGACGGGTGATCCGTACAGAGGAGGACCGGGGAGTGATTCTGCTTTTGGATGAACGGTTCGGCCAGTATCAGTACCGGCAGATGTTTCCCAGAGAATGGGCGGGCTGTCATTTTGGCACCAGCAGGACGATCCCGGATAAAATCCGGGCATTTTGGCAGGAGCAGGATGCTGCAGAAATCTTAAAGACGGATGGCTGAAAAGTACAGAGGGCCAAATTCCAGGGGGAATTTCCAGGGAGAATTCTTGTCAAGGCGGGCTTCTTATGATATAAATAATTTGTCGGAAAATAAAAGAAGATTTTGACATAGAGCAAATATAGAAATGAACGCGACAGACAGAAAGGAAAGTATGACAAGGGGTTTTTGATAACATCATACAAGGGAAGCAATGTTTTGTGAGAAATGTGGCGCTGGGCTGCGGGAGGGGGACCGCTTCTGCAGTCAGTGTGGAGCGCCGGTGAAGGACGGATTGCCATTGCCTTCTGTTCCAGGAAAAGAAAAGGAGCAGGGGGAGGATGAAGAATATTTGGAGGAGGAAGATTACCTGGATGAGGAGGCAGATCAGGAGGATCTGCTGGAAACAGAGCCAGGCCGGTATTTGTTGCGGGAGGACTGGGAGACCGATGAGAATCCGGCAGATGCCAGGTTTGAAGGCGGCAGATCTGCCGGGGATACCAGAGAAAGGCAGGGAGCCAGAGGCGGAAGGCAGGGACAGGTTTATTATGATGAAAATCTGTATCGGGAATACAAGGGAAGGTATCGGGACAGTTTTTTGGAAAAGAAAGAGGATAAGTCCCATGCCATGCTGACGACAGTGACCATTCTGCTGGTGATGGCAGTGCTTGTGGCTGCTTTTATGATCCTGTTTTTCTTTATGACCAGAAGCCACCCCCAGGTACCGGAGGGGGATCCGGCAGGAATTGAGATTTTGTCAGAGGAAACCAGGATAGAGGAATGTCAGGAGATTTGGGATACGGAGACGATTCAAATATAAAATTTTCAAAAATCAGGCATCTATATTTATGTATCAGATAACTGCAGAGAGACGGGGATGTTGCAGCTTGGCTCAGGCAGTTCGTACATGATGATGATAGATCACTCCGGGCAGAGGACTGTTCGGGATACACCAGAGTCTTAGAGCGGAAGCTCAAAAACAAGGAGGAAAAACCTATGAGTAATGTTAGGCGAGTGTATGTAGAGAAAAAGGAGGCATTTGCAGGAGCAGCCAGAGATTTGACTCATGAAGTGCAAAGCTATCTGGGAGTACAGGGACTGGAGCAGATCCGGATTCTGATCCGCTATGATGTGGAAAATATTTCAGATGAAGTATTTGCAGCAGCCTGCAAAACTGTTTTTTCAGAACCGCCGGTGGACACTTTGTATCAGGAAACTTTTCCAAGAGGGGAGCAGGACCGCACTTTCTCCGTGGAATTTTTGCCGGGTCAGTTTGACCAGAGGGCAGATTCTGCAGTACAGTGCGTGAAGTTCCTGAAAGAGGATGAAGAGCCCATTATCCGCTCAGCCACCACCTACTGTCTGGTGGGAAATGTCAGTGAGGACGAGTTTGCGGCCATTAAGAGCTACTGCATCAACCCGGTGGATTCCAGAGAGACCAACCTGGAAAAGCCGGAGACTCTGGTAACAAAATTTGAGGAACCGGAGGATGTGAAGGTGTTTGAAGGCTTTTTGGCGATGCCGGAAGAGGAACTGAAAGAGCTGTATGTCTCTTTGAATCTGGCTATGACCTTCAAAGATTTTCAGCATATCCAGCGCTATTTTGCAGAGGAAGAGCACCGGGATCCCACTGTGACGGAGATCCGGGTTTTGGATACCTACTGGTCTGACCATTGCCGTCACACTACTTTTTCTACAGAGTTAAAGAGCGTAACCTTTGAGGAGGGCTACTACAGAAAACCTCTGGAAGAGACGTATCAACAGTATCTCTCTGACCGGCAGGAGGTGTATCAGGGCCGGAAGGATAAGTTTGTCTGCCTGATGGATCTGGCCCTTATGGCGATGAAGAAACTGAAAAAAGAAGGAAAGCTCCAGGATCAGGAGGAGTCGGATGAGATCAATGCCTGCAGCATTGTAGTGCCGGTGGAGATCGACGGAAAAACAGAGGAGTGGCTGGTGAACTTTAAAAATGAGACTCATAATCACCCCACAGAGATCGAACCCTTCGGAGGCGCTGCCACCTGCCTTGGCGGAGCAATCCGGGATCCCCTGTCCGGACGGACTTACGTTTATCAGGCAATGCGTGTAACCGGAGCAGCTAATCCCACGGTGTCTGTGAAGGATACCTTAAAGGGAAAGATGCCTCAGAAGAAGCTGGTGCGGGAGGCTGCTCACGGCTACAGCTCCTATGGAAATCAGATCGGCCTGGCTACCGGGTATGTAAAAGAAATTTATCATCCCGATTATGTGGCAAAGCGGATGGAGATCGGCGCTGTTATGGGAGCGGCTCCCAGAAGTGCAGTGATTCGTGAGACCTCTGATCCGGGAGATATCATTATCCTCCTGGGAGGAAGAACCGGCCGTGACGGTATCGGAGGCGCTACCGGCTCTTCCAAGGTACACACGGAGGCTTCCATTGAGGTCTGCGGTGCAGAGGTTCAGAAGGGAAATGCTCCCACGGAGCGGAAACTTCAGAGAATGTTCCGCCGTCCGGAGGTGAGCAGACTGATCAAAAAGTGCAATGATTTTGGAGCGGGCGGCGTGTCGGTAGCCATCGGAGAGCTGGCAGACGGTCTGCAGATCTATCTGGACAAGGTGCCGAAAAAGTATGCGGGTCTGGACGGAACTGAGATTGCCATTTCAGAGTCTCAGGAGCGGATGGCTGTGGTGGTAGCGCCCAAAGATGTGGAAGAATTTTTGCAATACGCCCATGAGGAGAATCTGGAGGCTGTGGAAGTGGCAGTGGTGACGGAGGATCCCAGACTGGTGCTGATCTGGAGAGACAAGGAAGTGGTGAACATTTCCAGAGCCTTCCTGGATACCAATGGCGCTCATCAGGAGACCTCTGTGGCAGTGGAGCTTCCCTCCCAGGAGGAGAAGTATTTCAAGAAAACGCCTCTTTCCGTGGATGAGGTAAAAGGAAAATGGCTGGAGACGCTGGCTGACTTAAACTGCTGTTCCCAGAAGGGGCTGGTGGAGATGTTTGACAGTTCCATCGGAGCCGGTTCTGTGCTGATGCCCTACGGCGGGAAATATCAGCTCACAGAGACCCAGGCTATGGTAGCCAAACTTCCGGTGCTGAAAGGACACACAGATACGGTGACGATGATGAGCTACGGCTTTGATCCCTATCTGTCCAGTTGGAGCCCCTATCATGGCGCTGTGTATGCAGTGTTGGAGTCCATGGCCAGGATCGTGGCTAACGGCGGCGATTACAGAAAGATCCGTTTTACCTTCCAGGAGTATTTCAGAAGAATGACTCAGGAACCTTCCAGATGGAGTCAGCCGTTTGCAGCCCTGCTGGGAGCTTATGCGGCTCAGATAAAATTTGGCCTGCCTTCCATCGGAGGAAAGGACAGTATGTCCGGCAGCTTTAATGAGATTGATGTTCCACCTACCCTGGTATCCTTTGCAGTGGATGTAAATACTTATCAGAACATCGTCTCACCGGAGCTGAAAAAAGCAGGAAGCAAGCTGGTGGTTCTTAGAATCGAAAAAGACGAGTATGACCTTCCGGTTTATGAGCAGGTGATGGATCAGTACGGAAAGTTCTTTGAGGATGTGAAGGTAGGAAGAATCCTTTCCGCGTATGCTCTGGACGGCAAGGGCCTGGCAGCTGCTGTCAGCAAGATGGCCTTTGGAAACGGCATGGGCGTCAAGATCGAGCACAATGTGGCGCCGGAGGATCTCTTCGCAGCAGGATTCGGTGATATTGTAGCTGAGGTGCCGGAGGACAAGGTTGGAGAGCTGGCTATCACCTACACCCTGGTGGGTGAGGTGACCGATAAGGCGGCTCTGCAGTACTCCTATCTTTCCATTCCGCTGGAAGATGCGCTGAATGCATGGACCGGAACCCTGGAGAAGGTGTTCCGCACCCGTTCCCAGGAGGCAGAATCCGCTGCTTCCGCAGTTGGCATTATTTCCGGATATGAGAAAGATACGGCAGGGGAAAATTCTGGCCGTATAGATGAGCAGGGATGCTTCCATGCAGGATCGGTTTATGTGTGCAAACATAAAGTGGCAGTTCCCAGAGTATTTATTCCGGTATTCCCGGGAACCAACTGTGAATATGACAGCACCAGAGCCTTTGAACGGGCAGGGGCTTCGGTAGATGTAAAGGTATTTAAGAATCTTACAGCAGAAGATATCCGCGATTCTGTGGAGGTTTTTGAGAAGGCCATCGGTCAGGCTCAGATCATCATGTTCCCGGGAGGCTTCTCCGCAGGAGACGAACCGGACGGCTCGGCAAAATTCTTTGCCACAGCTTTCCAGAATGAGAAGATTAGGGAAGCAGTGATGAAGCTGTTAAATGAGCGGGACGGCCTGGCTCTTGGTATCTGTAACGGTTTCCAGGCGCTGATCAAGCTGGGCCTGGTGCCTTATGGGGAGATCACAGGGCAGAAGGAGGATTCCCCCACTCTGACCTTCAACACCATTGGACGTCATGTCTCCAAGATGGTGTACACCAAGGTTATGTCCAATAAATCTCCGTGGCTTGCACAGGCTCAGTTGGGAGGCGTATATGTCAATCCGGCTTCCCACGGCGAGGGACGCTTTGTGGCAAATCAGGAATGGCTGTCCCGTCTTGTGGCCAACGGACAGATCGCTACCATGTACGCCACCTGCGATGGAGAGCTGTCTCTGGATGAGGAGTGGAATGTAAACGGATCCTACATGGGCATTGAGGGAATCACCAGCCCGGATGGCCGTGTGCTTGGCAAAATGGCCCATTCTGAGCGCAGGGATACTGCGGTGGCCATGAACATTTACGGAGAGCAGGATCTGAAGATTTTTGAATCAGGTGTGGGATATTTTAAATAATGGATAATGATGAGATCAGAGCACTGCTGCGGGAACTGAAGGAGCGTTCCGATGCAGAGGACAGTGTGAAAAGCGAGACGATTCGGATCAATTTTGAAGAGGAAGAACCTCCGGCTCCCAAAAAGAGCCGGAAAAGATCCGGATGGTCGGAAAAAAAGGATAAGAGGATCCGGGAAGAAGTACATCCGAAAAAATCTCAAAAAGCAGCAGGGCAAAAGAAGGAAAGAGAGCTGCCCGAACTGGAAGAGGAGCAGGATTTCAGGGAAAAGGACAGGGAGTCGGAAAAACAGAGTTTGGAACCGGAGGCAGAAAAGCTGGAAAAAGGCGTTTTGGAAGAACCAGATTCGGTTTTCCGGCAGAAACCCTCTCTGACGGAAGATTCCCCAAGGGAAAGTTCTTCGGCAAAAGCTTTATCAGAGAATCCCTCTCAGAAGAACTCTGCTCCATTTAAGTTTACTGGGAGAAAAAAGACCTCCAAAGGAGACGGTATCTGGCGGCGGTTTGGACGGAGGGCAGAGCAGTATTTTGAAGATCTGAAGGCCAAGGGGATCGGCGGACGGGAGCTGGTGATGATCGGCGGCGGGGCGCTGCTGCTGCTTTTGATCCTGGCATCTGTGATCGGTTTGCTGCGGGGAGAAAAGAAAAACGTGAATGTCACCGCAGATCCGGGTCTGACGGTGAAGGTACTGGAGGAACCGGAGAACTGGTGCGTTTCCGGCACTGTCAGGTTGAGTCTCCGTACCTCCAAGCCCATGCAGTCCATTACCATCAATGGAAACAGTTTTGAGTTTGAACCGGGAAAAAGGGCAGAGATTTCCCTGGAGGCAGATACCTCCGATCTGGAACTGATGGTAATGACAGAGGAAAAGGCCTTGAATGCTCAGGTGGTGATTCCTATGGTTGACGGAGCCCTTCCCCAGGTTACAGTGAGCCAGCAAAACGGGCAGGTGACGCTGGCGGCTGCAGATGAAGGCTCCGGTCTGGAGGGGATTTATTACGGGACAGCCAGCGGGCTGTCAGATATCCCTACCTACACGCGGTATACCGGTCCGTTCCTTTATGAAGAGGGAAAGACTTATTATTACTATGCCCAGGACTACGCAGGAAATAAGACAGTGCCCACGGCAACCAATATGAAGCCAGCAGAAGCGCTTAAGTTCCGCCCGGATTCTCTGACCCTGTTTCCGGGAGATACGGCGGATCTTCAGGTTTCCACCGTTCCGGAGGGAGCCTATTGCAACAATCTGCGGATTACCAATCAGAATCCGGAGATTATCAGTCTGGACGATCAGGGGCAGATAACGGCTCTGAAAGAGGGAAGCGCCCTGATTGAGGCGGAGGCGGATGGTCTTTCCAAGGTGAGCTGCCAGGTGACAGTAACCTCCCAGGCGGAGATCACCATTTCGGCGGCAGGAGACTGTACCCTGGGCAGCGACATTTATTTTGGAACAGCCAACAGTTTTGACACGGTATGGTCCATGTACGGTGACAGCTATTTTTTTCAGAATGTAAAGTCTGTCTTTGAGGCAGATGATCTGACCTTTGTCAATTTTGAGGGAACCCTTACCACCTCCGAACAGAGGGAAAACAAGCAGTACGCTTTTAAGGGAGCTCCCGGATACACCAACATTCTGAAGGAAGGATCGGTGGAGGCAGTGACTCTGGCCAATAATCACAGCAGTGATTACGGCGCTCAGAGTCTGACAGATACGAAACAGTACCTGACAGAGGCGGGGATTGATTACTGCACCGGAGAGGAAATCATCCTAAAGGAAGTCAAGAGCGTCAAGGTAGCCCTGATCGGGATCTATGTGCTGGATACCGGACTGGAGAAGAGCAGTCAGGTGGAGAGTACCATCGCTTCTGCCAAAGCACAGGGAGCTGATCTGATTGTGGTGGGCTTCCATTGGGGCAGTGAGAGGAGCAATTACCCGGATGAGACTCAGAAGACCCTGGCTCATCTGGCCATTGATCAGGGAGCGGATCTGGTGGTGGGACATCATCCCCATGTGCTGCAGGGAATTGAGCTGTATCAGGGAAAATATATTGTGTACAGTCTGGGGAATTTCTGCTTCGGAGGAAATTCCACCCCCAGCGATATGGACACCATGATCTTCCAGCAGACCTTCACTGTGAGCCGGGAAGAAGGAGCTGCAGGCGCAGAACCCACCATCATTCCCTGTTCTGTAAGTTCCGAAGCCTGGTGGAACAACTACCAGCCTACGCCTGCTGAGGGAGAAGAAGCAGAGCGGATTCTGGGAAGAATAGAGGAGTACAGCGCGGGGCTTGGAGACAGTGGGTCAGAGACGGAAGCCTGACAGAAGATCGGTAAAAACGAAAATACAAAATAGAGCAGCCGGTGAAGGGAGAAGAATGTTTCCCAATCGCTACACGATGGGATTGGTCAGGGTTCCGATCCCCTGGATTTCGCACACAACTACATCACCGGGTTTTAAGAATTTGGGAGGATCAAAGCCCATCCCCACTCCGGCCGGGGTTCCCATGGAGAGAATCGTCCCGGCTTTCAGTTTCATGCCATGGCTCAGCTCTTCAATGACCTGGGCGATGGAGAAGAGCAGCAGATCAGTGGAACTGTTCTGACGCAGTTCTTTGTTGACCCGGGAGGAGATAGACAGCACCGGAGGATTTTGAAATTCTTCTTTTGTTACAATCCAGGGTCCCATAGGGCAGAAGCCATCCATACTCTTTCCAAAGTACCATTGCTTATGACGGGTTTGAATCTCCCTGGCGCTGATATCGTTCAGGATGGTATAGCCGAATACATAATCAAAGGCAGCTTCCTGAGAGACTTTTTCAGCGTCTTTTCCAATGATCACTGCCAGCTCTGCCTCATAGTCCAGCCGCTCCAGAAGGTCCCGGTGACTTGGAATGGGGGATCCGTCTGCCACCGCCTCGTTTACCCGTTTGGAAAAGTATACGGCATACTGACGGTTGCGTTCAAAGGCCTCCTTTTTATAGCGGGCAGATTCTTCCGCGTGGGCCGCATAGTTGATTCCCAGGCAGATAATATCCTGTTTCGGAACCGGGATAGGGGAGCGTTTGATGATAGAACTGTAGGGAAGGACTTCTTTCGCAGGAGAAAGAGCAGCGTTTTTTAACTGTTCCATCTGTTCTTCGGTGATCGTGTCGATCAGTTCGTTCATGGAAGTAAAGCAAAGGCCAAACTGTTCCAGGGGTAGGACGTTTTGTCCATCCGGCGTCATGATGCCCAGCCGATCCAGGCCGGGTTTTTCTTTTGTCTGAAAGGTAAGTAATTTCATAAAGTTTCTCCTTTTTATTTAAAATGTTTCCTCCGTAAAGAAGAAAGAGCTGCCCTTGTACCTAAATAAAACGCGGTCAGCAGCATATTCTTTTTTCTGCTTGCGGATAGCTGTGTCTGCACCTGTTTGCAAACACCCTTTGTGATGTGCTGTTTAGTGAATATCACGTGCTTTCATTCTGTCCATTTCAGCCTGCTGTAATTTTTTATATTTTTCTCTGCAATTTCCCCAATCGCCAAAAAAAATAGCATTGGCTATTATAAACAGAAAAATATTCCGGATGGTAAGCGGTACTCTGCCGCTGGCAAAAATCCAGACCGTTCCTATCAAAATAAGCATAGGAATAATGCCGCCCCATAAAGGGTTTTTCAGTTTAATGCAAAGGAAATATTCTGCAGTGAAAAGTACTCCGGCAATCAAAAATCCGATAATCAGATCAATCGTAGTCAGCATAGTCATCTCTCCTTTTCCTGTTTGTATTTGTCAATAATGATTTTTGCAGTTTCTAAATCAATTCGGGCATCAATAGCAAGCCCTTTGATAAATGCAGAAAAAGGTTCTTCTTCCTTCTGGTCATTCCATTCGATTTTCTGAATGAGTTTGTCAAGCCGCAGACGGACGGTAGGGTAGGACACTTGATACAGCGCTGCGATTTCTTTCAGCGAACCGGATTTTAAGACAAAGTTTTTCAGGAATGTAACATCTTCCTGCTCTAAAGCAAGTAGCCATTGCGGGATTTTATCCAGCTCCATTTCAACGCTCCTTTCTGTTTGACTTTAATATTATTGATTATAACATAAATAATATTAAAGTCAATGAGAAAGAAAGAATAAATTTTGTTTAAAGTTGATTTTCGAAACAATAAGAGAGGGAACTTTTTGGGGTTTTTGAGTCTTGAACTTTTTGCTATTAAAGGATAGCTTGCAAAAATGATTTTGCGGTGCTAAAATCAGAGGGATCAGTTCCGTGAAATTTCACAGCGGCGGATGTGAGATGCGGTCAAAGCGTCCCTCTGCTGGAGGAGAAGTCTGGAAGCAGACTTTCGCTGGAGGAGCTGGATCCGTGTAAGAAAGGAAGGGACTGAAAAGATGAAATTTCTAAGGCAATTTGGCCTGATTATGGCGGTCACCTTTGTGGGCGAGCTGCTTCATTATCTGCTTCCGTTGCCGGTGCCGGCCAGTATTTATGGACTGGTACTGATGCTGGCGGCGCTGTGCAGCGGGAAGCTGCATCTGGATCAGGTAGAGCAGGCGGCGGATTTTCTGGTGGCCGTGATGCCGGTGATGTTCATTCCGGCCGGCGTAGGTTTGATGACGAATGGAAAAGAGCTGGGGGAGATTTGGCTTCCCTTTACAGTAATTATCCTGGTTTCCACAGTAGTGGTGATGGCTGTGACTGGAAAACTGACCCAGTGGGTAATTCGCAGAGAAAAGAAGAGGGACGGAAAATGAATGAATTTGTAAGGGAGTCTTTGTTTTTTGGAATGTTTATCAGCCTGCTGGCCTATGAGGCAGGACTGCTGATCAAGAAAAAATGGAAGATGGCCGTTCTAAACCCGCTGCTGATTTCCATTTTGCTGGTGCTGTCATTTCTGCTGCTCACAGGAGTGGAGTATGAGTCTTATAATAGCAGCGCAAAATATTTAAGCTATCTTCTGACTCCGGCCACGGTCTGCCTGGCTATTCCCTTGTACAGGGAGTTAAGCCATCTGAAGAAAAATTTTAAGGCTATTGCGGCGGGAACAGTGGCCGGAGTGTTTACCAGCATGGTGAGCGTCCTTCTTATGGCCTATCTGTTTGGGTTTAGCCATGAGCAGTATGTGACTCTGCTTCCCAAATCCATTACCACCGCTATCGGCATGGGCGTATCAGAAGAACTGGGAGGTCTGGTGAACCTTACAGTGGCCTCTATTATCATTACCGGGATATTAGGAAACGTGATGGCAGAGCTGATTTGCAAGATTTTCCGTATCCAGGAGCCGGTGGCTCAGGGGCTGGCTATCGGAACGGCCTCCCATGCACTGGGAACTGTAAAAGCCATTGAAATGGGAGATCTGGTGGGGGCTATCAGCAGTCTGGCTATTGTGGTTTCCGGTCTTCTGACTGTGGGAGCCGCCTCGCTGTTTGCCAATTTTCTTTGAAAATCTTATTTCAAAAAAGAGCGGTTTCGTCCCTGGATTACATTCTTATGCCTCAGACACTGGCTGTCTGAGGCAGCTGTAAGCAGGAACTTTTCCCTGCAATTCACTTCAATTTTCAGATAAATCACTTGTGTACCACTCCCAAAAAAGGTATAATGTAAAATATAACCGCTGCAAAGCAGCGTGCAGAACTTTCCGTAGGAAAGGGCTGCCAGTTCCGAAGGAACGTGTTATATTTTAACGAACAAAAATGAAAATGAAGGATGTGAAGGCTATGAAACGGGTTGGATTATTGACCAGCGGCGGCGATTGTCAGGCGTTGAATGCCACTATGCGGGGCGTGGTAAAGGGACTTTCCACAAACCTGGAAGAACTGGAAGTTTACGGATTTATGAACGGTTACAAGGGACTGATCTATGGAGATTACCGTCTTTTGACCTCTAAGGATTTTTCCGGTATCCTTACTAAGGGAGGAACGATCCTCGGCTCATCCAGACAGCCCTTTAAGCTGATGCGGGTTCCGGATGAAAAAGGGCTGGACAAGGTGGAGGCTATGAAGCAGAATTATTACAAGCTGAGACTGGACTGCCTGGTGATTCTGGGGGGAAATGGGACGCAGAAAACAGCCAATCTTCTCAGTGAAGAGGGACTGAATATTATCCATCTGCCCAAGACCATTGATAATGATATCTGGGGTACGGATATGACCTTTGGTTTTTACAGTGCAGTGAACATTGCCACAGATGCCATTGACTGCATCCATACCACTGCAGCCTCTCACAACCGGGTATTTATCGTGGAGATCATGGGCCATAAGGTGGGCTGGCTGACGCTGTATGCAGGAATAGCAGGAGGCGCAGACATCATCCTGCTTCCGGAGATACCCTATAAGATTGATAAAGTGATCGAAGCCATTGATAAGCGGACCAAAGCCGGGAAAGGTTTTACCGTGATTGCAGTGGCGGAGGGAGCCATCTCGGCGGAGGATGCCAAGCTCAGCAAGAAGGAGCTGAAGAAGAAGCAGGAGGAGAAGAAATATCCCTCTGTGGCTTACGAACTGGCAGAAGAGATCTTAAAATGCAGCGGAACAGAGGTGCGTATCACTGTGCCGGGGCATACGCAGCGAGGCGGGAGTCCCTGTCCCTATGACCGGGTGCTTTCCACCAGACTGGGCGTGGCTGCGGCCAGGCTGATACTGAATGACGAATACGGCTACATGGTTGGCATTGTGAATAATAAGACCAAGAAGATCCCTCTGGGAGATGTGGCCGGTAAGCTGAAGATGGTGGATCCGGAGGATCAGATCATTAAGGAGACCAAGCTTTTGGGCATCAGCTTTGGCGATTAAAGAAACAGAACAGAGGGGTTTTGGCGGAGCTGCCGTAAATAATTGTTTTGCGGCAGCCCCCTCTATGTTGTATGGGATAAAAAGCAAAAGGGAATGAAACAGCATGAGTTATACAGCGCTATACCGAAAATTTCGCCCTGATGAATTTTCTGAGGTGAAGGGGCAGGATCACATTGTGACCACGTTGAAAAATCAGATACTGGCAGACCGCATCGGCCACGCTTATTTGTTCTGCGGAACAAGAGGAACGGGAAAGACCACAGTGGCTAAGATTTTTGCCAAGGCAGTGAACTGCGAACATCCGGTGAATGGAAATCCCTGCAATGAATGCAAAACCTGCAGAGCTATTGCGTCCGGGGCGTCCATGAATGTGATTGAGATTGACGCAGCTTCCAACAACGGGGTGGACAATATCCGGGAAATCCGGGATGAGGTGGCCTACTCTCCGGCAGAGGGGCGATATAAGGTTTATATTATTGACGAGGTGCATATGCTTTCCATCGGAGCTTTCAATGCGTTGCTGAAAACATTGGAGGAGCCGCCGTCTTATGTCATCTTTATTCTGGCCACCACAGAAGCGCACAAAATTCCGGTGACCATACTGTCCCGGTGTCAGAGATATGACTTTAAGCGGATTACCCAGGATGAGATCACCAAACGGCTGGAGGATCTTCTGGAGCGGGAACAGGTGGAAGCGGAGGAGAAAGCGATCCGCTACATTGCCAAAAAGGCGGACGGAGGAATGCGTGACGCTTTGAGTCTGGCAGATCAGTGCATTTCTTTTTACCTGGGAGAAAAGCTGACCTATGAAAAAGTGCTGGAGGTGCTGGGCGCTGTGGATGCAGAGGTGTTCAGCCAGCTGCTGCGTCAGGTACTAAAGGGGGACGTGGCAGGACTTTTTTCCCATCTGGAGGAGCTGATCGTCCAGGGCCGGGATTTGACCCAGCTGGTGAATGATTTTACCTGGTACCTGCGGAACTTGATGCTGTTAAAGGCATCTGATCAGATGGATGACAGCCTGGATGTGTCAGCGGAGAATCTGGCGCTTCTGAAGGAGGAAGCCGGATTGATCCGGGAAGATACCCTGATGCGTTATATCCGGATTTTTTCGGAGCTTTCCAATCAGATCCGGTACGCTTCCAATCGAAGAGTGCTTTTGGAGGTGGCGTTTATTAAGCTGTGCCGTCCGCAGATGCAAAGAGACGAGCTTTCCTTAGCAGAGCGGATACGGAAAATAGAAAAGCAGCTGGCAGAGGGATCGGTGGCGGTAAGTCAGGCAGCTTCCGGGGCTGTGAATGGATCCGGCGGGCGCTTTGGAAGCGCTTTTTCAGGAAACCCGAGGGAAACAGGAGCGCAGTCAGAGGATGGGACTTTGGCTGGGAAAGGCACAGCCGCTTCGCCCCCCGTATTCTCTGATGACCTTCCTTATAAAAAAGCAGTTCCCCAGGATCTTCAGCAGATCAAAACCATGTGGAGCAGTATTATCGCAGGGACTGATCCAAGATTTAAGACGGTGCTGGCCTCAGCGGCGCTGAAGTTTAACCTGGCGGATGAGAGCGGCAGTCAGCTTTTTGTGGTATTTGCTGATTTCCTGGGAGAGACGTATCTCAATGACCAGGCGCGAAAGGCAGAGCTGGAGCAGCTCATAGCGGAAAAGACGGGAAAGAAAGCAGAGGTGCGGTTTATCCTGGCGGCAGATGAGGGAATTCAGAATGCCAGACTGGAAAACATTGACTTGGAGGAGACTTTGAGAGAAAATATCCATATAGATATTGAGATAGAAGAATGAGAAGAATATATTAGGAGGATAAGAAAAATGGCAAAGCGTGGAGGATTTCCGGGAGGTATGCCCGGCAACATGAATAATCTAATGAAGCAGGCTCAGAAGATGCAAAAGCAGATGGAGGAGAATCAGAAAGCGCTGGAAGAAAAGGAATTTACAGCCACTGCAGGTGGTGGAGCTGTGGAGGTGACGGTTTCCGGCAAGCGTCTTGTGACGAGTGTGAAGCTATCGGAGGAAGTGGTGGATCCGGATGATATTGAGATGCTGGAGGATCTGATTGTGGCAGCCACCAACGAGGCGTTCAGGAAAGTGGAGGAGGAGGCGTCCTCTGCCATGTCCAAGCTCACCGGAGGACTGGGCGGTCTGGGAGGCGGCTTCGGTTTTTGATAGAGCCGGGAATTGAACGGGTAACAGAAAAAGAAATCTCAGAGTATTATAGCGCCCCCAGCATCCGTATACGTAGGCGTGTTGTTCTATGTACACGGATGCTGTTTTGGGTGTGGTACTTTCTGATTGGAGTGATAAAACATGGATTATTACGGAAGTCAGATCACAAAGCTGATCGAACAGCTCTCATCCCTTCCAGGCATAGGCGGAAAGTCGGCACAGCGGCTGGCCTTTCATATTGTGAATATGCCGAAAGAGCAGGTGCAGAAGCTGGCAGGGGCCATCCTGGAGGCACGAGAGCATATCTGCTACTGCAAAGAATGCTGCACCTTGACAGATCAGGAACTTTGTCCCATCTGCAGCAATCCCAACCGGGATAAAAAGACCATTATGGTGGTGGAAAGTTCCAGAGATTTGGCGGCTTATGAAAAGACCGGAAAATACGAGGGAGTCTATCATGTGCTTCACGGAGCCATCTCTCCTCTGCTTGGCATTGGGCCTGGAGATATTAAGCTGAAGGAGTTGATGCACCGGCTTCAGGGGGATGTGGAGGAAGTGATTATAGCCACCAATTCCAGTCTGGAGGGAGAGACCACAGCCATGTACATCAGCAAGCTGATCAAGCCCACAGGAATCAAGATCACCAGAATCGCCAGCGGCGTTCCGGTGGGAGGGGATTTAGAGTACATTGACGAGGTAACCTTGCTGCGGGCTTTGGAGGGAAGAATCACATTGTAGGCAGTTCTTCCCTGGCAGAAGAAAAACGATCGTCTGAGGCGGCTACCAGCTGAGCAGGGCTGCAGGCATAAAGAATCCCATGGGCAATACAGCAGGCCAGGCTGGCCACAGCAGAGATCCGGGTGTTCTGCAAAGCTGCCTGGGCTTCAGGCACAGCTGTATTGATAATGCCGGTGATAAAGATATCCCCAATGGCAGTGAGATTTTTCTGAACTCCTGCACCGGGTTTTAAACTGCCGGAGCCAATAGTAATATAACCTAAATGTTTTTTTGTGCCGAGAGAGGCATCCACTGCAACGATGGGGCTGCGTGGGTGCTTTTTTTTGATTTGCCGGCAGGCATCGGAGAGATTCAGGGCGTGGATGGGGGCATTGAGGGTTCCATAGACTGGAAGCTCCCGGCTGGTGGCGTAGGCGGACAGAAAAGTGCCTACAAAAGGACCTAAGCTGTCTCCGGTAACCCGGTCGGTACCGATACAGAGAATGACAGGAGTTTCTCTGGCCAGGGCAAGAGGCTGTACCAGAGAGGAGAGGCGGCAGCCAAGCTGCCAGGAGGCATTCTTGTTTTTGCTGTTGATATAATAAACAGGGGAAGTTTTCATGGCGAATCTCCATTTTCTTGATGATAAGTCCTCCTATGCCGGAGCCATTTTGCAGCAGTCCCACATTTCGGAGTTAAGAAGTCTTTGAAAACAGCTAAACATTAAAGGCAGGAAAGCCTTTTGAAACCGGGAGGCAGAGCCTTTAATAATTGAGCTTTCTTAAGTATATCCCTGTTTTCAGAAAAGTATACTGTAATGATTCAGAGAAAAATGTCGAACGATTCTTTTCACAAAAACACAGAAAATACTAAATTTTGCAGGACAAATCTAATAAGATGTACTGTATCAATTTGGGGAGCTTTGGATCTGGCCGGGAGAACGCCGGAGACTGACGCTAAAGGAGTGTTTGTATGAAAAGTGAAATGGTATTGCCCAGAAACATACGTCAGATAGGTGAAGTGCAGCAGGATAAAAAGGTGTATCTGGAAGACTATGTGATGACATTCATTCAGAAAAAAGCCAGAAAAAATCCTGAAGGCTGGGCAGGAATCCTTATGGGAAAAAAAGAGCAGGATGAGCAGGGAACCTATGTATTTATCAAGGGAGCGCTGCTGTTGGAGGAGTCTCTGGAGGAGATGGAGCGCTGGGAGAAGCTGGAGGCGGAGCGCGCCAGATTTTTCCCGGAATTGGATATGGCGGGATACTTTGTGCTGGGGACGCTGGAAGAGGAAAAATTAAAGGAGATTGCGGAGCGTTTGCCCGGGCCGCCGCTGGTGATTTATCATCTGCAGGAAGAGGAGGATACGGTCTATTGGTCAGAAGAAAAACAGTATCAGCGTCTGAAGGGATACTTTGTTTTTTATGAAAGAAATCCTCAGATGCAGAAATATATGGCAGAGTTTTCAGAACCGGAAAAGGTGGAGGGAGAAGAGGAGGTTCCGGACAAGGCTATTGCAAGTTTTCGGGAAAAAATAAAGGAAAAGGCAGTCAGGAAACATCAGGGAGGCACGCGTTACCTGGCAGGTTCCTTTGCGGTGCTGACCTTCCTTATGCTGGGAGTCACCATCATCCGTAATTATGATAAAATGAAAGAGATGGAAAAGGTATTGGCCACCATGTCCAGATCGGATACAACCCAAGGGGTGAATGCCCAGGGCCTTGTGGCAGACAGCCAGGAGGGGAGCCAGCCGGAGGCTGAGGCAGCTATAGAGGGAAGCCAACGCCTTGGGGAAATTCAAACGGAGATGGGAACGGAAACAAAAGCTGAGACTGGAAACGAAACAGGAACCAAGACAGATACAGGAGCTAAGGCCGGGGCGGAAACAGGAACTCAGGGAGAAGCGGTGGTGCTGGATCTTCGAAAGCGAGAGGAAGAAAGTCAGGAAAATTCTGTTCAGACAGGAGGGGGGTGGGAACAGCAGCTTTCTTCTCAGGGAGCCGCCCAGGAGGCTTCCGCCCAAGCGGCCGGGGATCCGGTTCAGGAGGCTTCCGCTCAGACCGCAGGAGATTTGGCTCAGGAGGTTTCCACTCAGATCGCAGGAGATTTGGCCCAGGAGGCTTCCGCCCAGACCGGAGGAGATTTAGCCCAGGAGGTTTCCACTCAGACCGCAGGAGATTTGGCCAAAGAGGCTTCCGCCCAGGCGGCCGGGGATCCGGTTCAGGAGGCTTCTGCCCAGGCAGCAGGAGATTTGGCCAAAGAGGCTTCCGCCCAGGCAGCAGGAGATCCGACCCAGCAGGTTTTACAGGCAGGGGGTCAGGAGCTTTTGCAGGAATCCGGCGCTTCCATCACCTCCAGATCTCTGGCTGAGCGGAACTATTCCGCAGAAAGTCCGGACACAGTACTTCAGGAAGAACCGGGCAGAGTGGATGAGGTGCTGGCCTCTGTGGGTAGCCGCCAGAGTCAGGCTTCCTATACAATTCAGTATGGGGATACCCTGGCGGATATCAGTCAAAAATACTACGGAACACTTGACAAAGTGGAAGATATTTGCATAATGAATAATATCGACAATGCGAATCATATTGTTCCCGGTCAGAAAATTGTACTGCCCTAGGGGAAGAAAATAGAGAATAAGGGAATGCAGAATGGATAAAGAGAAAGTAAAGGAAAAAATGGGCGTCTGGAAAAAGCGTCTGGCGTTTTTAAAGCCCTGGAACATGGATGAGGAGGATCAGGACGATGATCTGGAAATCCGCAGTATGCAGGCCAATGACACCAGCAGGGAAGCCCGGGAGGAAAGCCCTGAATTTATATGGTTTAAGGGAAAAAACGGAAAGATATATTTGGCCGGAGGCATTGCTGCCCTGGTATTGCTGGTGGCCGGAGGCTTTTGGTATTATAGCGGCCACCATCTTTTTACGGAATATGTGGTGACTTCCACAGCGGAGAGTTTGGATATTGCGGGAACTCAGTATGCCATGCTGGGGGATTCGGTGATCAAATACAGCCCTGACGGAGTTTTCTGCGTGGACAGCCACAATACGTCAAAGTGGAGCGTGGCCTACAGTATGCAGTCTCCCATCATAGATATCTGCAAAAACACCATGGTAGTGGCGGAGCAGCAGGGCAATCAGGTTTATGTAATGAACGAAAAAGGCCCTATGGGAAATTTTGAGACCGATCTTCCGGTGCTGAAGGCCTGTGTTTCCGCTCAGGGAGTGGTAGCTTTGGTGCAGGAGGATGATCCGGTAACCTGGGTAAATCTTTACGACTGCAATGGGACGAAGCTTGCGGGAGTAAAGACAACCATGGAAGATTCCGGTTATCCTCTGGATGCGGCCATCACAGAAAATGGGGAAAAATTGATGGTGTCTTTTCTGGGAGTTGCACAGGGAGAATTAAAGGGCAGAATCGCTTTTTATGATTTCTCTTCTGGCCTGGCCAATGGAGATAACTGCCTCACCGGGATTTTGGATTATCCGGGACAGATTTTTCCGGAAGTCTATTTTGCGGACAGTTCCACTCCGGTGGGACTCTGGGATCACGGCTTTGCTGTGTTTGGCGACGGAGAATCCCTGGAGGAGAAGCGCAGCGTCTCTTTCGAGAGCGAGATTGTCAGCAGTTTCCACGATGAGGAGTATGTGGGTTTCGTATTTCACAACGAGGCAGAGGACTGCCGCTACCGGATGGAGCTTTACCGTTACAGCGGAAGGCGGTCCATGGAGCAGGAGTTTGACTGCGATTATCAGGAAGTAAAGATGGACAGCGGAAAGATACTGCTGTATGATGCGAAAAATTGTACTGTTTACAGTACCTCAGGGGCGCAGAATTTTGCTACGGATTATGAAAAACAGGTGGAATACTTCGGCAAGGTGCCGGGCTACCGCAGGTATCTGGTGATTACCAATGACAGTATGGACCGGATCCGTATCAGTTAGAGGAGCGAAAGATATGAATGTTTTATCAGTGATAGTACTTGGGGTTTTTTTGGTGTTTGCAGCCAGCGGGTGGCGAAGAGGGCTGGTAAAAAAGCTGGCGGGGATCGTATCCTTACTGCTGTCCTTTTTTCTGGTATCTGCCGCCCTTCCTTATATTACAGAGTTTATTAAGACAGAGACGCCGATTTATGAGTTGGTGGTGCAGCAGTGCCAGTCTATGATGGGCAACCAGGTCACCTCATCCCTGCAGACCCAGGGAGAGAACGGTACTGTGATCAACCGGAAAGAGATCAAATCCCTTCTGGAACAGTATGGCATGGACAGCTCCGGTGTGGACGATATGAGCGAGGAGGAGCTGCAGGCTCTGGCAGCTCAATATTTTCAGCAGTATCTGGATGCAGCGCCGGAGCAGAGTTCCGAAAGCAGCGGCCTGGGGCTTACTAAAATCGAGCAGACAAAGCTCATAGAAAATCTTCCGCTTCCTGATTTTTTAAAAGAGTCCATGCTCAATTATAATAACAGCGAAGGATACAGTAAACTGAATGTGGAAGATTTCAGCGGCTATCTGGTGCATTTTCTGGCCAACATTGTGCTGAATATTTTGGCTTTTGTGGCAGCGCTGCTGCTGGCGCAGCTGGTGCTCTGGACAGGCATCACCGCATTGGATCTTTTTGCCAGACTTCCGATTTTGAATTTTATTAATCGGCTGGGAGGGTTGGCTATCGGGATTCTTCAGGGGCTTTTTGTAGTGTGGCTGATATTCCTGATCATTTCCGCCTTTTCGGGAACTGAGTGGGGAATCCGGCTCATGGAGATGGTGAACAGCAGCACGGTGCTTCAGCCCATGTACCAGAACAACCTGTTTTTGAAAATCGTGCTGGAAGCCATTTCAGGGCTGATCTGAGCAGGAAGCGGCAGGGAAAACTGTGGGAGAAAGTGCAGAGAAGAACTGACTGGATCAAATAAGAAAAGAACGAAATAAGGAAAGACTAAGGAACAGGCGCACCGGGAATGGGGCGCCTGTTTTGAATTGTGGCTTTATTCTGTTTCCAGGAAGGGGACGGAGATGACGTGAATGCCCAACTGTGTATATTCCTGAAGAACTGCTTCATCTGTTTCGTCAGTTATAAGGTAATCAATATCAGATGTGTTGCATCCAAAAAAAGTGTTGATTTTTCCCAGCTTATTTTTAGTAGGCATAGTAATCACGCATTTACTTTGCTTTACAATTGTTTGCTTTAGGATGGCTTCTTCCTGAGTTGGATAGGTAATGCCGTTTTCGGGGGATATTGCGCCTACACCTAACAGGCAGCATTCTATGTTCAGGGTTTCAAGTTGGCTGATTGCATTAGTACCAGCGATGCAACGTGAGCTTTTATCCACAGTTCCGCCCATCATGACAAGATTGATATTGTTATGAGCGCATAGACATAAGACGATGGAAGGATCATTGGTAATGATGGTGCCGCAGTAATCGCTGGGAAGTTGTTCTGCAAAGTACATATTTGTACTTCCTGCATCAATAAAAAGTACATGTTTATCTGTGATCAAATGGATCGCTTCTTTGGCAAGGATTTTTTTGGCTAATGGATGCTGAGAAATCCTTATATTCAGATCCACATTTTCATCCTGTATTTTAAGAACGCCTCCATGGGTGCGCAGAACCTTTCCGGCTCGGGCGAGAGCCTGGAAATCTTTGCGTATGGTATCTTCAGATACTCCAAACTTGGCAGTTAAATCATTAGTAAGTGCCCGGCCTTCATCATTTACTGTTTGTAATATGTATTGCTGACGTTCGCTTTTTAACATAACAGTTCTCCCTTCGATAACAAAAAGAATAATTGATTATAATTGAAAATAATTTTTTGATATAAAATAATGAAAAATATCAAAGTATGACAAAAGCAGTCTGAGAGGGGCTGCTTTTTACTTGAGTTTAATAACGGATTATTTTTAATAAATAAAGTAAATGTGGAATTCTTTACAAGTATATGGAAAACTAATAAAAGTATATAACGTTTTTCTGGTGAATGCAATGAGATTTATTATTTTTACCGGGATTTTTTCATATGTTTTGTCATTAAACATATGAAAGGAATAATTTGAGAAGGGTATCTGAAGGTATTTAATTTTGGCTTTAATAAGTAGAAAAAATGGAAAGGGAGAGGCAATTCGGAGACTGATTTTTTTAGGGGGGGGGTAAATAGATACTGATGGAGAAACGATTATAATCAATATATA
>CAJLNC010000036.1 GCA_905207905.1 uncultured Lachnospiraceae bacterium | reverse complement strand
CCAGATTTTGAAGAGGGACAGTTTCTCCTTCCAGACGGCGGCAGATATTTACATACGCCTGTCCCGCCGGAGTATCTGTTCCTGCTACATACTCTCCGTGGTTGGAGGCAATGACAATCTGCTCCTCATCCGGAATTGCCCCTAAAAGGCTGGCGGAAAGAATCTCAACCACATCCTCCACAGACATCATATCTCCCCGCTTGACCATATCCACCCGGATACGATTGATCAGCAGATCGATCTTTTTCATGCCGTCCGCCTCCAAAAGACCGATGATCCGGTCTGCGTCCCGGATGGCGGAAACCTCCGGAGTGGTGATCACAATGGCCCGGTTGGCAGCGGCACAGGCATTTTTAAAGCCCTGTTCGATTCCTGCCGGAGAATCCAGAATAATATAGTCGAAAATTGGTTTCAGGTCATCTACCAGCTTACGCATCTGTTCCGGAGAAACAGCGGACTTGTCTCTTGTCTGGGCTGCTGGAAGCAGATACAGTGTGGGATAATGCCGGTCTTTGATAAGCGCCTGGCGAATCCGGCAGTTTCCCTCCGCCACATCCACCAGATTGTATACGATCCGGTTTTCCAAACCCATGACCACGTCCAGATTGCGCAGTCCGATGTCCGTATCAATCAATACTACTTTTTTATTCATACGGGCCAGGCCGGCGCCGATATTGGCTGCAGATGTGGTTTTCCCAACGCCTCCCTTTCCCGATGTAACGACGATCACTTCACTCATTTCCTGATATCCTCCTTAAATTTATGATATGGCAGAACTTCCTGTCTTAATCGTCGGTTTCTGGCATTCTTTCTTCTTCCGTAAATTGGTTTTTGTAAATCCTTTTTTCATAAATTCCTCTTTTGCAAGGCAGCGCGGATAAAACAAAGGCTTATGTCATCATTTGCCGCAGCGCTGATTTATTTTCAGCAGACCAGCCGGGAAATCCGGAATCGTCTGCATAAAAATCCTCAGGAATCTTTTTCTCTCCCCTGCTCTTCCTGCTGGCTCTCCCGGGTCAGCTCCGCTGTCAAAAGAGAGAATGCGTGTCCGTTTAACGGTTCCACCTTAATATGCCCTTCTCTTAAATAGGCGATCTTCGGATCAATCGAATATTCACCGGTATCCACCCGCTTGGTGATGGCGCTCATCACCGTCTTGTCTGCGATGCGCAGCTGTTTTGGCTTTAAGATCAAGGCCGCTGCGAAACAGTTAAGATTGCCGGAGGCTCCTGCATAAAGGTTTCCCATGCAGCAGCCAAGTACAATGATATTGCCTCTGGACACTACCTTTGCACCGGGATTTACATCCCCCAGTATGATAATGCTGTGCTCTGTCTCCAGCACCTGCCCGGAACGGAGACTTCCGCGGAAAAACTGCCCCTGATTTTCCGTATCCTGCTCCAGGGAACGGGTGATAGCTTCCTTATAGAATTCCTCTGCCTCCTTCCGCTCGTCCACAAGACATACGATGTGGAGGGAAGAATTTTCCGTAATTGCATACACCAGCTGCCGCTCCTGCTCTCTGGTAAGCACCCGGCCCCGGAAAGTCAGGGCCATCTGGGCGTTCTTGAAAAATTTAGCGGATTCCTTAAATTTAGCGGCCACATCCTGAAGAAGCTCTTCAAAAGGAAGATCCGGATCCAGGATCAGAATCAGTCCGTAAGCATTGCTTTTAATAATCACAGAATTTCGGTTCATAGCACTCCATCTCTCATTCCAGTTAGTCTCTTCGCTCATTACCGGCGGAAACTTCAATGGCCTGACCGGTGATCAGAGAATTCTCTGTGGTGCGGTCAAAGTAATAGGTGATCATATCCCTGGCAATCTTGGCGGCGTTGCCGGAAGAATAGCCATTGGCCACCCGGACGGCAATGCACATCTGGGGATCCTCATAGGGGGCATAGCCGATGAAAGCCGCATGGTTGGGCCGGTCGGTACGCTCCTGGGCAGTACCGGTCTTTCCGGCAATGGCTACTCCGCTGTAATTGGCAAAGGCAGAACTTTCCTGTACCACGCCTCTCATACCCTGATGGATGGCATCCCACAGCTCTCCGGGAAGATCCACGGTACTGTGAACCACCGGATCATTGTCATCAATGGTGTTGTTGTCCGAATCTGTCACCCGGTCAATCAGTGTCAGATCGTAGCAGGTTCCGCTGTTGGCCAGTACATTGCAGTACCTGGCCAGCTGGGTTACCGTGTAGGCACTGTCACTCTGTCCCATGGCGGCACGCAGCGGGTCACTGGTGGCCATGTGAGGCGGTGTCTCCGGCACTTCCACACCAGAGGTATCATCAAATCCGTACATGGCAGCATATTTCTGCAAAACTGCCGTTCCCGCGGCATCATCGTATTCCACACTGTCCATCATGCTCAGCCGCAGACCAATGGTATTGAAATAATAGTTGCAGGATTTGGTGATGGCCTGGGACAGGGTGAGCGGGCCATGGGATCCGCCTTTTAAGCGTTCCGAATACACCCAGCAGTTAATCGGATTACTGGTATCCGTAAATTTACCCACACAGTTGATGGTTTCCCAGATGGAAACCTGTTCCTCCATCACTCCCGCAGTGGCAGATACCAGCTTAAAGGTGGAACCAGGAGCAATGGACTCCTGGGTTGCCCTGCTGTAGAAGGGGGAGGACAGGTCGATGGACAGCTTATAATAATACTCGTTGTCCATGTCATTGACCAGCCGGTTGTTATCATAACCCGGATAGGTAACACAGGCTTTCACATCTCCGGTGTTGGGATCTGTAATCACCAAAGCTCCGGAACAGGGACGAAGAGCCAACTGCGCAGGAGTGATCTCCAGATTTTTGATCTTCTCCCGAATAAAATTGTAGGCAGTAATGGTTCCGTCGGAAAGTCCGTTATACTCTTCTGTATCCATCTCAAGAACTCCCTGGTCAAAAAGCAGAAGGCAGACATTGGCCCCGCTTAATTCTCCCTCTTTTAGCATGTAGCGGAACACCCGCTTACAGAAGTTGGTATCATCGTAAAGATAGTCCGCAATATAATCTGACAGCGTGTTGTAAATCTCGTTTGAATCCAGATAAGAAGCATCCGGAACAATACCGTTGATATCAATCCAGTTTTTGGAGATGGCATAAGTTAAAAACTCCTGAAGACTGATGGTTTCCTCCTGGCTCCATGCCTTCCAGGTAAGATCCGATTCATCAATGGCATCTTCATTTAAAATACCGGTCTCCACCAGCATGGTATTGACAATGTAGGACTGATAGGCTTTCATCTCCTCCGTCAAATCCTTGTAAGGCATAGGAGACGCGGTGGTCAGCTGGTTGCGGATCTCACTGAAAATCGCATCCGCCTTGGTCAAAAAGGCCTGATAGACAAACTGCTCATTGGCTGAGGCATCGGGAGTGGATAAGTGTTCCACATCCAGCACATTGTTCTCAAAAAGGGAGTAATACACATCGTAAACCGGCGTAATAACTTCATCCGCAGACTGGGCTGATTCGGCATCAAAGTATTCTGTATCCACAATATTGGACCAGAGGATACCTGCAATATACTGTTCCAACAAATGGTATCCAATGCGCTGCAGGTCGCTGTCCAGAGTCAGATGAAGGGAATTGCCTGCCTGGGGCTCGATTCGCTCTTCCACGCTTAAAGTTCTGCCCAGGTTGTCCACATAGATGGTCTCAGATCCCTTATCGCCCTGCAGGGTGGTCTCCATCACTTTCTCCATCCCCACCTTACCTACAATGTCATTGGCTGTGTAGCTGTCATCTTCTTTTTTCAGTTCCTCCAGCTCCTCGGCAGACACCTGTCCCGTGTAACCGATAATGGGTGCAAAATATTCTGCGTCATTGTACACCCGCAGATAATCCTCCGAAATATCCACGCCTGTAAGAACAGCCGTATTTTCCATAATCTGGGATACAGTCTCTTCGCACACATCTTTGGCGATCACTGTAGAGTTATAACGCTGATAACTGTTGGAAGCCAAACTGCTGCGCAGATAAGCCAGCTGAAGAATCTCCTCTTTTGTAAAAGTATCTGGAAGCCCGTGCCTTGCCCGGTCCTCAGGAGTAATCCTGGGATCCAGAATTCCATAATATTCATCACTGCATAAAAGCTCTATCAGAGCAGGCGCCTCGATGGCCTTCTCCTCCTCCGTCAGGGCCTGGGTTTTTAAATCATCGCTGGGGGCATCAATGTAGGGTTTTCCGAAAATATCCGCCTTAAAACGGCTGAGCGTAAAGCCTGTGACATTGTAAACATACTCTCCGTTTTCATCCAGCTCCACATGAAATTCATCTACAATGGCGTCTCCATGGCTTTCAATGATCTGGATCGTCCGGTACAGGATCCCGTTCAGAGTAAGATTCTGTTCAAAGGTATTTTCGTAAGAACCGTTATCTTCTATGGTCACAGAGTAGGCCAGCCGGTTATAGGCCAGAACCTTGCCGTTGCAGTCATAGATCGCACCACGGGTGCTGTTCAATACCCGCTCTTTTTTGATGGACAAGGCAAAGTCATTGAGGTAGCTTTCCCCGTGAATGATCTGCAGGGAAAACAGACGGTAGACCAGTAACGATGCCATGAGGGCAAATACCACCACCAGGATCAGGATCCTGGACTTTATCCCCTTTGGCAGATTGCTTTTCATTGAATTAAACAAGGCTGTCAACACTCCTTTTGTCTGTCTTGGAAAGTTTCTGGTTGATAAAGTAGATCAAACGGTAGGTAACGATGGTCAGAAGCATGGTATAAAGAATTTCCGGAATAATGATTCTTCCAAGATAAAAGAAAAAATGAATTCTTCCCCGCAGGAGGAAAGTAAAAACATACTGAGAGATCCCATATACCAGATCTGCGGCGGAGATCAGAAGCAGGGGGGTTTTGATATCGTCATCATAAAAGATACGATAAAAATACCCTGCAAAGTATCCGATCCACATATAAACCAGAGCCTGGAATCCGATAATGCTCTCAAAAAACAGATCGCAGCACAGACCGCAGAAAAATCCAGTGGTAAGGCCGCTTTTCTTTCCCCGCATCAGCCCGAAAGACACGGTAAGGATCAGCAGCAGGTTGGGCTTGATGGAGGCAATCTCAATCAGCTGAAAAGCGCTGCACTGCAGCAGCGTGGAAAAAATAATCAATGCTGCCATGGCAATTTTTCGTTTCATAAGTAAGGTATTCCTCCTTATTGGGCTGTGGGAGCAGTCATGGGCTGGGAAGTCTCTGATTCGTTCTCTGTCTCAGTAGCCTCAGTCAGGTCATTCACTGCTTCCGTCTCATCCAGCGTATCTGCAGGGCTGGCTACATAGTCCTTTAACTGTAAAATCACCAGCACCTCCTGAAGATGCTTAAAGTCCACCACAGGAGTAATCTTGCCGGATTTGGTAAGGTTATTGGCGTCATTGTTCAGCTCACTGATATAGCCGATCAGGATACCAGGAAGATATTTTTCACTGATATTGGAAGTTACCACCTTGTCTCCCACATGCACTTTGTTATTCTCATCTGTGAGCTTCACCAGATTCAGAGCTCCCTCGTCAATGAGCTGGAGATTGCCTGCAATAATGCAGTTGTCGGAGGTGGTGGAGACCATGGCGCTCACATTGCTGTTGTCATCAATGATAGAACGGACAGTGGCCCAGTTGGGCCCCACCTCTGTCACAATCCCCACAAGGCCTCCCCCTGCGATTACATTCGCATCAATCTGGATGCCGTCATTGCTTCCTTTGTCAATGGTAAAGCTGTCAAACCAGTTTCCGCTGTCCTTGGAAATCACCCTGGCGCCTACCTGGTCATAATCCGCATACTGCCCGCTCAGGTCAAAAAGCTCCCGGAGCCTGGTAAGCTCCTCCTTATCCAGCACCAGCTGACTGTTCTCTGCTGTGAGCGTGTCCACCTTCTCCTGCAGCAGTTCATTTTCTGCCTTCAGGGCAGCCGCATCGGATATATTTGCCGTAAGCCCTGAAAACCAGTTTCCCAGGTTATTGATTCCCTTCTGTATCGGTGAGATCACCATACCGGTAGCCTGGCGTATGGGACTAGTGACGGAATTTTCCAGGAAGGAAACGCCGATCAGGCACAGGCAGACCGCGCTTAGGACGATCAGCCAAATCTTGCTTTGGGATTGTTGATTCTTTTTTCTTCTCATAGGTAATTCCTGCTTTCTTACAGCTTGGGTGAATGAGTCAAAATTTTCAGTTCCTTGTTGTTCAGAATGTCCACCAGCCCTCTGACCGTGCTGTTTTTCGGATCCTGAATATGGTAAATAGGCAGTCCGATTTCTTTTTGTATGTAAATAGGCAAATTCAGAATCATAGAGACTCCTCCTGTGAGGAAGATTCCCTCCCCTGCAATATCCTGCATAATCTGAGGTGGTGTCCGGCTGTAGATGGATTTAATATTCTGAATAATCTGATCAATGGTATCAATGATAGCCACGCTCACTGCAAGAGACGGAATCATATCGGACTTAGGGAGACCGGATAAGGTATGAATACCGAATACCTTCTGCTCCAGCCTTGGCCCATTGATCATAAATGCCAGATTGTTTTTCAGCCGTTCCGCCGTCCTCATGCCGATATTGATGTTGAATTTTCTCCGCACCATAGTGGCAATGTCTTCATCCAGTTTTCTGCCTCCCAGTTTCAGAGTCTGTCCCAGAAGCACATTTCCGTTGGCAATCACAGAGATCTCTGTGGTGTCTGCACCGATGTTTACAATCATATGGCCCTGAGGGGAAAGCACCGGAAGTCCAATGCTCACAGCATCCGCAATGCCTTTGTCCACCAGCCGGATCCGGCTGGCATGAATCGTACCGCTCAGCACATTAAAGAAGGCCCTTTGTTCTACCGGCGTTACGTTGGTAGGAGAAGCCATACAGATATCGGAGGTAGTTTGGGTGAAGGAAGTGAAGCGTTTCAGAATATGAGAAAGCACCAGCTCCATGTTGGTGGCGCTGGCGATGACACCGTTGATCATGGGGCAGGAAACCTCCACGTTTACCGGATTTTTTTCGTACATTTCAAAAGCCTCATCGCCGATAGCAATGATCTGATTTTGATTTCGGACCGCAATCATATTTTTGCAGTCCATAAATTTTTTATTGTGTTTATCTCTGATCTTGATGGTATCTGTGCCTAAATCAATTCCGCAAATATTGTGAAATATCATAATCTATATCCCCTAATCGGCGTCAGATCCAGCCTTGCTGCCGAAAACTGACTGCCTGTTGATCCCCTATAATAATATGATCCAGCAGCGGGATGCCAAGAAGCTCTCCGCTCTCCCTCACTCGTTTCGTCAGGAGAAAATCCTCCTCACTGGGAGTGGGATCTCCGCTGGGATGGTTGTGCAGCAGGATGATGGACACTGCCTGAAATTTCATTGCACTAAGAAAAATCTCCCTGGGAGAGATCATGGTGCCGTTCACCGTGCCCTTGGAGACTACTTCCTCCCCCAGAAGTCCTCCCTTGCAGTTGAGCATGATGATCAGAAGCTTTTCCTGTTCTTCATGGCGAAAATCTTCCATATAATATTCCGCCACCGTCTCAGGATCTGTGAAATTTACACTGCGGGCTGCCTGTGTCTTGGCAATCCTACGGGACAGCTCCGCAATGCACTTTAACTGAACGGCTTTTACCCGGCCGACTCCTCTGATTCCCATCAGTTCAGCCAGGGACATATGATAAATTCCCAGCAGACCATTGCCTTTTGCCTGGGATAATATGTTTCTGGACAGTTCAATGGCAGGCTCACCCTTTGAGCCTGTCCTCAAAATCACGGACAGAAGTTCCGCATCTGTCAAACTGCCGGCGCCTGCCTGCCAGCATTTTTCGTAAGGCATCTCCTGTTTTGGAAGATCTTTCATAGTTCCATGAAACGCAGACACTTTTGGAATAGCGATTTTTTTCTTCTCCAAAGCTTTTACCTTAACGCTCTTTCCCCGAATGCTATTATTATTTCATTATTTCTGAAGAAAGTCAATGCTAAATTTTGAGGCGATGGCCTCTGCTACCCGGATTCCATCCAGCGCTGCGGAGGTGATGCCCCCTGCATATCCGGCTCCCTCCCCGCAGGGATAGATGCCGAAAAAGTTAGAAACCAGCCTCTCATCCCGCAAAATCCTCACCGGGGAGGAGGTGCGGCTCTCCACACCGGAAATCAAAGTGTCCGGATTCGCAAAACCATGAATTTTTTTATCGAAGGCGGTGATGCCCTGTTCAATGGAGGAAGCAATCTCCTCTGGAAAAATCTGCCGCACATTAGCCGGAATATACGCTCCTTTCATCTGGGGCGCTATGCTTCCAAGAGAAAGACTTGGAATTCCCGCCTTGAAATCAGCAAATCTCTGCACCGGAATCCGCCCCTGCCCGGCCTGAAACGCTCTCTTTTCCAGCTTTTGCTGATATCGGATTCCCGCGAGCACATCCCCGTCTCCAAAGTCCTCGGGAGTCACGGTTACCACAATCGCGCTGTTGGCATTTTTGCTTCCCCGGTCCTGATAGCTCATGCCGTTGACCGCCAACATTCCCTCCTGAGACGAAGCGTTTACCACATAGCCACCGGGACACATACAAAAAGAGTACACTCCTCTTCCGTTCTCCAACCGATGGGTCAGCTTGTAAGGAGAAGGCGGCATCTGATAGGTACATTGCGTTCCGTACATGGAAGCATTGATCATTTTCTGGGGATGTTCTACCCGCACTCCCACTGCAAAAGCCTTTGGCTCCATGGCAAAACCACGTTCCTTTAACATCTCAAATGTGTCTCTGGCACTGTGTCCTATGGCCAGCACAAGGAGGGAGGTTTTCAGAGTGAATGGCTGTTCTTCTTTGATTGCATTCAGCTCATAGGTCCCGTCTTTTTGTGGAAGGATATCTGCAAGCCGTGTGTTAAAATATACAGTTCCCCCCAGAGACAGAATTTCCTCCCTCAGTCTGGCCACCACGTGAATCAGTCGGTCCGTGCCGATGTGAGGCTTATAGCTGTAAAGAATTTCGGGATCTGCCCCTGCCTTCACAAAAGTTTCCAGCACAAACCGAATCTTACCATTGGGATCCTTTACCATGGTGTTCAGCTTTC
The DNA here is from genome assembly GCA_905207905.1 of uncultured Lachnospiraceae bacterium. The sequence goes on along the minus strand of CAJLNC010000036.1, from coordinate 14,873 downwards.
CGTCCGAGAAGGTTCCTGCTCCTCCCTCTCCAAACTGCACATTAGACTCCGGATTCAGCGTTCCGGTGCGCCAAAAATGCTCCACCTGACAAAGTCTGGCCTCCACCGGCTCACCTCTTTCCAGCAGGATGGGACGGAAGCCTGATCTTGCCAGCATCAAAGCGCAGAACAGCCCCGCAGGCCCCATACCAACAATCACAGGCCGCTGCGTTAAGGGCAAACTTCCCTTTATTTCTGGAAAATGATATTTCTTTTTTTCTACCCGGGAAATATTCCTGTTTCTCGTTGCCTTTAAAAGCTTTTTTTCACCCTCGCAGCATACATCTACCGTGTAGACCAAAAAAAGCTCTGGTTTTTTTCTGGCATCAATGGACTGACGGATAATTTCATAGGAAAAAGGCTGTCCTTTGGGCAGCCGCAGCAGTTTTCTCACTGCATTTTTTAAGTCCTCTTCTTTGTGATCTGGTGGTAATTTAATTTGCTGGATACGAAGCATAGAGGTTGATCCCTTCTGTAAAAAATAATTGTATCAAACAATCCGCTAACGATTATTCCTGCTCTCTGGCAGCAGCCCGGCCGGCAACATAGCCGCTGGACCAGGCCCACTGAAGATTGTATCCGCCGCAGGGGCCGTCCATATCCAGGATCTCTCCTGCAAAGGAGAGGGTCGGAATCTGCCTGGAGATCATGGTGGCAGGATCCACCTGGCTTAGGGGGATGCCACCGGAGCAAACCTGACATTGGTCAAAATCTCTGGTTCCGATGACGGAAAGAGAAAAACTTTTCATAGCGTGCACCAGATTGGAACAGTGCACTTCTCCAAAATCTCCTGCAGGACTGGTGGGCTTTATGCGAAGCTGTCCCAGCAGAACCTCCAGAAGCTTTTTGGGCAGCAGACCGGATAAGGCCTCTCCCAGCATAGCCTGGCTGTGAAGGGCTGTAATCTGCTGCAAATAGCCATACAGTTCCTGTTCCGACAACTCCGGAAGAAAATCCAGAACTGCCTTCACCTTTTCCCGGTGGTTCAGGGCAAGGGCGGCAAAACGGCTCAGCTGGAATACTACAATTCCCGAGATGCCGTTTTCTGTCCACTGGAGTTCTCCAATCTCGCTTCCCACCGGAAGCCACTTGGCAGAAGGAACTTTGGAAGCCTCCCCGTACTCCTCTCCGGCATGGGCAGTTCTGGCAACCAGAAGGGTCACCTGCGCGTGACAGCGGACTCCACTGCAGGCCTGGAAAAAATTGCCTCTGCAGATCAGTCCGGTGAGGGCAGGAAGGGGAGGAATGGATACATGACCAACAGAGGCAGCCAGGCGGTAGCCGCTGCCATCAGAACCGGTAACCGGAACCGCCCTGGAACCGCAGCAAAGAATCAGATGATCACAAGGATAGGTCCAGCCTGTAGTACCCACCTTCCATCCTCCAAGATCCCGCTCAATTCTTGTAATCTTTTCAGAAAATTTTAATTTTACTTTGTATCGTTTTAATTCTGTCAACAGCAGCTCCAGCACGCTGGAGGCCTGGTTGGTGTAGGGATACACACAGCCGTTCTTTTCGGCAGTCAAAAGTCCTATGGAATGAAAAAAATCCAGGGTGTTCTCAACGGAAAAACGACGGAAAACACGGCCCGCAAATGAGACCGTTTCCCTTCTTTCCTCCGTCCCCTGAGCTTCATACTCCATAGCGCTGAAATACCGTGTGGGAAGCTCCGGATCCATATTGGTAAGATTGCATCGGCCGTTTCCTGTCATCAGAAGTTTTTTCCCGGGCTTCTCCATTGCCTCCAGTATGGTGACAGACGCTCCTTCTTTTGCTGCAGCGAGGGCAGCCATCATGCCGGCAGGCCCGCAGCCCGCCACTATGATTCGTTTCATATCAGTTTCACCAGTTTTTTCTCGTACAATTTTTGCAGTGACATTAATATTCCAAATTTACCGTGCTCCCAGGTAAGTCCACCCTGAAAATAGACTGCGTAGGGAGGCTTGATGGGACCGTCAGCGCTCAGCTCAATGGAAGAACCCTGCACAAAAGCTCCTGCTGCCATAATCACATCGCTGTCATAGCCCGGCATAGCCCAGGGTTCCGGAGTCACATAGCTGTCTACGGGAGCTGCTGCCTGGATTCCTTTACAGAATTCGATTACGCCCTCGGGAAAACCGAATTCAATAGCCTGAATAATATCATGACGGCTTTCTGCTCCGTTTGGTATCACTCGGAATCCCAGCTGTTCATACAGGTTGGCAGCAAAAATTGCGCTCTTTAATGCGCCTGCAGTCACGGTGGGAGCCATAAAAAAGCCCTGATAGAAGGCTCTGTTTACCCCCAGGGAGGCTCCTACCTCCTTGCCAAGTCCGGGAGAAGTAAGGCGGTAAGCCGCATTTTCCACATAAGCTTCTTTTCCGGCAATGTATCCGCCGATTGGCGCCAGTCCGCCTCCTGGATTTTTGATCAGAGAGCCTACCACCAGGTCTGCCCCCACATCGGAGGGCTCTATCCGCTCCACAAATTCGCCGTAGCAGTTATCTACCATGCAGATAATGTGAGGATTGATCCTGTGAATAAAGGAAATGGCCTCTCCAATAGCTTCCACCGACAGGGTGGGTCTTGTAAGGTAACCCTTAGAACGCTGGATCTCCACCAGTTTTGTCCTGGGAGTGATGGCTTTTTTGATCCCTTCCAGGTCAAAGGAGCCATCCGGTAGCAGTTCCACCTGACCGTAGCTCACCCCGTACTCAGCCAGAGAGCCGTTGGAAGGGCGGATACCGATGACCTCCTCCAGCGTGTCATAGGGTTTGCCGCTGACAGAAAGCATCTCATCTCCGGGCCGCAAATTTCCGGCCAGCGCCACGGCCAGAGCGTGGGTGCCGCAGGCAATCTGAGGACGCACCAGGGCGGACTCTGTATGAAAGGTATCTGCATAAACCTTCTCCAGATCATCTCTTCCAATATCATTGTACCCATATCCGCTGCTACCGTTAAAATGCTCTGCGCTGATCCGGTTTTTCTGCATGGCTGCTACCACCTTCAGCTGGTTGTACTCTGCCGTCTCATCAATCTGACGAAAACGTTCCCTTAACTTTTCCTCTGTTTTTTTTCCATACGCATAGATTTCAGGAGAGATGCCCATGGCCTGATACATGGATGCAGTGGCGGTATTTTCTCTCTCATATTCCCGGCTTTGTTCTCTGCTGCCGAATCGATTTGTAGTTTCTTTGTTTTCCAAATTCATGGTCTGACTTCCTTTATAGTGACTTTATAATAACTTTCTCGTTGCCTGTTAATTGCTGTGTTTTTTCTTTTCCTGCTAAATCCAGTATTTTTTCTGTATGAATTGCTTTTTCTCGCTGCCTGGATATCGTATCCATTGCTTCCTCTTTAGAGAAAGCATTTTTCATGAATAAGCGATGATCCCCTTATTTTGAAGCTGTTCCATCATATAGGCAAGGATTGCCTCCTCCTTTCTGTCAAAGGCATCCTTCTGCACCCAAAGCACATCCCGTTCTCGCTTAAACCAGGTGAGCTGGCGCTTAGCAAAATGTCTGGTATCCCGCTTAATGCGGTAGACAGCCTCTTCCAGGCTGCATGCGCCCTCCAAATAATCCAAAATTTCTTTGTATCCAAGGCCCTGCATGGAAACCATTCCTCTAACGCAGCCCCTGTCTTTCAGACGGCGCACCTCATCCACCAGTCCCAGCTGCATCATCTGATCCACTCGCTTGTCAATGCGATCATAGAGCGCCTGCCGGTCATCGTTCAGCACAAAGTAAGCGAAACGGTAGGGGGATACTTTCTGATGTTCCTCCTGATTATGCTTGGAAATAGGTGTCCCTGTTTCATGGTAAAATTCCAAAGCCCGGATCACCCGCTTTACATTGTTGGCATGGATCGCTTCGGCTGCACTGGGGTCTACCCGCCTCAGTTCCTGATGAAGATAATCGGCGCCCTTTTCTTCCGCCAGCGCTTCCAGCCTCTTTCGATACCTTTCATCCCCCTGATTTTCCGTGAAATCAATATCGTAGAGTACCGCCTGAATGTAAAAACCCGTGCCTCCTGTAAGAATGGGAATATGTCCCCTGCTCCAGATCTCTTCCATGTAGTTCTTCGACAGTTTCTGAAACTGCACCACATGAAAGGGCTCCTCCGGCTCCAGTTCATCAATGAGAAAATGCGGAATCCCCTGCCTCTGTTCCCTGGTAATCTTGGCGGATCCAATATCCATGCCCTTGTATACCTGCATGGAATCAGCCGAAATGATCTCTCCGCCCACTGCCCTGGCAAGATCCAGGGACAGAGCAGTTTTTCCCACCGCAGTGGGACCGGTTAAAATAATCAGTGGTTTCATACCTTCCTCCCAAATCATACAATCCGCTTAAACTTTTTCTCCAGATCATATCTGGACATGGAGATAATGGTGGGGCGGCCATGGGGACAGGTGTAGGGATTTTCCAGCGTTAGCAGTTCCTGTATCAGAGCGTTCGCCTCAGATACCGAAAGCCGGCTGTTTCCCTTAACTGCGCTTTTGCAGGCCATGGAGGCCAGTTTTTCATTTAAGGTTTCCGGGGTAGGCTGTCCGCTATGGTCAGAGAGGCTGTCCAGCATCTCCAGAAACAGCTCCCGGTCTGTAAGGCCAAAAAGATTATCCGGCACTCCGCAGATCGAATATTCTTTTCCGCCAAAGTGTTCGATTTCAAATCCAATCTCCCGAAAGATTTTTTCATATTTGTGCAGCAGATTTTCCTCCTGCATGGACAAACTTAAAATAATGGGGGGACTTACCCGCTGGGTGGTAAACTCCCGGTTCTTAAGACTTTTTGTCAGCCGCTCATACATCACCTTTTCATGGGCAGCATGCTGATCAATGATATATAAACGATCCTGAAACTGCACAAGCCAGTAGGTATCGAACACCTGGCCGATCAATTTATGCTCCGGCACACTGTCCTTGGACAGAAGCTTTCTGTCAAACAGCTCCAGCTGTTTTGCCTGGTTGCCCCTTTGATTTGCCATCGGCTCTGGTTGGGCGATCTTACTGATCTGCGGTTCCCCTTTTGTCTCCGGCTCCTGCCTGTGAATAGGAGCCTCCTTTTCACCCGCCATCTCCCCATCCTTTGTTGCCATCTCTTCATCCTTCCGGTCATGGATGTCTAAGCTTTCTGCGCTCTCCCTGGAAAAGACGGACTTTAAGTCCCGAAGCGCTTCCGTCTCTTTTCTCACTTCCGAAGCCTGGGAACCTGCCCGTTTAAAGGGCAGCAGCCCATTGCCGGTTTCTACCGCTTTGCCTCTGCTTTCCCCTAAGGGTTTTACCTCCGCAGCCAAAATATTGTGTAATCGTTCACTGTATTTAGGCTGATAAGGACTTTGGGACTCTGCCAGCAGACTTCTTCGGACTTTCTCAAAAGGCTCCGGGTAGGAGGCCTTTTTCGCTGCTGTCTGGGCGCTTTCTCGCTGAGCTTCTCCGCCCTTTTTTTCTCTGAAATTTTCTCCGGAAGTTTCCTCCCGGCCAAACCCCACCTTGGGAATTAAGTCTTTGCTGGTCAGGGCATCCCTTACCGTTTCACACAGCAGACGATACATTCCCTCGTTATCGGCAAACCGCAGCTCCATTTTGGTGGGATGGACGTTGACATCCAGCAGAGCTCCATCTATCTGTATCCGAAGCACAGTGAATGGATACCGGTGCTGCATCAGGAAGGTTTTATACCCCTCCTCAATGGCTTTGGAAAGGATACTGCTTTTCACATATCTTCCATTGACAAAATAATTTTCGAAATTTCGGTTGCCCCTGGAGATCAGCGGCTTGCCGATAAAACCGGTAATAGAAATACCCTGGGCCTCCTGGTTGATCTCAACCAGATTGGAAGCAATCTCCCGGCCGTAAATATTGTAGATAATATCCTTTAAATTGCAGTTTCCGGAAGTATGAAGCTTTGTCTGTCCGTTGTTTATAAATTTAAAGGAAACCTCCGGATGGGACAAAGCCAGATGCTCCATCAGGTCACTGACATAACCAGCCTCTGTCACCGACGATTTTAAGAATTTTTTTCTGGCCGGAGTATTGTAAAAGATATTTCTTACCAGAAAGGTACTGCCCTCCGGAGCCCCGATCTCTTCCATGCTTTTTTCTCTGCTTCCCTCGATCACATACCGGCTTCCCGTTAAGCTGCCTGCAGTCTTGGTGATCAGCTCCACCTGACACACCGCGGCAATGCTGGATAAAGCCTCTCCGCGAAAGCCGAGCGAACCGATGTGCAAAAGATCCTCCACCTTTGTGATCTTGCTGGTGGCATGACGGAGAAAGGCCGTGGGAATCTGTTCCTTAGGGATTCCCTCCCCGTTATCTGTAATGCGGATCAGCGAGAGACCACCTTCCTTGATCTCCACAGTAACTGCCCCAGCACCTGCGTCAATGGCATTTTCCACCAGCTCCTTGACCACAGAGGCAGGACGTTCAATCACCTCTCCGGCTGCAATCTTATCAATGGTATCTTCTGACAATAACTGTATCTGATTCATAAAACACCAACTTCCTATGCCTGCCAGCGGTTTCTCAGCTTGCTCTGCAGACGGTAAATGGTATTGAGCGCATCAATGGGAGTGAGATTTCCCACATCGATCTCCTGCAGTTCTTTTAACACATCTTCATCTTTCACCGTATCCAGCAGAGACATCTGATCCATATCCACCTGATCGTACTTCTTTGGTTTTGTTTTTCTGCCCTGTTCAGCAGAAATTTCCTGAACCTTTTCTGTGATATCCGCATTGGTCAGTTCCTCCACCAGAACCTTGGCCCGCTCAATCACACTGTCCGGAACTCCTGCCAGCTTGGCCACCTGGATGCCATAGCTTTTGTCTGCACCGCCTTTTATGATCTTCCTTAAAAAGACAATGTCATCCCCCTTTTCCTTGACTGCAATACAGTAATTATTTACGCTGGAGAGCTTTCCCTCCAGCTCCGTCAGTTCATGATAATGGGTGGCAAACAAAGTTTTGGCTCCCAGTAGCTTGGGATTGCTGATGTGCTCCACCACGGCCCAGGCAATGCTCAGGCCATCAAAGGTACTGGTCCCCCGCCCAATCTCATCTAAGATCAACAGGCTGTCCTTTGTGGCATTCCTTAAGATGTTGGCCACCTCTGTCATCTCCACCATAAAGGTGCTCTGACCGCTGGCCAGATCATCGGAAGCCCCTACTCTGGTAAAGATCCGATCCACCACTCCAATCTTTGCACTGTCCGCAGGGACAAAACTGCCAATCTGAGCCATCAGCACAATCAGGGCAGACTGGCGCATATAGGTGGATTTTCCCGCCATATTGGGGCCCGTAATAATAGAGATCCTGTTTTTATGATTGTCCAGGTACGTATCATTAGGAATAAACATATCGTTGGTGATCATCTGTTCCACCACCGGATGGCGGCCGTTTTTAATATCAATCACGCCTCTGGTATTGATTACAGGACGCACATAGTTGTTCCGTTCCGCCACAAAAGCCAGGGAGGCAAACACGTCGATACCAGCCAGCGCTCTGGCTGTTTTCTGGATCCGAAGAATATTCTCTCCGATCTGTTCCCGCACCTCGCAGAAGAGATGGTACTCCAGAGAAAACAGTTTGTCCTCCGCTCCCAGAATCACATCCTCCATTTCCTTCAGCTCCGGAGTGATGTAACGCTCCGCGTTGGTAAGGGTCTGCTTTCTGGTATAGTAATCCGGTACCATATCCTTAAAGGAATTGGTCACCTCCAGATAATATCCAAAGACCTTGTTGTACTTGATCTTCAGATTTTTGATTCCTGTCTTTTCCCGCTCCTTTGCCTCCAGTTCTGCCAGCCAGATTTTGCCGTCTGTCTTGGCGCCCCGCAGCCGATCCACCTCCTCATTGTACCCCTCTTTGATAAAATTGCCTTCTCGGATGCTGATGGGAGGCTCATCCATGATAGCCCGGTCAATGAGGTCATAAAGATCCTGCAGTTCGTCCAGCTCCTCATGAAGCTGACCAAGCAGCGGTGTCTCCAGGCTTCCCAGAATATATTTGATGGGAGGAATCATGGACAGGGAAGATTTAAAGGCAATCAGATCCCTGGGATTGGCGGATTTGTAACTGATGCGGCTGATAAGGCGTTCCAGATCATACACAGGATTTAAATATTCCCGCAGTTCTTCCCGTACAATGGCGTTTTGATTTAATTCCTCAATGGCTCCCAGCCTCCGGTTGATCTCCTCTGGATCCACCAAAGGCTGCTCAATAAAGCTGCGAAGCATTCTGGCTCCCATGGCTGTCTTTGTTTTATCCAGCACCCACAAGAGGGATCCTCTCTTCTGCTTTTCCCTTAAGGTTTCGCAAAGCTCCAGATTCCTTCTGGTGGTACCGTCCAGGATCATGAAACGGCCAGAACGGTAGGGGGTGATGGAGGTAAGGTTGGACAGATCAGTCTTCTGGGTCTCCTTCAAATACTGCAAAAGAGAGCCGGCTGCAATACAGCCGCAGTTAAAATCTCCCAGTCCCAGACCTGCCAGGGAGGAAACATGAAAATGCTCCTTCAATGCCCGCTCGCACAGGGCATCGTCAAAGTACCAGCCCTCCATAGTAAAAACAGAGATGCCCAGCCTTCCCTTAATATCCTCCAGGTCCACTCCGCAAACTTCAAAAGACTGATTACAGATAATCTCCGCAGGACTGTACCGAATGATCTCATCCATCAGCTTCCGTTCATGATCCACCTCTGTCACAAAATAATCTCCTGTGGTGATATCTACTACCGAGACGCCGAAACGGTCGGACATACAGACAATGCTCATCAGATAATTATTTTTTGTGGCATCCAGAGCCTGGGTATTCAGATTGGTCCCCGGCGTCACAATGCGGATCACCTCCCGCTTTACCAGTCCTTTGGCCTGTTTAGGATCCTCCACCTGCTCGCAGATGGCCACCTTATATCCTTTTGCCACCAGCCTTGTGAGATAATTGTCCACTGCATGAAAAGGAACTCCGCACATGGGAGCTCTTTCCTCAAGTCCACAGTCCTTTCCTGTAAGCGTAATTTCTAATTCTCTGGAGGCGGTAATGGCATCTTCAAAAAACATTTCATAAAAGTCACCCAACCGGTAAAAAAGAATGCAGTCCTTGTACTGTTCCTTTGTTTCTATGTACTTCTGCATCATTGGTGTTAATGCACGAATATCTCTCGGAATCCCAGTGTTTACGCGGCTTTCAGAAGCCCCAGGTATGGCTTTGACCACATTTTTACAATAGTTTTTTTCCTCGTTCGTGTTTTTATTTATATTCAAGTATGAAAACCTCTCTCTAAAATTTTATCTCAATCTTGCAGAATCAGGTTTCTGTTCCATATTTTTGAACATACTGTTCGTATTCGTCGTCCATATGTTCTTCTTCCAGCTTATCAGTGCAGCAATCACCGCATCTGTTTTTGCAGGCTTCAAGGAAACAATGCTGTCATAATTCCAGGATCATACTCCGCTATTCCAGGAGAAATACTAGCAAGATAGGCATTTCTTTCTTTTTTTACATGTTGTAAATTTGTACCATAAATTGAAAATATTTTTCCTATACCACGAACGAAAATTCTGGCCTCATAACGACCGCCTTTTCTCTGATATAATCCTTTTCCCAATTCCTTACCTTTTAAGTTTTTTCCCATAACATCACCAGCCTTTCCGATGCTAATGTATGGCACTAAATGTATATTTTAGCACAATAGAAAAAAGCTTTCAAGACTGCCGTTCTATCCATTTTTGAAATTTTTCAACTCTATAAGTTGGAATTGAAATTTTACATTTTAGGGTACACAAAACAAGATGGCATCTTATTCCGTTATGATTGGCCTTTCTTATCCCAGCACCTTACGGCGGACACGCTCCTGAATCTCACAGTTGTTTTTCCTATGCTCCATTATAAATCCACTTTTATTGAGGAACATCATTTTTTGTCTCCGGCAAATGAATCTTCAGCATTTCCATTCCAAGAGGACTTTCACTATGACACACATCCAGTGCTTCTCCCCTCATTGCCTTTTCATAAATCGTATCAGATACATAAATCCTGTTTTTACTTCCGTCATCCAAAAGTACTGTCAATGTGTTGTCATCGCCCCTGGTGTTTGGATCTTCCTTATGGCTGTCAACAATGACCGCTTTATAATGGCGGGCTGGCCTGCAAAGGGCCGCATTGGCACAATAAGAAATACTCATACCCAGGGACATACCCACAAATATCATAAAAAATCCTGTTTCCAGACGTTTTCCTTTCGGTGTGCGGTAAAGGCATAAAACAATTACGGGAACGGCAATGATCATTCCCTGAATGATCCATATCCCGCCACTGCCTTTTGGCTGCATTGCCCACCGGCTCCATATATAATGAACCTGCCAGAGCATTGCAAGAGCCGGTAAAAACATGACCGGCAAAGAGAGACGGATATGCATGGAATTCCATTCTGCCGTGGCATTTTTCGGACGATCTCCATAAATAAGCACCGGGGCAAATACAACACAAAAAATAAGAAAGGGAACCGGTGATACGGCGGCAATCGCCATCACAGTACGAAGCTTTACATCTGCAAAGAGGTATAACGGAATGGGCAAAATAACTCCAATAAGATACAGAGTCATAACAAACCACAAGCCCACACGGATCACTTTTAGATGATCATGCCAGTGAGTACGGTATTCCTCTCTCCACTGCAGTATGTTTTCCTCTTTTACCTGATTTTCTGTCTGACGTTCCATGGCAGGTGTCAGCACTGCTTCCAAATCCGTACTTTCGATCCACTCTGCAAGCCTGGATACCCCACGCATATTTGTCTCTACAGAAACCAGTTTCTTCCCATTTGCATTCAATAGCTGAATGGAACGGTTGACTGTGAGACGTGCCGATGCAACCTGTCCCGGTTACAGATTCTTTTGTCTTCCTAAGCTGCTGATATACAAAACAGAATGATCTGGAAACACAAACATAGAGCGATTTCGTCCAGCCAAAAGCATCCACACACCAAAGAATGTGACAAGAACACCAAGCACTGCCAGAAAAATCGTAGTGCCATCAACAGGAACTGCTGACGTAACTGCAACGGCCATAAACAGGAAAATATTTCCCAGCAGCCATAAGAAAATCCCAACCCATGTGACCAGTTTCTGTTCCCGCAGCACAACAACAGCCTTTTGTATCTCCTCTGGTTCTGTATGACGATGCAGCAAAAGAACCAATCCATATCCAAGCCATGTCAAAAGAAGAACCAGTGCCGCTGCTGCATTTTGCGGCGCTAAAGGGTCACCGACAAAGAACAATATCCCAAATATAAACACTGGGACAAAAACGGAAATACAGCCTGTCAAAATGCATGGCCACTTCTTCCCGGCCGCCGGCGGGTTACTGTCGGGTTCCAGTTGCTTTTTTGGCGCATCCGGTTCCAATCGAACCGCCTGGCGATTTGCAGTGATATACGTCTCATTTCCATGTTCCATTCCATAGTGTCTCATCTGTCCCCTTTGCCTCCGACTATCCTGCAATAAAAACGCCTATCTCCGGATAATTCCACATAAAATCAGCTTTCTCTGTTTCCTCTGCTGTGGCGATCTCAATTTTATATATTCCTACATTTTGAGGATTTTCTTCATCCTCTGGATACATATAGAAGTTCATCGAGTACTCCTCGTCTGATGCAGATAGTTCATACATTCCAACCCATTCGATGCGCCCTTTCCCTCGATCCTTTTCACCAGAAGATGCACAATCCCCCTGAAAATCTATAATCTGATTTCCCTCCAAATATTGAAAGAGTGTACGGATTTCTTCCTCCAAATCAGGTAGCTTCTTTTTGCTGCTTTCCGAAAACAACTTCATCATCTTTTCGGTATCCTGAGTATTACATGCCTCTGCAATTTTACGCATCACATGGTCTGCACCGTCCTGTTCTGATTGAAACCATCTCGGCAAATTTCGGTTGGAACAGCCACACAGACCTGTTAATATAAAAACGCTCAAAATCCAGAATATTTTTTTCATCAGCCTGCCCCTTTTGTTTACATACACTTCTTTTCCAGAAACAAATATAACGCCAGCAAACAGATTACACAGCCGCAGACCACTCCGGCAGCTTTCATCAGTTCATGATTGCGAAATTCTTCTCTGGGCAAAATCCCGTCTTTTTCGTAATCATAATAAACATGGTCTGTAGTATACGCCGGAATGCTGTCCCCCACTTCATACTCCCCATATATTTTCCCAGGGATCTGCATTTTCTTGTCCGTATCATAATAAAAGAAATAATTTGTAGATACACTATATTTTCCACTGGGAGAGCTATAGGTGTCCTTTTTCTTAATTACAACATCTTCGATAAAATAGTCTTTTCCCAGAACCATCTGCTCCATTTGATTTTTAAATTTTACAGAGGTGATTGCCACCATCGTCCAAATGAACAAAAATAAGATTATGGACGCTCCCAGCAAAATCGCACAAAGCTTCCAAATTCTTTTTTTTCTAATTATTTTCGCTTCCAGATCTTTCGCCTTGATCAGTTTGTTGCTCATTTTGTCACTTCCTTTGCCAGATTGCCATAACCATCAATATCCCCAGCCGCCTTCAACAACTTCCCAGCCTTGGACATTATCGGTTTGCACCAGACTCCAGCTCCATCCTTCGTAAGTTTCATTCGGGATCAGACCCAAATCTTGGGATTTCCTGTCTGTTTCAAAATCGGATACTACAATAATAAGATCTCGCCTATGTAATGTCTTGTATTGCTGCATTTCATCAACAAATTTATTTTCTACTTCTTTGTCATAGCGCAGCTCCGTTAAGGTACAGCCTTTAAAATCGGATGCAAATTTATCTTCCACCGCATCAAATGCCTTATTGATCCGTTCTTCATCATACAAGGCGGAAGTACCAACTACACGTTTGACATTAACCGTATTGCCCTTGTGTCCGGCCAGAATGGAAATCATCGCTGTAATAAAAACTGCCATGACAATCACTATTATAAAGAGAACCAATTTCTTTTTCATATTATTTAACTCCATAAAAATCAGATTGTACCAATCCTATTAAAGCATCTTTCCGCTATTTCGACTTCTTTTTCATTTTGAGAGAAAAACTATAACTCCAGACAGGAATATGTAATCGGTTCATTTGTTCGATAAACAGTGAATTGTCTATATTATCATCACTATGGAAATAAAAAACAAAAACAGGATTGCCCACAAAGCTTCCTCTATGATAATGCTATAAATCAGTAAACCGATGCTGCATATTCCGAAAAAAGCAAACAGCCAGCCCAGATAGCGTTCCGAACGGATAACATAATGAGACAATGGTTCTTTTTTATTTTGGATTTGATTTCTGTGATCCTTCATGAAATTCCCTTTCTCCAGCAAGTTTTAATATTTTATCGCCTAATTGAATTCTACAAGCTCCAACCCTGTTTCCATTTGGAACCCATCTGCCCACTCTTTTGGTGCCTTTCCCTTACTCTAAATTATTGTTCAGCCAGATTTCCATATTTTCAAAATTGTCAAACTGTCGGGTAATTGTGAAAATTTTTTTATCATTATAATATAATTTTATTTTGCAGCCATTTATCTTTTTATATGTAATTTTACTTTTTGAGAGAATACGGCTTTTCCTTCCTTTTACTACTTTTATTTTGTGATTATTCAAAACGATAATTATGTTATTTTTATAATAGTTCCACATGGTAAAATCTGCAATACTAACAAAAATCACTACTGCTGTATAACACATATTTTCCCAGTCTTTGGAGGAAAGAAAGGCGAAAAATGCAATCGCCGCCATAATTCCCAGGGGAACACAGATAACAGTCATTATTTTTAATAGTTTCATCATATTGCTGCGCATTTTTACAATATAAACAGCCATATGATCTTCCTTACTTTTTGCAGTAAGGTATCTAATAATAACTGGAACAAGCAAAGTAATACCGATAATAAATGCGCCTCTGTAAATAAATACCATAATCTTGTGACCTCATACGTATTGATTTCAGTACCAGTAGTATTATATAGCGTCAGATGGTTCTTCAACAATCGTTCCATATTTGCTGTTAGGCAGATATTCTACCTCATGTATTCCATGACTATAGCATCAGTGTACAAGAGGAGTATTGCCCCCTGTACACTGATGCTAAACAGTTACAAATACTTCCTGTTTCGTTTTTTCTTCCTGGAGTCAGGAGGAGAAAAGGTCTGGATATAGTCCTGCCGGATCGCTGTAACATCCTGAGAAAGAAAAGCAGCTACTCGATCCTGTTCGGAAGTTTGCTCTGGAAAGCAGGACGCAAATTTCTCTGCCAGCTGCTCCTCTTTTCCGTACAGCTTCAAAGCTCCTTCATATCCAATCAGGTCTTTCAGCACAGAAGTGAACTCTTCGTATCTGTTTTCTCTGATTTCCAGATTTACTTTTGCCTTTGCAGTCCTTCCGTTGAGATAAAGAACCTTCAGTAAAGTGTCGTTCTTAGAGCCATCCATTGTCACCCACAGAGCAAGCTTTTTTGAGAGCAGCTTTCCGCCGATCAGCATCCAGTTCTGGCTTTGGTAAATTTCCAGATACTTTTTCATAACCTCATCTTCAAACTTTATTGTTTCAAAATGTTCTCCGTCCAATAGCTGCTCCAGTTGCTTTTTGTCAAGGATCTGATTCAGTGCTGGTACACTGTGGCAGGGTGTACCGATATAACGTTTTATCTTCCGAAATAGCGTAACTACTAAAACTGTTATAACAAGTAAAGACAGAAAAAATTGACCATCCATTTCTATATCTCCGGCTGTTGCTCCCCAGATACCACATAGAACAATCAACACGCCAAAGCCCCATAGCCCTAAGATCAGCAGTTTTTTCAG
>CAJLNC010000035.1 GCA_905207905.1 uncultured Lachnospiraceae bacterium | reverse complement strand
GGCTGGAAATACAAAAGAAGAGAAGCAGGAAGAAGATGAGGAGGATTCCGATCCGGAGGATGAGCGGGAAGAGGATGAGGAGGATCCCGATCCGGAAGATAAGGGGGATGAGACAGAGAAGCTTGAAGCAGAGCAGGATATTTTAGAGGAGGATAAAGAAGGGGAGGAGGCGGAAGATGCCTCTGAACTGGAGGAGAGGGATGACGACTCTGAAGAAGAAATGGAGGAGGCAGGAGAAAAAGCGGAACAGAAGAAAGAGGACAAGGAAAGTCTGGCGGAAGAGAAGCGGGAGGCGAAGGAGGAGCTGGAAGAAAAAAAAGAGGATAGTCTGAACCAGGAACGGATCCAACGGAAAATGGAGAATTTGAAACGCAGGATGGAGCTTTTGGCGAAGGAGAAGGAAGCGCAGCAGGAAGAAGACAGAAGGGAAAATCAAGAAGAGTCTCTGGAAACGGAGGATCAAGAGGACTGGAAGATGGGAGAGAAAACACAGCCGGAATATGAGCCGGAACCCCAGTATGATGCGGAGCCGGAGTATGAGCCGGAACCCCAGTATGATGTGGAGCCGGAATATGAACCGGAACCGGAGTATGAGGCAGATGAAGGGGATAGAGAGGATGATTAAAAATTTATAAGGTTTTTACTTGCAGAGGCAGAAGAATGAACGGTTCAGGCGCTGTGTGAGCTCTTGCGTCAGGAAAGATAGGATGCCGATTGCTGCGGAACCGGAAAAGAGGCTCTTTGATATGATAAAAAAGGGCTATATGAGTATTCCGGATGTGACGCTGTCGGGGAAGCAATGCAGGGGATACGCAAACAAAAACAAATATTCACAGGACAGGCAATGGTAAAAGATTGCCTGTCCTTTTATAATAGCAATATAAAGGCAGTACAGTCAGGAAAAGCGCAGGGGATACAGGATGCGCTGTGCTGTTCTTTGAAGGAGGATGGCGAGAAGGTTTGAAGATCTGGAAGAAAGAAGAGCAGGAGGGGAAAGTATGAGATACGGATATTTTGATCAGGAAAGAAGGGAATACTGCATTGACCGGGTGGATGTGCCCGTATCCTGGACCAACTACATTGGCGTGGAGGAGCTGTGCGGGGTGTTTAACCATACGGCAGGGGGATATTTGTTTTACAAAACGCCGCAGTATCACCGGATTACCAGGTTTCGGCCCAACGGAGTACCCATGGACCGGCCGGGGCATTATGTTTACCTGAGGGATGAGGCAGATGGAGATTACTGGAGCATTTCCTGGCAGCCGGTGGGAAAACCTTTGGATCAGGCGAAGTACCGCTGTCGGCACGGTATGTCCTACACGGTGTATGAATGTGATTACCGGGATATCCAGGCCTCTCAGCGTTTGACGATTCCACTGGGGGACGGGGTGGAACTGTGGGATGTAAAGATCAAAAATACAGGAGCCTGCAGACGCAGCCTGGATGTGATCTCCTATTGTGAGTTTTCATTCCATCACATTGACATGGATAATCAGAACTTTCAGATGAGCCTGTATGCCTCAGGGAGTTCCTATGAAGATGGCATTATTGAGTATGATCTGTTTTATGAGGAATATGGTTATCAGTATGTTGCTGCCAGCTTTGAACCGGATGGGTTTGACTGTGTGAGGGATCGATTTCTGGGGAATTACCGGACAGAGACCAATCCCCTGGCAGTAGAACGGGGAAAGCTTTCCGGCTCCTTTGAAAAGGGAGGGAATCACTGCGGGGCGCTGCAGAAAAAAATTCTTCTGGAACCGGGGCAGGAGGTGCGGCTGATCTTTATGCTGGGAGAGGGCAATAGAGCGGAGGGCCGCAGGATAAGGGAAAAGTACAGAGATCCCAAGGCGGTGGATCGGGCGGAAAAAGAACTGGCTGTCTATTGGGAAGAAAAGTTTGCCAGACTGCAGGTGAGGACGCCCAGTGAGGATCTAAATATCATGCTGAACACCTGGAATCTGTACCAGGCGGAAATCAATATTATGTTCTCCAGGTTTGCCTCCTTCATCGAGGTGGGGGGGAGGACCGGGTTAGGATACCGGGATACGGCCCAGGATGCCATGACCGTACCCCATTCCAACCCGGAGAAATGCAGGCAGAGGATTGAACAGCTGCTTCACGGGCTGGTTTCAGAAGGATATGGACTGCATCTGTTTGACCCCGCCTGGTTTGAACCGAAAAAGGAGACAAGGCCCTTTTCTTCTCCTACAGTGATTCCGGAGCCGGATCCCAAAGAGCGGATCCATGGGCTGAAGGATACCTGCTCTGATGATGCTCTGTGGCTGATTCCCTCCATTGCAGAATATATCCGGGAGACTGGGGAGGAGGAATTTTTGGATCAGGTGATAGGCTATGCAGACCAGGGAGAAGGGACGGTCTATGAACATATGAAGCGGATCCTGGACTTTTCAGACAGACAGGTGGGAGAACATGGAGTCTGCCTGGGCCTGCGGGCAGACTGGAATGACTGTCTGAATCTGGGAGGCGGAGAGAGCGCCCTGGTTTCCTTTCTTCATGTCTGGGCGCTGGAGCATTTTTTGGAACTGGCCAGGAGAAAGGGAAAACAGGAGGATATTCAAAAATATGAGGCCATGTACGAGCGGGTAAAAAAGGTCTGCGAGACGGAGCTTTGGGATGGGGAATGGTTTATCCGGGGCATTACCAAAAGCGGACGGAAGATCGGAACCAGGCAGGACCGGGAGGGAAGGATTCACCTAGAATCCAATGCCTGGGCAGTACTCTCCGGAGCGGCCACCTATGAACTGGGAATTCGGGCCATGGACAGTGTGGAAGAATATCTCTATACGCCCTACGGGATCATGCTCAACGGTCCTTCCTATACCGTGCCGGATGAGGAGGTGGGCTTTGTCACCAGAGTGTATCCGGGTGTGAAGGAGAACGGCGCTATTTTCAGTCATCCCAATCCCTGGGCCTGGGCAGCAGAATGCCGTCTGGGACGGGGAGATAAGGCTATGAAATTTTATGAGGCTCTCTGTCCCTGCCGGCAGAATGATCAGATTGAGATCCGGGAGGCAGAGCCCTACTCTTATTGTCAGTTTATTATGGGAAAGGATCATACTGCTTATGGGCGGGCCAGACACCCGTTTATGACCGGAAGCGGAGGCTGGGCTTACTTTGCAGCCACCCGGTATATGCTGGGCATCCGTCCTCAGCTGGAGGAATTGCTGATCGATCCCTGTATCCCGCCAGAGTGGGAGGGATTTTCTGTCACAAGAAACTGGCGGGGAGCCATTTATCAGATCCAGGTAAAGAATCCGGAACATGTGATGAAAGGTGTGAAGAAGCTGACCGTGGACGGGAAAGAGGTAAAGAAAATCCCCGCCTTTTTGGCGGGTACCATTCATCAGGTGGAGGCGGTGATGGGAAAGCCGGTTTCTTATTTCAGAGGAAATTCCCTCCTATGAAATAAAAATGCTCCGCAGGATCACACTGCGGCTGTATCAGAGTTTGGTTTTATGTTAGAATAACAGTACAGGCATAATCAAAAAGGAGGAACACATGATAACGTTTGGTACCGGCGGCTGGAGAGCCGTGATCGGAGATGGTTTTACAAGACAGAATATCCAGCTTCTGGCAAAGGCCATGTCTCGGAAAATGAAAGCGGAACAGGTAGATCAGGAGGGAATCGTCATTGGATATGACCGGAGGTTTCTTTCCAAGGAAGCGGTAAAGTGGGCCTGTGAGGTGTTTGCGGCAGAGAGGATCCGCTGCTGGTTTGTGAATCGTTCTTCCCCCACTCCCCTAATTATGTTCTATGTGGAGAAGCATCAGCTGCATTACGGGATGATGGTGACGGCCAGTCATAATCCTGCTATTTACAATGGATTTAAAGTGTTTACTTACGGGGGACGGGATGCCAGTGAGGAGCAGACCCGCCAGATCGAAGCGTATGCCCGGCAGATTGAGGGAAAAGAGCCCATCACCTATATAGAGTATGAGAAAGCAAAGGAAGAGGGATGGGTGATGGAATTTAATCCCTTAAATGAATATTTGGACAATATCATTGCCAATATCAATATGCAGGCTATCCGTGACCGCGGATTGCACATTGTGCTGGATCCCATGTATGGGGTGAGCCAGATTTCCTTAAAGACCATTCTGGCCACTGCCAGGTGCGAGATTGATCTGATCCATGAGACCCACGATACCCTGTTTGGACGGAGGATGCCTGCTCCCAGCAAAAATTCTCTTACAGAACTTTGTACTTATGTGACAGAGATGAACTGTGATCTTGGCATTGCCACAGATGGAGATGCAGATCGCCTGGGTGTGATTGATGACAGGGGACATTATCTTACTGCTAATGAGATCCTGATGCTTCTGTATTATTACCTGATGGAGTATAAGGGCTGGAGAGGGCCTGCAGTGCGGAATGTAGCTACCACCCATATGCTGGATCGGATGGCAGAGTCCTTTGACCAGGTCTGCTATGAGGTGCCGGTGGGCTTTAAGCATATTTCCTCTAAGATGCAGGAGACGGGAGCCATCATTGGCGGGGAGTCCTCCGGCGGTCTGACGGTTCGGGGGCATATCAATGGAAAAGACGGCATCTACGCAGCCTCCCTTCTGGTGGAGATGATTGCGGTTACCGGAAAACGCCTGTCACAGCTGGCTGCAGAGATTCGGGAACGATATGGAAGCCCCTGCATGGAAGAGCGGTCCTATCAGTTTTCCCAGGAGCGGAAGGAGGAGCTGCAGACCATTCTATTTGAAGATAAGCTGCTTCCGGAGTTTGATCTTCCCATTGAGAAGGTGTCTTACCTGGATGGATGCAAGGTATATTTTCGGAATGGAGGATGGATTATAGCCAGATTTTCCGGCACAGAACCGCTGCTTCGGATTTTTTGTGAGCTGGACAGCCGGGAAGCGGCAGAAGAGAACTGTGAGAGATTCGAGCGTTTCTTAAACCTTGACCGGCAGGCCCACTGATAGAAATCTTCCGGACAGATGTTTTGGGGAATTTTGAAGCAATCAGAATGGAAAACCGTAATGGAAAAACAGTGAGGTAAACGAGCAGTACGAAAGCAGTAATATAGTAGGGAGGAATCAGAATGAAAAGGCAGCATTCAATGAAGTGGAAGGTGATCAGGATTCAGCTGCTTTGCTGGCTGATTCCTCTTTTCCTTTTTATCGGCGTGCTTGGTGTTTATGTGGGAAGCAACCACATGGAGGTGACAGTGGACAATTATCGCAGACAACTGGAATTTAACAACCGGATTTGTGTGGAGCGGCTCAACGGGGCAGTCCATGATTCCAGGCAGGCTTCTTATGACGGAGAGATTCTGGAGATCCGGGAGAAATATCTAAAGGGAGAGATGTCTTACACAGCGGCGAAAAAGGGATATTCGGAGTACCTTGCTTCCAAATATCAGAAAAGCAGCGCTATTTCCAGTGCCGTTTTGTGGTTCCAAAAGGAGGATACCAGGAATTTCAGCAGTGTATACAGTGAACGGGGAAACGGGACCTATCAGCAGATCCGGAAATACTGGGACAAAGATCATGAGGCTGTGGCGGAACTGGCGGAGACGCTGGATACAGCGGTGGGACTTCTGGTTCGGGGAAATTCCCTGTATCTGGTGCGAAATCTCAAGGACAGTCATTATGAAACCAAGGCGGTTCTGGTGCTGTGTCTGAACCAGGCCTACTGTTTTGACAGCATTGCCACCTTTCCTATGGGGGATGAGGTGTGCGTACGGATCAATGAGGAACCCCTGCTCCTCTGTCCTGGGGAGGAAGAGAAATGGGAGAAGCGTTTTGCAAACTCAGGGGATATGCCGAATCGCTGGATTCGGGGGAGACTGTGTGTGATGGACAGCCTTGCTGGCGACGGGTATGAGCTGCATTCCGCCATGATGATCAACAAGGCAGTGACAATGTTTCCCTTTTACGGATATCCCTATGTGCTGGGAGGGATGCTGCTTTCGATGCTGCTGATGCTGGCAACGGTGCTGAAGGTATTTCGCAGGGAAGTTTCCTATCCTGTGGAGCAGCTGATCGAAGGCATGCATCATATTGAACGGGGGGAGCTGGGGTATCAGGTGGCTTCGGAGTCCTCCAATCTGGAATTTCAGTATCTGACGAATGCAGTGAATCAGATGTCTAAGAGCCTGGAAGAACAGATCCTTAAGAGCTATCAGGAGGAGATTGCTTTAAGAGAGGCAAAGATCATGGCTCTTCAGTCCCACATCAATCCCCATTTTATGAATAATACGCTGGAGATCATTAACTGGGAGGCAAGGCTGGAAGGGAATGTAAAGGTGAGTAAAATGATCGGAGCTCTGTCCACAATGATGGATGCAGTGATGGATCGGAGGAAACGGCCGGAGATACGGCTGGCAGAGGAGATGGGCTATGTAAATTCCTACCTGTATATTATGCGGGAACGTTTGGGAAAACGGCTCTCTGTAAAAATTGATATTCCGCAGGAACTGATGGACTGCATGGTGCCAAGACTGATTCTGCAGCCCTTAATAGAAAATGCCATTGAACATGGGGTAGTGCCTAAGGGAAGCGGTGAAGTGATTCTGCGGGGATATCATGATGAACAGTACTTTTATCTGGAAACGCTTAATGATGGCGGACTTTCCAGGGAGGATGGGGAGCGAATCCGCAGACTGCTGGATCCGGAATACAATACCAGCAAGGAGCCTTCCGGAAATCTGGGGATCGCAAATGTAAATCAAAGACTGAGAATCCTTTTTGGTCCTCCCTGCGGCTTGCAGATCCGGGAGCAGGACGGCAGAGTTTCTGCTTGTGTGACCATCCCTTTTCGTCAGGAAAACCAAAAATAATCAGTTTTGTCGAATGATGGATGGTATTCTGACCAATAAAAGACAAGAAAGCACAGTTTGAGTTATTCAAAAAAACAAAAAATGGTGCATACTGGTATTATCAAAGAGAAACGAAAGTTTTTTCAAAATCAAAGGTATAGGGAGGTAGTTACATGAAAAGAAGGTTAGCAGTTTTAGTGGCAGGTACCGTTGCATGCACCGCACTGACAGGAGCGATGCCAGTATTTGCAGAGGGAGTGGAGTTAAACGTTACCACCACTTTTGCGGGAGAGGATGGAAATGCACAGAACTTCAAAGATGAGGTGGCAGCTTGGGAGGAAGCAACAGGAAATAAAGTGAACGACGCGTCCGCTACCTCCAGCGAGGAGTTTAAGGCCAGGGTAGAGATGGACTTCCAGACAGGAGCAGATCCGGACGTACTGTTTTTCTTCAACGGAGCAGATGCCAATGCATTTATTGAGGCTGGCAAGGTAGTTCCCATTGATACGATTCGGGAAGAGTATCCGGATTATGCGGCAAATATGAATGATGAGCTGATCCCGGCTTCTTTGGTGGACGGCGTTCGGTATGCAGTTCCGGTGAACGGTTTCTGGGAGGCAATGTTTGTGAACACAGAGGTTCTGAAAGCAGCCGGAGTGGAGATTCCAGGGGCAGATTATACCTGGGATGCATTCCTGGAGGACTGCCAGAAGATCAAGGATGCAGGCTATGCTCCCATCGCAGCGGCACTTGGAAACATTCCTCATTACTGGTGGGAGTTCTGTATTTTCAACAACGGCAATGTAAAGGATCACCTTACCATCCCTGCATCTGTTGACGAAGCAGGAGCATGGGTGGCTGGCATGGAGGATATCAAGGCCTTGTATGAGGCCGGTTACTTCCCGGAGAATACTCTGTCTGCCACAGACGATGAGACCTTTGCCATGTTTATGGAAGATAAGGCAGCATTTCTCATTGACGGTTCCTGGAAAGTGGGAGGCATTGTTGGAAACTGCCAGTCTGATCCGGAGGATCCCGCAACACTGGATGCAGAGAAGCTGGATAAATTTACCGTTACCTATGTTCCCGGCAAGGGCGAGAGAAAAGCCACAGATCTTATCGGTGGTATGTCCAGCGGCTATTACATCAGCGCAGCAGCCTGGGAGGATGAAGAGAAGCGTGACGCAGCAGTGGACTTTGTAATGCATATGATCAGCGATGAAGTTGTTGCCAAATTTGCGCAGCACACTGCATCTGCATTAAAGAGCGCGCCTGCAGTGGATGAAGCGCAGTTTAATTCTCTTCAAATTAAGGCTATGGAAATGATGGCAGGTACCACTTCCCTCACCGGAGCAGTACAGGATCTGTTTAACGGTGAGTGCCGTGTGCCCACGTTTGACGGAATGCCTGATATTGTGACCGGAAATGTTTCTCCAGAGGAGGCAGTGGCAGAGGGGCTTGAGATCTACCATGCCCAGTAACGGCAGAACAAAAACTAATCAGTAACGAATCACAGAAATATGATCGTGAAACAATAGCAAAATGGGAGGATGCTGCAGACAGTCTGATGCGATGAGCGGCATCCTCCGCTTTATGGAGAGGGCATTGTATGGGAGCGAATATCTATAAAAATAATAAAAAGTATGTTGCACTATTCCTGATCCCTGGATTTCTGTTTATGGCGGCATTTTTGTACTATCCGTTTTTCATGAATATTTTAAACAGCTTTCAGCAGATCAAGGGACTGGCTGGGGAGAGCAGGGGATTTCTGGATCCCTGGTATTCCAATTATCTGGAGATGCTAAAGGATCCCAATATGTTGATTGCCTTAAGAAATACCTTAATTTTGATGGTATGCACTCTGGTGTTTCAGGTGGGAATCGCTCTGGTGCTGGCGATTTTGGTGGATCAGATCCGTGTGGGAGCAAAATTTTTCCGAGTGGTGTATTTTTTTCCTATTGTAATTTCAGCCACGGCTCTGGGACTTCTCTTTAATCTGATTTTTTTGCGGGATAAGGGAATGCTAAACCAGCTGCTGGCGATTTTTGGCCAGACGGAACTGATCGACTGGAAAGACCAGGCGCGGGCCTTTATCACCTTGATGATCCCGGTTATGTGGCAGTACGTTGGCTTTTATTTTGTGATTATTATTACGGGGCTGAACAATATTCCCATGGATCTTCATGAGGCGGCAGCCATTGACGGGGCCAGCAGGTGGCAGAGAATCCGGTACATAACCCTCCCCATGCTTCACAATGTGCTCTGCACCTGCGCCGTTCTGGCTATGACGGGAGCGCTGAAGGTTTTTGACCTTCCCTGGGTGATGTTTCCAAAGGGAATGCCTTTAAATTCCACCTGGCTTACGGGAACGTATATGTACTATCATGCGAATGAGACCAGAAATACAGATTACGGCTGCGCCATTGCGGTGGTGATCGTGGTGCTGGGAGTGATCTCTTCTAAGATTGTGAACCGCATCTTCAAGGAAAAGGATTATTGAGGAGGATGGAAGCGATGAAACAAACAGTGAAAAAGAAAAAAAGACAGTACTGGATGGTTCCGGTATATCTGGTACTGGGGATCTGGGCATTATCGACCATCTATCCTTTGATCTGGGTGGCGCTGAATTCCTTTAAGGTAAAAACAGAGATTGTGTCCAACTCCTTTGCCCTTCCGGTGGGAGAACTATTTACTCTTGCCAATTATAAGCGGGCCTTTGACCGGGTTCCCATTCTGGGAGCTTACCTAAACAGCATTCTGCTTTCCGGCACGGTAACCCTTGTGGTAATGGCTTTGGCGGGCTTGGCCTCTTTTGCCCTGGTGCGGTTTGAATTTAAGGGCAGAAATTTTTTAAAATCCCTGGTGGTAGCCAGTATGATGTTTCCTGCTTTTTCCACCATTGTTCCTGTGTTTCGTATGGAGGCAGCCCTTGGTCTGGTAAACAGCAGCAATCGGTGGCTTTCTCTGGTCTCCTGTGCTTTGCCTCAGATCGCAGGCAATCTGGCCTTTGCTATCCTGGTTCTCTCAGGCTATATCCGAAGTCTGCCCATTGATTTGGAGGAGGCGGCCTATCTGGAAGGATGCCGTACAGGGCAGATTTTTACGAAAATTATTGTGCCTCTGGCAAAACCTTCTTTTGCCACTGTGGCGATCTTTACTTTTCTCTGGAGCTATAATGATTTATTTATGCAGTCCTTTTTCTTAAGAATCAAGCCTCAGTGGACCATCACCCGTCTGCTGAAGGAACTGACTGCCATGGAAGGCACTAATTATGGCCTGATGGCAGCAGCAGTGACCATTGTGGTGGTGCCGGTACTGATTCTGTATACGTTCCTGCAAAAGTATATTATCAAGGGAATGGTGGCAGGAGCTGTAAAGGGCTGATGACAGGCTGCTGTTGCGCTTATACAGTAATCATACTATAATAGCATCAGTGTACCTGGGACAATAGCCTCTGTATACAAGAGGCAGAAAGTTTGTGGGGAGAGGAAAGACTAAGATGTATAAGGTAGTTCTGATTGATGATGAGCCTATTATCTTAAAGGGATTGAGCAGGCTGCTGCCATGGGAAGCGTATCACTGTCAGGTGGTGGGGACTGCCGGGGATGGAGCGGAAGGGCTGAAGCTGATCCGTCAGATTCAGCCGGACATTGTGTTTTCCGATATCTATATGCCCAAAATGGACGGGCTTTTGATGGCAGCGGCTTTAAAGTCGGAGTTTGAGAACCTGGAGCTGACCATTCTCACAGGATATCGGGATTTTGACCTGCTGCAGCAGGCGCTGCGGCTTGGGGTGACCCGGTATATCTTAAAACCGTCAGATATGGAAGAATTAGAAGAAGCTCTGAAGGTTATGACGGAGAAGCTGAGAAAGAAAGGAATCCTGCCGGAGCAGGAGAAACAGGGGAAGGAGCCGGATCTTAGGGACGATTCGACTTTGTGGAAGAATCTGGACTGTCAGGAGGATACGGATTGCCGGAAGGGCCTGGACTATCAGGAGGGGCAGGATTGTGGGGAGCAGACCGGACAGATGGAAAAAAATGACAGCCAGGAGCAGGCTGGAAGTTTTTTGGTAAACAGCGCCATCGCCTATATGAAGAAAAACTATCAGCACAGATTGACCCTGACAGAAGTGGCAGATCATATCTATGTGAGTCAGTGGCATTTAAGCAAGCTGTTGAACCGCCACGGGGGCCAAAGTTTTTCCGAGCTTTTGAACACCATTCGGGTGGAGGAGGCTAAAGTCCTGTTAAAAGATCCAGCTCTTCGTATTGGGGATGTGGCGGAGAACGTGGGCTTTCTGGATCTGGCCCATTTTTCCAGAGTGTTTAAGAAGATTACGGGAATATCAGCCAATGAATTCCGAAACCGCATGAATGTTTCTTAAATGTTTTGTGTCTGAGATAATTTCCGTCAATATCATAGCTTGAGGGATGCTGTCCTTTGTACACGGATGTCAGTATTGCGTAGAAATAGACCCTTAGGGAAAATGAGCGGTTGTCACTTGTGCAAGCCTTTTGTGCAATCTGACAGAGCGCGTTGGTTAAGAGGGGTTTTGATACCTTAATCCTAAGGGGAAGAAAAGAAAGAAGGAGGCAACATTCATGTCCCAGATCACCAAAAAAGCGCTGGCAGCGTCTTTAAAAAAGCTGCTGAATACGAAACTGTTAAATCAGATCACCATCAATGACATCACAGAGGACTGCGGAGTGAACCGCATGACCTTTTACTATCATTTCAGCGATATCTATGATCTGGTAGAATGGATCTGCGCCCAGGAAGCAGCGGAGGCATTGGCAGACAAAAAGACTTACAGTACCTGGCAGGAGGGGTTTTTGAACATCTTTCAAGTAGTGCAGGACAATAAATCTTTTTTTACCAATGTGTACCATTCTGTGAGCAGAGAACACATGGAGACGTACCTGTATCAGCTTACCTTTGACCTTCTGATGGGGGTCATAGAGGAGCAGGGAGTCGGCATGGAGGTGCTGGAGCAGGATAAGCAGTTTATTGCTGATTTTTATAAGTATGCCTTTGTGGGCATTTTGGTAAACTGGGTAAAAGATGGGATGAAGGAAGAACCTCAGAAAATTATCGACCGCCTCAGCATCCTGGTGCGGGGGGACATTGGCAGGGCGCTGGAGGCATTTCGGAGGAACTGAAGGAGGCATATCGGATTGGAGGCGGGGAAACCTGCCTGGCATTTTTGTTGATCAAAACAGGAGAAATGATAAAAAATAAGTCAATTATGGCGCGATGATAGGATTTTTATCACCGCCCTTTTTTTGTTTATGGTAAAAAAGCGGGAGGACGGGTAGAATAAGCAGCATCAGAAGAACCATTGCATTTAGGGGAAAGATGTTGTAAGAGCAATTCAGGCGGAGAAGTCTGCAACAGATTTTTTATAGCCCCTGCCAAAAGGAGGAATCGAGATGTATTATTCAAGCGGTAATTATGAAGCGTTTGCCCGTCCGAAAAAACCGGAAGGAGTGGAACGGAAATCTGCTTATATTGTAGGAACCGGTCTGGCAGCTCTGACAGCTGCCTGTTACTTGGTAAGAGACGGCCAGATGAATGGAAAGCACATCCATATTTTTGAAAAAGATGCCATTCCAGGAGGAGCCTGTGACGGGTATGAGTATCCGGGACTTGGCTATGTGATGCGGGGCGGCCGGGAGATGGACAACCATTTTGAGGTGATGTGGGATCTGTTTCGTTCCATTCCCTCCATCGAGACAGAAGGGATCAGCGTGCTGGACGAATACTACTGGCTGAATAAAAAAGATCCAAACTATTCCCTGATGCGGGCTACAGAAAAGCAGGGGCAGGATGCTCATACAGACGGGAAGTTTGGTTTGAGCGACAAGGGAGCCATGGAGATCATGAAGCTGTTCTTCACAGCAGATGAACTGTTGTATGATAAGCGGATCACAGATTTTTTTGACGAAGAGGTGTTTGAATCTAATTTCTGGCTGTATTGGCGCACCATGTTTGCCTTTGAAAACTGGCACAGCGCGCTGGAGATGAAACGCTATATTCAGCGTTATATCCACCATGTGGGAGGGCTTCCAGATTTCACTGCCCTGCGTTTTACCAGATATAACCAGTATGAATCCATGATTCTTCCTATGATCAAATATTTGGAAAGCTTTGGCGTTCAATTCCATTATAATACCAAGGTGGTGAATGTGGAGTTTGACATCACTCCCGGAAGAAAGGCGGCAAAGAGGCTGGAGCTGATGGCAGAGGGAAACACGGAGTTTATTGATTTGACAGAGGAGGATCTGGTGTTTATTACCAACGGAGGCTGTGTGGAAAATTCCACTCTGGGATCGCAGAATGAGCCCGCCAAGTTCCAGACAGAGATCAAACCGGGCGGCGGCTGGGATATGTGGCGGAGAATCGCCGCCCAGGATGAGAGCTTTGGACATCCGGATAAATTCTGCTACGATCCGGAACAGAGCAACTGGATGAGCGCTACGGTGACAACTTTGGATCAGAAGATCATTCCTTACATTAAAAAAATCTGCAGGCGGGATCCGTTCAGCGGAGGCGTGGTTACCGGAGGAATTGTGACGGTGAAAGATTCCGGCTGGCTGTTAAGCTGGACCATCAACCGTCAGCCCCAGTTTAGAAACCAGCCAAAGGATCAGTGCGTGGTGTGGGTATATGGCCTTTTCAGCGACCGTCCCGGAAATTTTGTGAAAAAACCAATGAGAGACTGCACCGGAAAGGAAATCTGTATGGAGTGGTTGTATCATTTGGGTGTGCCTGTACAGGAAATTGAAGCGCTGGCAGAGAATAGTGCCAATACGGTGCCCTGCATGATGCCTTACATTACTGCCTTCTTTATGCCAAGAACAGCGGGAGACCGGCCGGAGGTGGTTCCGCAAGGAGCTGTAAATTTTGCTTTCCTGGGTCAGTTCGCAGAAACCCGTCGGGATACCATTTTTACCACAGAATACTCAATGCGCACCGGTATGGAGGCTGTGTATACGCTGCTGAATGTGGACCGTGGAGTGCCGGAAGTATGGGGCAGTGTTTATGATGTGAGAGATCTGCTAAACGCTTCCATTCAGCTTCGGGACGGTAAGCCTCTCACCCAGATGAAGCTGGGACTGAAGGAAAAGATGGTGGTAAAGAAGCTCCTGACTCAGATTCAGGGTACGGATATTGAGAAGCTGCTGAAGGAATATCATGTGATCGAGTAGAAAACAGATTGCGTGGGAAACAGCCTGCATCGCCTGTCGGGAACCCTTAGCTTTGCGGGGAGGTGCAGGCGGGAACGCAGGGCGTTTTACTTTGCTGACAGCGTTCTTCCTGGAAGGGAATGATGCAGCAGGAGCTTTTCCAGTTCCTTGGCGGCAATGCTGGTGGGGCGGGAGTTGTCCTTAACCAGGCAGATGCTGCGGGGGGGGGGCATGGGGCAGCTTAAGGGAATCTGGAAGATTTCACCTTTTTCCAGAGCATCCCTGGCCAGGGCATCCGGAAGAAAGCCCAGGCCCAAATCATTCTTCAGCATAGGAAGAATTTGGTCGGTGGTAGTGGCTTCAATCTCTGGGTGCAGAGTCAGGTTATGTTCCAGGAAGAAATCACGGTAAAATTCCCTGGCAGAGGTCTGGGAATTTAAAAGGATCAGAGGATAGTCCTGAAGCTGTTCCAGATGAAAGGTTTGTTTTGCCAGGTGAGCAAAACGGGGGCCTGCCGCCAGAATTTCATGAAACTGCATAATGGGATACTCTCTTAGGGGGCGTGTGATGCCGGTGGGCGTAGTGACCAGGGCAAAATCCACGCTCCCATTTTTTAGTTCACTGATAGC
The DNA here is from genome assembly GCA_905207905.1 of uncultured Lachnospiraceae bacterium. The sequence goes on along the minus strand of CAJLNC010000035.1, from coordinate 9,977 downwards.
CTGGGGGGTGGTGACGCTGGAGAGATGGATGCGGATTCCAGGATACTGCTGATGGAAAGGTTTCAGCAGAGGGAGAAATACTGTGTGCAGAGCGGTCTCGTTGACGCCCACGGACACGATTCCATGCTGAAGACTCATGGCCCCGGTCAGCTCCTGTTCTGCCGCCAGCAATTGACGCAGCGCAACGGAGACCCTGCTGTAGAGTTTCTGGCCTTCCGGTGTCAGGGTGACGCCGCGGTTGGAGCGGACGAAGAGACGGCAGCCCAACTCCCCCTCCAGATTACTGATTGCTCTGGATACATTGGGCTGATTGCTCATAAGGATATTGGCGGCCAGGGTAAAGCTTTTATATTTTGCCACATAGTAGAAGATTTTATAGTATTCATAATTGATATTCATGAAAATTGCCTCCTCTGATTTCCGAAACCCTCTGAAAAAATTGTTAAAATGCTGAAAATATCGAAAAAGTTATTACAGACATACAAATTTGATATATCAAATAGTGAAAATATATATTTTACATATCCTTTCTCTGTGAGTATAATACATGCGGATTTGGATATCAAGGTTGAATAAAAAGCTAAGGAGGAATTTGGTATGGAAAGGAAGTGGTTTTATGGAAAAGCTGGCGGCAAGTCTGTTGGAAGAATTAAACTGTGAGACAGCCTTTACAATCCCGATTTTCGGCGGCATCGGTGTGGCAGAGTCCACAGTGATCACCTGGGGGATCATGGCTGCGCTTGTGCTGCTGGTTCTGTGGCTGACCCATGATATGAAGATTCACAATATCAGCAGGCGGCAGGCAGCAGTGGAGTCGGCAGTTGCCTGGCTGGACCATTTTGTGGAGGATATGATCGGGCCGGAGGGAAAACAGTACGTACCTTATCTGGTCACAGTTTTGCTGTATGTAGCTTTTGCCAATGTGAGCGGACTTTTTGGAGTAAAGCCTCCCACTAAGGATCTGAATGTGACAGCAGCCCTGTCTCTGATGAGCATCCTGCTGATTGAGGCGGCGGGGATTCGAAAACGGGGCGTGAAAAAATGGGTGAAAGGCTTTGCAGAGCCGGTTCCTATCATTGCGCCCATCAATGTGCTGGAAATTTTTATCCGGCCCTTGTCTCTTTGTATGCGTCTGTTTGGAAATGTGCTGGGAGCGTTTGTAATTATGGAGCTGATCAAGCAGTTGGTGCCGGTGGCACTGCCCCTGCCGTTCAGTTTTTATTTCGATATTTTTGACGGCCTGATTCAGGCGTATGTGTTTGTGTTCCTGACAGCTCTGTTTATCAAAGAAGCGGTAGAGTAGAGAAAAGGATGTTTTCCAGAAGAATAACTACAAAGGGAATGAAAGAAAGTATCCTACATAGGGAGCAGCGTTTAGAAAAGCAATTGGAAGAACAAAAAATAGTTGAAGATCAATCATTTGAAAAAGGAGAATAAGACATGAATACATTAGTAGCAATCGGAGCAGCAGTAGCAGTATTAACCGGTATCGGAGCAGGCGTAGGCATCGGCATCGCCACAGCCAAGGCCACGGATGCAGTGGCAAGACAGCCGGAGGCAGAGGGCAAGATCAGCAAGCTTCTCCTTTTGGGGTGTGCCCTGGCAGAGGCAACCGCCATTTACGGTTTCGTTATTGCCCTTCTGATCATTCTGTTTTTGGGCTGATAACGGCTTTGGCATCTATGCAGGCAGTATAAAAACAAATATTTTTAGCAAACAGGGCAAGGCAGCCCTGACAGTACAAATTTGGAAAGGCAGAAACGAATATGCTTCGGTTAGACTGGAATCTGGTATTTAATATGATTAACCTGCTGATTCTGTACTTTCTGCTGAAACGGTTTTTGTTTCAGCGGGTTCGGGTGATATTAAAGGCCCGCCAGACAGAGGCAGAGCAGTGCTTTGTACAGGCAGAGCAAAGAGAAGCTCTGGCAAAGAAAGAACAGACCAAGTATGAGGGACTCCTTAAGGGAGCACAGCAGGAAAAAGAAGAAATTGTGGCTCAGGCGAGGAAAGAGGCAGCGGTGGAGTATGACCGCATTGTAGAGGATGCAAAAGAGAAAGCCGGGGTCATTGTAGAAGATGCAAAAGAAGATGCAAAGAAAGAGAAGGCTGCTATTTTGCAGGAGGCAGACAGTGAGATCAAAGATCTGGTTATGGGAGCTGTGGCCAAGGTGGTAGGAGCTTCCGCATCGGGAGAACAGGACAGCCGTTTGTATGACTGTTTTTTGAAGTCGCAGGGACAGAATGGAGAGTAAGGTATGTTGCAGGCAGTAGAAAAATATGCGGAGATGATACAAAAGCTGGAGATACCCCAGGATACGGTGAACCATGCAAAGGAAATCTTTGAGGCAGTTCCGCAGATTCTTACAGATCTGTCAGATCCTTCTGTGGAGCTTTCCAGAAAGCATCATGTGATTGACCGGGTATTTCCGCTGGAAATCCGGGATTTTTTAAAAATTCTCTGTGACAATGACAGCATTTCTCTGTTTCTGGAGATCTGTAAGGTTTGTCGGGAGAGAGAACCGAAGAAGAAGGGAAGTATTCAGGCAGTGCTTCGATATGTGACAGCGCCGGATGAGCGGCAGCTGGCAGGTATCCGGGAATTTGCAGAGAAAAAGAGCCAGGGGCTTTCGGTGGAATTTACCATGGAGCAGGATGAGACCCTTGGAAGCGGTTTTGTGCTGACCATTGGCGGAGAAGAGTTTGACTGGTCAGAAAAAGGGCGGATCCGTCAGATGGAGGAGAAGCTGCAGCAGGCGGTGACTCGTCGTCCTCAGAGTCTGGAAGGCATCATCTCCATTCTGAAAAGTGAGATTCGGGACTTTGATCTGGAAGCGAAGGAAAAGGAAGTGGGCGTGGTCAACTGGGTAGGAGACGGCATCGCCAATATTGACGGCATTGACCATGTTATGTACGGAGAGATCGTGGTGTTTGACAACGGGATTAAGGGAATGGTGCAGGATATCCGCCGGGAAGAGGTGGCCTGTATTCTCTTTGGCAGGGATACTGGGATCCGGGAAGGAACCCGGGTCATGCGCACCGGAAAGCGGGCAGGTATTCCTGTGGGAGAACAGTTCCTTGGCCGGGTAGTGGATCCTCTGGGAGCGCCCATTGACGGAGCAGGGGACATTCAGGCAGCCGGTTATCTTCCCATGGAAGAAGAGGCTCCCGGCATTGTAGAGCGGAAATCCGTGAGTCAGCCGCTGGAGACCGGGATCCTTGCCATTGATTCCATGTTTCCCATTGGACGGGGGCAGCGCGAGTTGATTATTGGAGACCGGCAGACAGGAAAGACCTCCATTGCCATGGATACGATTTTAAACCAGAAAGGGAAAGACGTGGTGTGCATTTACACGGCCATTGGGCAGAAGGCTTCCACGGTGGCCAAGCTGGTAAATACTTTAAAAAAGTACGAAGCCTTAAGCTATACGATTGTGGTGTCTGCTACTGCTTCCGATCCGGCACCCTTGCAGTACATTGCGCCCTACTCTGCCACAGCGCTGGCAGAATATTTTATGCATCAGGGAAAAGACGTTTTGATTGTATACGACGATCTTTCCAAGCACGCAGTGGCTTACCGGGCCCTGTCGCTGCTTCTGGAACGTTCTCCCGGACGGGAGGCTTATCCCGGAGATGTGTTTTATCTTCACTCAAGACTGCTGGAGCGTTCCAGCCGGCTGAATGAAGAGGCAGGAGGCGGCTCAATTACAGCGCTGCCCATCATTGAGACTCAGGCGGGAGATGTGTCTGCCTACATTCCCACCAATGTGATTTCCATCACAGACGGACAGATCTTTTTAGAGAGCGACCTGTTCTTTTCCGGAATGCGGCCGGCTGTGAATGTGGGACTGTCCGTATCCCGTGTAGGAGGGGCAGCCCAGACCAAGGCCATGAAAAAGGCGGCAGGAAGTATACGTATCGATCTGGCACAGTACCGGGAGATGGAGGTGTTTACTCAGTTCAGCTCAGACCTGGATGGTTCCACCAAGGAGCTTTTGCAGTATGGAAAGGGGTTGATGGAGCTGTTAAAGCAGCCTCTGTGCCACCCTCTTTCCATGGAGGAGCAGGTGGTGACTCTCTGTGCGGCTACAGGCAAGGCATTTTTGGATGTGCCTTTGGATCAGATAAAAGAATTTCAAAGAGAAATGCTGGAATGGTTTTGCACCAGTCAGCCGGAGATTATGAATGAGCTGGCAGCTACAAAGGATCTGAAAGATGAGCTGAGGCAGAGAATCTTGCAGGCAGCAGGAAGTTTTAAAGCGTCCTGGAAGAAACAGGGTGAATAGGGAATGGCAAATACAAGAGAAATTCAAAGCAGAATGAAGAGCATTCGTGATACCATGAAGATCACCAATGCCATGTATATGATCTCTTCCACGAAACTGCGGAAAGCCCGCAGGGAGGTGGAGGAGACGGAGCCTTACTTTTTTTCTCTTCAGTCCATGCTCTCCAGAATTATCCGTCATGTGCCGGACATTGAGCATTTGTATTTCAAAAAGGCAGCGGATAAATCGCAAAAGCGCAGAGGCTATCTGGTGATTACCGGAGATAAGGGAATGGCGGGGGCCTACAACCATAATGTGCTGAAGCTGGCGGAGGAGCAGTTGGAGAACTGTGAAGCGTATGCCCTTTTTGTGGTGGGTGAGGTGGGAAGGCAGTATTTCCACACCAGAGACATCCCGGTGGATGAGCACTTTCTCTACACAGCTCAGAATCCCACCATGCACCGGGCCAGAGAGATCGGCTCCAGGCTGCTGGCTTTGTATGAGAGCGGGCAGGTGGATGAGATCTATGTGATCTTTACCAATATGAAAAATGCGGTGCAGACAGAGACAAATATAACCAGGCTGCTGCCGTTGATGAAAGAGGATTTTAAGATTCCAAAGATTCCTGTGAATGTACCCCATGAGGAATTTTCTTTCCGCCCTTCTCCAGAGAAGGTGCTGGATCACGTAGTGCCCAACTATGTATTTGGTTATGTGTACGGCGCGCTGATGGAATCCTACTGCAGTGAGCATAATGCAAGGATGGTGGCCATGCAGGCGGCTAACGACAGCGCCCAGGCCATGCTTCACGATCTGGAGATTCAGTTTAACCGGGTGCGTCAGGCGGCTATCACCCAGGAGATCACAGAGGTGATCAGCGGAGCAAGAGCTCAGAAGCAAAAAAAGAAAAAGAAGGCGAAAGGAGTGGGCGTATGAACAAAGGGAAAATAGTCCAGGTTCTGGGTCCTGTGATCGATGTGGAATTTGAGAACGGAGATCTTCCCTATATCAAGGATGCCCTGGAGGTTTTTAGGGACGGAAAACGGTGCGTGATGGAAGTGGCCCAACATATCGGGGAAAATACGGTGCGCTGTATCATGCTCTCTTCCAGTGACGGACTTCATAAAGATATGGAAGTGACGGCTACCGGTTCCGGCATCCAGGTTCCGGTGGGCGAGAAAACCTTGGGAAGGCTGTTTAATGTGCTGGGAGAACCCATTGATCAGGGGGAAACTCTGGAGAAGGAAGAAAAATGGTGTATTCACAGAGAAGCTCCCTCCTTCCAGGATCAAAGCCCGGTGGCGGAAATGCTGGAGACTGGAATCAAGGTAATTGATCTTCTGGCTCCCTATGCCAAAGGTGGAAAGATTGGTTTGTTTGGCGGTGCCGGCGTGGGAAAAACAGTGCTGATTCAGGAGCTGATCCGGAACATTGCCACAGAGCATGGGGGATATTCTATCTTTACAGGCGTGGGAGAGCGTTCCAGGGAGGGTAATGATCTTTGGACCGAGATGAAAGAATCCGGAGTGCTGGAGAAAACGGCTCTGGTATTTGGTCAGATGAACGAGCCGCCCGGAGCCAGAATGCGGGTGGCGGAGACCGGACTTACCATGGCAGAATATTTCAGGGATGTACAGAAGCAGAATGTGCTGCTTTTTATTGATAATATTTTCCGTTTTGTGCAGGCTGGTTCTGAAGTGTCTGCGCTGCTTGGGCGGATGCCCTCAGCCGTAGGCTATCAGCCCACGCTGGCGACAGAGCTGGGCGAGCTGCAGGAGAGGATCGCCTCCACAAAGGATGGATCGGTCACCTCAGTGCAGGCGGTCTACGTTCCGGCAGACGATCTTACTGACCCGGCGCCAGCCACCACGTTTGCTCATCTGGATGCCACCACAGTGCTGTCCAGAAAGATTGTAGAACAGGGTATTTATCCGGCGGTGGATCCTTTGGAATCCAGTTCCAGGATTCTGGAGGAGGATGTGGTAGGAAAAGAACACTATGAGACTGCCAGGAGAGTTCAGGAAATTCTTCAGAAATATAAAGAACTTCAGGATATTATTGCAATTCTTGGTATGGAGGAGCTTTCTGCTGAGGATAAGATCACAGTCTATCGTGCCAGAAAGGTACAGCGGTTTTTGTCCCAGCCCTTCCATGTGGCAGAGAATTTCACCGGTGTACCGGGAACGTATGTGCCAGTGGCAGAGACGGTGAGAGGCTTTAAGGCGATTATTGACGGTGAGATGGACGAGTATCCGGAGGCGGCTTTTTTCAATGTGGGAACCATTGAGGATGTGAAAGAGAAAGCCCGGCAGATGGAAGCCTCCTTAAAGGCGTAAGCCGGAAGGAGGAGAGTTGGAATGGCAGAATTTTATTTAAAGGTGATTGCCAGCGACCGGATATTTTACAAAGGCTTCTGCCAGGTGGCCGTGGTTCCGGGGATGGACGGCGAATGGGCTTTTTTAGCCCACCATGAGGACATGGTGCTGGCTATTCAACCGGGAGAGTTAAAATTTAAGAAGCCGGATGATACCTGGGAGACTGCGGTAGTAGGCAGCGGATTTGCCCAGGCGGCCAATAATCGTGTGATAGTGCTGGTGGACACTGCAGAGCGGCCGGAAGAGGTGGATGAAGAGCGGGCCAGGGAGGCTATGGAGCGGGCGAAAGAGGAGATGCGCCAGAAGCAGTCCATTCAGGAGTACCGGGTTTCCCAGGCCACTCTGGCCAGGGCGCTTTCCAGACTGAAGGGCAAAAAGAACGGAACCGTAAATTTATAGAATGAAAACCGGACAGATTTAGGCAAATAGAAAGTAAATATAAGAGGATATTGCAAAATACGATTTTCCGTGTGTTTTTCTCTGAAAAGATGTAATTTCTCGGAGAAAAATCACTCGAAAGGGTAATGCCGAAGTGTGGCATTTTGCAATATCCTCATTTTTTTGTTTCAGAAACGCTTCCTCTTTTTTGAAATTTAATATATAGGTGCCTGATTCCTGCCGCTTAATACCAGTTGACGAATCAGCACAGCTAGATCGGCATCTGTATAGGCGATGCGGTCCGCTGCCGGAAAAGCTCCAGAAGAGGTGCCTGCCGGAGGGCAGTTCAGGAGTGGTTCCATAAAGGGAAAAGCATCAGCCGTCTGACTGCGGCAGCTGCGATCCAGCCATATGGTATGCCAGTTCATATTTTTCGCACCTTCAATATCATGTTCATAGGAATCTCCGATGTACCAGGTAAGCTCCGGCGTCAGGTTCCAGCGGCGGGCTGCAGTCTGAAAAACACGGATGTCCGGTTTGTTGGCCCCAACCTCCCCGGAGGTGAGCACGTGATCTTCCGGTATCCAGGAAGCGGCTCCAAGGGTGCGGTACTTGGCCAGCTGATGACTGGAGGGCCCGTTGGTAATGATACCAAGGAATACCGGCTGGCGGGAGCAAAATTCCAGGGCATCTGCCAGACAGGTGCTGACGCTGATGCGGGTCTGCTCCTTCGCGTAAAGGCGCTGAAACTCCAGAGCCTCCTTTGGGGTGATGACAGCACCCAGGTCTGCCATAGCCCTTTGAAATCGAAGGATATACATTTGCTCCATGGTCATGCGGCCCTCCATGGCATCATCCAGGATCTCATTGCCTCTTTTTAGAAACTGATGGAACAGAGGACGAAGTTCCAGAGAAAACCGACCCTGAAAGAGTTGGAGGTAAGCAGGCTCAAAGGGAGAGAAACGGTCATACAGGGTATCGTCAATATCAAACAGTAAATTCAGCATAAAAATCTCCATAAAAAAGGGAATGCTGCAGAATACGAAATTCGGTGGAAGTTCAGTTTGTTTTTCGCAGAAAATATACTGATTTTCGGAGAAAAATCACTGGAAATAGTACCATCGGAGGTATTAGCAACACCCCCTCCGCCATCGGCGGGGCGTTTTATCAGTTTAATGCGTCCAGGCTCATCTGCTCCAGTAGTTTTGCCTTGATTTCATAAAGCTTGTCAGACAGATCCACATATACCTGGTGAGGATTGTAGAAACGCTTGGTTTCATCCCAGATCGTATCCTTCTCTTTGGTACAGTAATCTCTTATCTCCATCACAGAAGGAGAGGTGTATACGCACTCGCCGTTGAGGAAAACTGGAACCAGAAGTTCCCGAAGTTCATAGGTTCCGCCTTTGATCTTAGTTTTTTTCCAAGTTTCCAGCGGGTCAAAAATGATCATATCTTTTCTTGCATCAAAGGTTTCATCCGCCAGGCAGATCAGATCCGCCCGGATCTTGTGGTGCTGTTTGTCATAGATTCGGTAAATGGTCTTATTGCCCGGGTTGGTAATTTTTTCTGTATTTTCAGAAAGCTTGATCTTTGGAATAAAAGTTCCCTCTTTATCCTGGATGGCTGCCAGTTTGTACACTCCGCCGAAAGCCGGGCAGTCCTTGGAGGTGATCAGATTGGTGCCTACCCCCCAGGAAGTGATGGTTGCGCCTTGGTTTTTCAGGCTGTAGATCAGATGCTCATCCAGATCACTGGAAGCAGCGATCACCGCATCCTCAAATCCGGCTGCATCCAGCAGCTTTCTAGCCTGCTTGGACATATAGGCAAGGTCTCCGCTGTCTAAACGGATGCCGTAATGCTTCAGGGGGATGCCTGCCTCCCGCATCTCGGTAAATACCCGGATGGCATTTGGCACGCCGGAGCGCAGAGTGTCATAGGTGTCCACCAGCAGGGTACAGGCGTTAGGGTACAGCTTGGCGTAGGTTTTGAAAGCGGTGTATTCATCTGGAAAGCTCATGATCCAGCTGTGGGCGTGGGTTCCCATCACAGGAACGTCAAAAAGCTGTCCCGTAAGCACGTTGGAGGTGCCTACACAGCCGCCGATCATGGCGGCTCTGGCTCCGTAAATCCCAGCATCCGGTCCCTGAGCCCGGCGAAGGCCGAATTCCATAATTCCGTCACCTTTGGCAGCGTAGACCACCCGGGCAGCCTTGGTGGCGATCAGGCTCTGATGGTTGATGATGGTGAGAATGGCAGTTTCCACAAGCTGGGCTTCCATAATAGGAGCGATCACTTTTAAAAGAGGTTCCCTTGGAAAGACTACCGTTCCTTCCGGGATAGCATAGATATCGCCGGTGAAGTGGAAACCAGCCAGGTAGGAGAGAAAATCTTCTTCAAAGATTTCCAGGCTTCTTAAATATTCGATATCCTTTTGGCTAAAACGGAGATTCTTGATGTAATCCATCACCTGATCCAGTCCGGCTGTAATGGCGTAGCCGCCGTCAGAAGGATTTTTACGGTAAAAAACGTCAAACACTACTCTCTCCTGAGAATTGGTTTTAAAATAGCCCTGCATCATGGTAAGCTCATATAAATCCGTCATGAGGGTCAGATTCATTGTACTCATAGTAAGCTCCTTTGCTGGTGATTCAAAATCAAATGTATTTATAGCATCTGCATACGGGAATATGCTGCTTTCGAATGAAACAAAAACGATTCGCGGCATTGCACAGATGCTGTGGCCATAAAGCTATCCTTATAGTACAGCAGATCCTGGAAAAAAGCAAAGAGAAAAGGTGAAAAAAGAAACAGAAAACTGGAAATAAGAAAAAAATAAAAAAAATTTAAATTAGGGCTTGCATTTTTTGAAAACATTGGTTATAATAACCCTTGTCGTTACGAAGGGCTATCGCCAAATGGTAAGGCAACGGACTCTGACTCCGTCATTTCAAGGTTCG
>CAJLNC010000034.1 GCA_905207905.1 uncultured Lachnospiraceae bacterium | reverse complement strand
AGCTCCTCAAGAGGCAGCACCTCCACTCCCGCATAAGGCCCGAAAGCAGACATTGTCAATTTTATTGGACGCAAATTTTCTTCCTCCCCACGGTATTCTCTATCAAACCGCTATGTAAATAATCTTTCTATGGTTTCCTGCTTATAACATCTGTGTACAGAGGTCAGCCCCCTTGTACACAAACACAAAACCTTTTCCTGAATCTTTCCACAAAGTTCTCCTTTGAAACCTCACTGGCTCTCCCAGATGGTCTCCATCAGCTCCGATGCCAGCTTCCTCTGGTTCTCCTTCATAGGCTGATTATTCTGAATCTGATACAGTTCCTCGAACAGCTCCAGGGGCGTTTTATGCTCCGGTGCCGAGGCCTCCACAGCCTGCCCCTTCCTGGTTCTCTGGTTATCATATTCCAGCTTCATAATGTTGGGATAAATGCTTCTCAGTTTTCCCAGTGCGTCAGGCACATCCTCCTCGTCTGTGAGTGTCACCTGCAGGTAATCCTCCACCTCCGTGCCCTGATACGTTTCCAGAGCTGTCAGCTCCAGATAAGACCCACGGATCTTACGCATATCCTTTCTGGGCTTCAGAGGAAGTTCACGGATCTTCAGATGCCCCTTTTCCAAAAGTTCCACAATGGTAACCGTTTTTTCCACATTTACCTCTGAAAAAGAATATTTCAGAGGAGTGCCGCAATAGCGCACGGTCTCCCTGCCTACCCACTGGGGGGTGTGAATGTGCCCAAGCGCCACATAATCAAACTCCCGGAAAATATCTGCTGAAACCTGATCCAGTCCCCCCACAGAGAATTCCTCTGAGTCGCAGCGCTGTGCTCCTTCCACAAACTGATGGGCCAAAAGCACATTCCTACAGTTCGGATCCCAATGCTCTTTCATCCTGGAAAGCACGATCTCAAGAGCGTGCTCACAGTTCTCTATCTTTTCCTCCGGATACACTGCCCGCACATGGGCAGGCTTAAGAAAGGGCAGCAGATAAATCCGCAGCCCCCCAAATTCATCCTTTAATTCCACCGGAGCAATCTCTCCCCGGAACACCTGGGACAGGTAAATGCCGCTTTGCTCCACCAACTTGGCTCCAAAAGAAATGCGCTCCGGAGAATCGTGATTCCCGCTGATCGCAAAACAGGAAATCCCCATGGCTGCCAGCGCTGTGAGAAACTCATCAAATAGCTGTACTGCCTCCCCGGAGGGGACGGTCTTATCATAAATATCACCTGCGATCCAAACGCCGTCCACCTGCTGCTGCCTGGCCAGATCCAAAATCTGCTTCAATATAAATCTCTGATCCTCCAGCATGGAAAACTCATTCACCCGCTTTCCAATATGAAGATCTGACAAATGCATAAATCTCATACCTGTTCTTCTCTCCCATTTTCCAGTCCCACGCCTGTGGGTGCTGTTCTCTCTATCCTCGCTTCTCCGTCCTGTTTCTGCGATACGCTCTCTGACCGCCTCCCTGGCCTGCTTCTTGGCATACGCTCTGATTGCTTCTTCGGCCTCTTTCTGCGACACGCTCTCTGACCGCCCTTCCTGGCATACGCTCTGATTGCTTCCTTTGATCCCTTTTCTGCTGCAATCAGTTTCTGTCACTCTTCCGATTCCTCCTGCTGCTCCTTTTGAAGCTTTGCCTCCCCCGTCTGGGTATCCTCGATGATCTGCTGCAGTTCTGCCATCATCTCCTCATCCTTCATGCGGAACTTCACCTCCACGCGGCGGGATGCATCCATGTCCACCTGACCATTTTCATCCAGAATGGGATTGCTCAGAGAACGGCCATTGGCTGTAAGTTTTTGGGTGAGGATTTCGCTCTCTTCTGCAGATAAAAAAGAATCCTTCAAATTCATAAGATATTCCGCCACCGCGAAAGCCCTCCTCTGAGACAGATCCAGATTCGTAATATAATCACCTGTGGTATCCGTATATCCATCGATGATGACCTCTGCCAGGTAAGGCTCGTACTCTTTGCTCAAAAGCACCTTACAGTACACCGGAAGAATCTGGGACAGAATAGCCGCCCCAGCCTCTGTGAGCACGCTCTCATTGTAATCAAACAGTACACTGGAATCCAGCACAATGGCTCCTGTCTGATAATCAATCTCCACATTGATCTGATTTGCCACAAATTCTTCATTCAGAGAGGCAATCAAATCTGCCTTCACTCCAATAATCTGATCAATTTTCTGCTGCTGCTGAGTCATAAGCGTAGTCTGCTCATCCAGTTTCTCCTGGCTGGCTGCCAAAGCTTCATCTCGCTGTGCCAAAAGCTGGCTCTGTTCATCTAATTTGGACTGGCTGGCCGCCAGATCCTCCTCCTTTTGAGCCAGCTTGTCCGCCTGTTCTGCCAGAGCGCTCTGCAGTGATTCCAGCGCCGCTGCCTGCTCATCCAGCGTACTCTGCTGGGAAGCCAGCTTGTCTGCCTGCTCGTCAATCTGAGTCTTACTCTCATCCAAAGCGTTTTGAGTCTGGAGCTGCTTGGCCTGCTCCTGCAATTTTTCTGTATAATTTCTCTGCGCCTGCATCAGGCACACTGCCATGATCAACACAAAGAGCAGCAGCAGCCCTGACATCATATCCGAATAGGAACGCCAGACATTATGACTGGCCGCATCCCGCATTTTTCTGCGATTTACCTTCTTCATAAATGATCTACCCCCTTGGGTCTAGCCGAACAATCCCTTCTTTTTCTTCTGCTGCCGCTGCTGTTTTTCCATGGCAGAAATCAGCTGCTCCACCCGCTCTGTCAGTTCCTCCAGATCAGAATTCTCTTTTTGGGGTGAGATTCGTTCCAGCTGCTTGGTCACTGCCTCCAGGGTCTGATTTCCCATGTCGTTCACCTGAGCCATCTTCTCCATCACCTGAGCCATATAGCCCACAAACTCTCTTAAGTTTTCCTGCTGCTGCACCATGGCTGCCAGACATGCCTCCTGGCTCTGTCCACTGGCCTCCATAGCCTGGTTCATCTGCTGTTCTCCTGCCAGAAAATCCTTCTGGAACCGGGACTGGGCCTCGCTCATAAACTGGATATAGTCCTTCTGCACCCGATTTGATTCCCGAATCAGAGAGCGCATCTCTGTAAATTCTGACAGCAGCTCTTTTTTCATGCTCCCCATCACCTGGTGGGCGATATTTTCCAGAAGCTGCTCCTGCTGCATGGTCACTACCTGAGTAAAGCTGTCCATGGTAGCGTTCATATGCTCCATGGCCGGACCGAAATGCTGGTCAAAACTGGCTACCACCTGACCTGACAGCTCAGAAGCCAGCCCCTGCATCACCTTCGTCTGCTCTCTCTGATTAGACAGCACATGATTCATAGCTGTGGCATCTGTAGGCGGTACGGCGCACAGATAATACTTGTCCAGGAAATTGTCCAGGCTCTCAGAAACCCGGGACACGGTCCCCCGCAGCCAATAACTGAAAGCCATGGACAGAGTAATTCCGTAAATGGAGGTGATAAAGGCCACCTTGATACCATTTACCAGAGAAGAAACAGAACTGGTCATTGCCTCATAGGTCTGGGGATCAAATCCTTTCAGTCCCCATACCAGACCCACAAATGTTCCCAGGATTCCCAGACTGGTGAGCATATCCGGCACCATCTCGATCACCTTCCGGTGGGTATAATTGTTGATCTCATACTCTCCAATGTAATCCCCAATATCACAGGGGCTGTTGGTCTTTTTCAGATACGCCAGATACTCCTGATATTTGTGATCTAAGTATTCTACCTCAAAGATCCTGGCACCGGACATGGTGATCTCCGCCACGCTTCCCTTCTTCTTATAAATATCCACCAGTTTGGCTGATGCAGTCTCCATGCCCCCTATGGTCTGATACAGACGGCGGAAACCAAAAATCCAGGCAACCCCGATGATCGCCAGCATAAGCCCCAGAAAAACTAAATTATAGATTAGTGTAAATACATCCGAATCCCGGATCATCACTGTGATTGCCACACAAATCCCTGCGGCTGCCAGTCCTACTAACACATTCGCTGCTTTTCGCATAAAAAACCTCCTTCTTTATTACCTTCCCCTGTCTCTTTGATGTACAGACCGCTTCTGGCTCAGCCAGACTATTTATGTATCCTGACCTTTTTTACACTGCTCCAGGCGCTGTAATACTTTTTGCTTCCCACTTTCTTATAGGTTCGGATCCGCACATAATAGAGTTTCCCTCTGGAAAGTTTTTGAATCGTTCTGGATGCAGTGCCCGCTCCCACAGAAACGCTCCTGCTGTTTTTAAAATTGCTCTTCTGACTGTACTGTATCTGATAACCCGAAGCCTGAGATACTTTCTTCCAGGATAACGTGAGGCTTCCCTTCTTTTTTGAGGCTACAGACCGCCAGCTCACCTTTTTGGGCAGGATCTTAAAATACAGCTTCTTCGTTCCTGTATAAGATCCCTTCCCCTTAATCGTGATCACCCCTGTCCCGATATTCTTATTTTTTGAATACTGAACCGTGTAATCTCTGTTTTGTTTCAGCCTTACACTGCCGTTTTTCACGGTAATTTCCGGCTTCTGACTTTTCCCTGTGTAAGTTCGGTCCTTATTTCCCGTATATTTTAAGGCAGTCACTGACTTTTTGGAAATTTTAAAGCTGCGAGTCAGAGTTCCCGTATATCTGCCGATTCCCTTGATCGTCACCTTCGCCGTTCCCACTGACTTATTTTTTTGATAGGTAACCTTATAATCTATTCCAGCCTTCAGAACATTGCTTCCAAAAGCCACCTTGATGGGCAGGGTGATAGACTTCCCGGCATACTTCTGGTTAGAAATACCGGATACCTTTGCTTTCACGATCGTATCTCCTGCCCTGCACCGGATACATTGCCCGTTTTTATAAGTGTGTCCCAGCTTTTTGGTTTTATCCCCCTGATAGCGGAAAGTACATCCGGGATTGGAGCAGGTATAAGTGGTATAGCCATCCGACAGGCAGGTGGCTGCAGTTACTTTCTTCACATAGCGGTGGGCATTGGTATCCACCGGCAGTTCCTCCTGATAGGAAGCGCCGCAAATCCTGCACACATAGGTTTTCGTTCCCGCCGTCCTGCAGGTGGAAGCCACTGTGGCAGTACACTCATACTCATGCTCCTGCAATGCAAAACCACTGCTCTCCAAAGACGGATACGCAAAAACCACAGAATTTCCAGAACCGTTAAAATTTCCGGAACTGACATGGCTATTGGGCCGATCTCCCACCAGGAAGAACCGGTAGGCCACTCCGGATCCTGTGTCATCCCAAGTGGCATCCACCAGGTACCATTTCCCTTCTATCTGCACCCCGTTCCACATATGCCCCTCAGAGCGCCCATTCTGAATGGCTGTGCCTCCGATCAGCACGCACGGAATCCCCATCTGGTCACACAGTACTTTCAGAGACTTCGCATAACCCTCACACACCACCCCGGTTCCCACATTTCCCAGAAAGGCTCCTGCCGAGCAAAAGATCCGGTAATCCTTGGTGGTCTGATAATTGGCATAAGCCTGACTGTCATAGAAAAACCGCTGGCATACGTAATCGTGAGCCGCCTTCACCAGCTCGTATCCGGTAAGAACTCCGTTCTGATCTGCATCCGCCCCGGCTTTTATGGAAGCTGTCACCTGGGGTACCGCTGCGTCATAGCTGCTCATCAGAGACTTTGCTCCCGGGAATGCCTCTGTTGGAATGTAGGTCAGGCTTTTTAAAGAGCCTGTATATCCCCCTTTTGCACTCCCCACAGCCTCTATTGCCATGGAATAAGACCCTCCTCGCAGCCAGAATATCTCCGGATGATCGTATACAAAGGCATCCAAAGAAGCCTGCATGGCCTGTTCAATCTGGAATACAAACTGCTGATACGCTGCGGTATCTGTACGAATTTGAGACTGCCCGGAACTGTTTGTAACCACTTCGGCCTGAAAACTGCCGAATTTCTTCAGTAGTTCCGGCACAACCTGTATTTCAGGATCCGCATTTGCCGCCTTGCGCTTCGCAAGCTGCAGATTTCCCGTCCTGCGCTGGCTTACATAGTAGGATACCCGGATATTGTACATTTCCCTGGCCATTCCGGACAGCTGATTGCCGAAAGAACCATGGTAGCTGACCATATTTCTGGCCCGAAACAGAGCGATCCCAGGGCTTTTTGTCTGATCCGGCACCACAGACGGATCCCGAAGCTCCACAGTCTCGGTCAGCGTAAGAACCTCACCTTCCGTCTCCGACTCTTCCTCAAAAAGCCCTTCCAAATCCAGCTCTGTTTCAGTCTCCTCCAGAAGCGGTTCCGTCTCAGGCTCCGTCTCTTCCTGAAGTTCCGCTGGCTCCTGAGACGAACTCCCTGACTCTCCCGGAAGCAAATCCTCCTCACTCTGAGACTGACTCTCTGTCTCCCCTGGAAGCGAACCCTCCTCACCCTGAGACTGGCTCTCCGTCTCCCCCGAAAGCGAATCCTCCTCACTCTGAGACTGGCTCTCCATCTCTCCAGGAAGCGGATCCTCCGGCACAGAACCCTCCTCAAGAATCAAGTCTCCCCAATCCAACTCCCCCTGGGTGATCCCTTCACTAACTCCCTGATCTTCGATCAGATCTCCGGCAGCGGAATTCGCAGCTCCATCGGACTGTGCAGAATCCTGCTGCATTTCCTCAATTTCAGCGTCTCCAATCAAAAAATCTTCCCTGGCCCAGGCAGAAGCCCCGGCCTGAACGATCAATCCCAGGCTCACAGCAGCACAAAGCAGCTGTTTTTTCCATCTGCATCTGATTTTTCTATTTATTTTCATTTTCTATCCCTCTTGTGATTTACAGAGCTTCTGTCTCTATTATATAATCACCTTAACTGATTATCAAATAATATTGAACCAGAAAGGAGTTTTTTTATGACTAAAAATTATCGTGCAGAACTGGTAGGAGTATTCGGGGATCCGGTTGAGGGCAACCCTACAGGAGTTTTGGAGGAAGCCGGCTTCGCCGCCCTTGGATTAAACTATCGCTACCTCACTATGAAAGTGACACCGGAAGATTTTGATGCTGCCATGAAGAGCCTGAAAGCCCTGAACATGAAGGGGATCAATCTCACTATGCCCCACAAAATTACCGTACTCCCCTATCTGGATGAAATCTCTCAGGCTGCCAGGATTATCGGGGCAGTCAATACCATTGTCATCCGGAACGGAAAATTAATTGGAGACAACACAGACGGCAAAGGCTTTGTCCAGGCGCTGGAAAGAGAACACACAAAACCGGAGGGGAAATCCATTACAATCCTGGGAGCCGGAGGCGCTGCCAAGGCCATTGCCATTGAATGTGCCCTGGCCGGTGCTTCTTCTGTGACGATCATTAACCGGGATGAAAAAAAAGGGCTGAATCTGGTACATTCCATTCTGGAGCACACCCCTGCGAAAGCCGCTTTTCTCCCATGGACTGCCCACCAGCCGATACCGGAGGGAACAGATATCCTGATCAACGCCACCCCCATCGGACTCCATCCCCATGGGGATCAAAAGCCGGACGTGGATTACGACACCATAAAAAGCTCTATGGTTGTATCCGATGTGGTCTTTAATCCTCCGGTAACTCCCTTCCTTAAGGAAGCCGCTTCCAGAGGCGCCAAAACCATCAGCGGCCTTGGAATGCTGGTGTGCCAGGGAGCTTTAAACTTCACCATCTGGACAGGCCAGGAAGCTCCCTATGATGTGATGTATCAGGCTCTGCTCCGGGAATTTGAAGAAAAGTAAACATTAAAACCGCTTTGCCCGCGTCTTTTTGATCTGACGCTGCGCAATTTGCAGAACACGTTTGTGCCATATAAAAATAACAGGAGCTCACCCCAACTATTGACAAAGAGCCAAATAAATAAAAGAGGCTGCTGCAAAGCAGGAGAGTTTCCTCTCACCTGTCTTGCAGCAGCCTCTCTCATATCATCTTCATTCTGCTGACAGCTATGTGCCAAACCACACCGTCTGTCAAGTAGGAACTTCCCTTCGTCCCACAAACAAAAATGTTTCTCCCAAAAGTCCTTTTCTCTTAGGACCAGTACCGGACGATCCGGATCGGTGTCTGGTAGTTATAATTAGAAATCTTAATGCCTCCCTGGGGATAAGGCTGAGAATTGCTGGCGTGTACGATCTTGCCATCGCCAATATAAATGGCTACGTGGCTTGCGTAATTGGATGAACCATAGAACACCAGATCTCCCGGCAGCATCTGAGTGGTGCTTACATTCACTGCCTTCTTATACCCCTGAGAGATATAGTAGGAATTAGGCCCTTTCATCTGATCATCCGCCACTCTCAGCACCTTGATGCCAAAGTGAGAGAACACCGTCTGCACAAATCCGGAACAGTCTGCTCCGTTCGTCAGGCTCACGCCTCCCCACACATAGGGATTTCCCACATACTTCACCGCAAACTTGGCAATCCTGGATCCCTTTGTATTTCCTGAAATCTGAATGGTTTCTTCCGAAACCACCACACCGCTGGCATTGATGGTATATTCCTTATCTCCCACGGCCAAAGTCTGATTTACCACCAATATACCTGTGGGCAGGAAGTAATACTTCTTGTTCTTAATCACATTCAGTCCCGTAACCGCGGCGCCATCCTTACCTCCGAAGTAGTACTTATTTCCATTCACTGTCTGCCATCCGGTAAGCTTATTGCCCTTGGAATCATAGCAGTACTTTTTGCCATTGATGGTATTAATGCCTGTGGTCAGAGTTTTATTGGTGCGGGCGCCGTCTGCTCCCACATAGTATTTGCCAATCCACTTATTTTTGGCCATGTGGCCGTTGCCTTCAAAATAGTAGTATTTCTTATTGATCTTCAGCCACTTGTTCTTGGCAGCAACGCCGTTGGAGCCAAAGAAATAGGTCACATTTCCAATCCTTACCTTGGCGTTCTTGGCCATTCGGGCATTGTTGCTCTTAAAGTAATACAGATTTCCGGAGATCGTCTTTAATCCCTTGTAAAGCTCGCAGTCCTTGCCTGCATAATATTTGTTCCCGCTTACAGTAAACCAGCCATTTCGCTTTAGGACGCCTTTTTTATCAGCATAGAACATATCTCCATTGTAATTGATCCAGCCTTTTAACAGCTTACCTCCGGATTTCTTGCTGAAATAGTAGTATTTGTTTCCCACCTGGGTCACCCCTGTGGCCCTGACTCCCTTGCTGTTTACATAGTAAGTGCCGTCAATCCAGGTATCCTTCTGCAGCTGGCCCTTACTGTTAAAGTAGTAGGTGCTCTTGCCTATCTTCTGCCAGCCAGTTACATAGTCCCCGCTGCTCTTGCTGAAATAATAGCGTTCTCCCTTCAAAGTCAGCCAGCCCTTCATCACAGCGCCAGTTTTCTTTAAATACTTTTTGCCTTTCCACTGACTGGTCTGGACAACGCCTTTCTTATCCGCATAATACTTATTGCTGCCCACCGTAAACCAGCCGGTCTGCAAAGCTCCGTTGCTGGGGCTTAAATAATACTTCTTACCGGAAAGGGTCAGCCAACCTTTTACCTTTTTGCCGTTCCGGTCATAATAGCACTTAATACCATTATCCGTAATCCAGCCCACATTGTTCTTTACACCGGTATATCGGCCGTCAGAACCCACCCATTTTCCTTCAATCCACTGGTTTCTGGCCATCACACCGTCTTCGTCAAAATAGTAGTCCCCTACCCACTGGGCCTGCGCCAGAATGCCGGAGGACTTGTTTGCATAATAGGTTTTATTATTCTCCGTGATAAAACCGTGCTGCCGAACACCGGAAGCATTAAAATAGTAGAGCTTGGTGCCGATCTTGGTCAGGCCGGTCTGCATCACGCCGTTTTTATCAAAATAATATTTTAAATTCTTTTTTCCTGATTTAATTGTGCGCCAGCCGTGTCTGCGGACACCATTGTCCCCAAAATAATAGCGTTTATTGTCAATGGTCTGCCAGCCCTTGCGCATCTTTCCATTGTCACCAAAATAATAATAGTACTTTCCAATCTTTTTCCATCCGGTGGACATAATACCCTGAGAGGAGAAGTAATACTTGGAACCGCCAATGGTATGCCAGCCTTTATAATAACCATTGCTGGTTGTGTACATCATTCCTGCAGAAGTATTTTTCCATGCAGCCTGCACAGTCGCCGGGCAAATGGCCAGCATCAGCATACATATTACAGACCAGGTAATCAATCTCTTTTTCATAATCCATTCCCTTTCTCACACCAGAAACCCCATATCCCCATATCTTGTGTCATATGCGCTCTCCGAACACAAATGATTACAATTCTATTACATCGTTATTAAAATATTACTAAATTTCAATAACGATGTCAATATCTTCCTACGAAATAAACAAAATTTAATAATTTCAAAGTTCCTATGAAACAATAAAAATAGAGAGCCCAAATCTGATAACAGATTGAGCTCCCTGTCTATTTACTTATTTAAATTCTAAATCAGCCGATACTCAGGCTTTGCCTTCGCTGCCCAGTACGTCTTTGATCTTGTGAGCTACTACAGCTTTCACGTTTGCACGTCCAACTTTCAGGTAGTCGCGAGGATCGAAGATAGAGGGATCTCTGAACATGGTCTCACGGATACCGGCAGTCAGGCCCAGACGCAGGTCAGAGTCAATGTTGATCTTACATACTGCGGATCTTGCAGCTTCACGAAGCTGATCTTCCGGAACACCGATAGCATCCTTTAATTTTCCGCCGTTCTCGTTGATGATCTTAACATATTCCTGAGGAACAGAAGATGCACCGTGAAGAACGATGGGGAATCCGGGGATTCTCTTCTCGATCTCATGAAGAATATCGAAACGAAGCTGGGGCTTTGTGCCTGGTTTGAATTTGTATGCACCATGGCTGGTTCCGATGGCGATAGCCAGAGAATCAACGCCAGTCTTGGTAACAAACTCTTCTACTTCATCCGGCTGAGTGTAAGCAGAATCTTCAGCGGAAACCTTTACGTCATCCTCAATACCTGCCAGTTTACCCAGCTCAGCCTCTACTACTACGCCGCGCTCATGAGCATACTCTACGACCTTTCTGGTGATCTCGATGTTTTCCTGGAACGCATACTTGGAAGCGTCGATCATAACGGAAGTAAATCCACCGTCGATACAGGATTTGCAGATTTCAAAATCTGCGCCGTGATCCAGATGCAGAGCAATGGGGATGTTGGGGTTCTCAATAATGGCTGCCTCTACCAGTTTGGTGAGGTAGGTATGATTAGCGTACTTTCTTGCGCCTGCAGATACCTGCAGAATGATGGGGGAATTCAGCTCTCCAGCAGCCTCTGTGATGGCCTGAACGATTTCCATATTGTTTACATTAAATGCACCAATTGCATAACCGCCTTCGTAGGCTTTTTTGAACATTTCAGTTGTCGTAACTAAAGGCATAATATTCATTCCTTCCTTTCTTTTATTAGGCAAGCTGCTTCGCAACTTTTGCTGTTTATCATTATACTCTCTTTTACCCTGCTTGGCAACAAAGATTTACACGTTTCGCCCTGGATTTACACAATCCGCCCCTGGATCTGCATTGAAATGGGAGCAGAATTCATTCCTTCTGGCAGTAAAATACCTCCTGGGCGGCTTTCGTTCCTTCACGCTGTCCGCCCGGAGGTATTCTGCTGTAAGAGTCCTTGTTTCTGCTTTTATATACTCTTATCTTTTCTCTGCGCTTATCTATGTGCTCTTCGGATCCCCGGTTTCCGGGAAACGCTTCCTACAGTCTCTTCAGCAGCTCTTCTCTTTCTTTCTCAAACCCGGGTTTTCCAAGGAGCGCAAACATATTCTTCTTGTAGCTCTCAACTCCCGGCTGATTAAAGGGATTTACTCCCGAAATATAACCGCTGATACCGCAGGCAAACTCGAAGAAATAAAACAGTTCGCCCAGGGAAAACTCATCCTGTCTGGGGATCGTCACCAGAAGATTGGGCACATTGCCGTCTGTGTGAGCCAGGATGGTTCCATTCATAGCGCTCTTATTCACAAAATCTACGGTCTTTCCTGCCAGATAATTCAAGCCGTCCAGATCTACCGGCTCCTCTTTGAGAACCAGCTCGCACTGTGATTCTTCCACATTCAGCACTGTCTCAAACATGATACGGCTGCCGTCCTGGATAAACTGCCCCATAGAATGCAGATCTGTAGTGAGATCTACCGATGCAGGGTAAATACCCTTCTGGTCTTTTCCTTCGCTCTCGCCGTATAACTGTTTCCACCATTCAGAAACATAGTGGAGGCTGGGCTCATAGTTGGCCAGGATCTCAATGGCTTTTCCTTTTCTGTGCAGAATATTCCGCACTGCCGCATATTTCATGGCATCATTGTTTTCGTAAGCATCCTTCAGAGCCCGCTCTCTTGCTGCTGCAGCTCCCTCCATAAGTTTGGTAATATCAGCTCCGCTGACTGCGATAGGCAAAAGTCCCACTGCGGTCAATACGGAGAAACGGCCTCCCACATCATCCGGAACAACGAAAGTCTCATAGCCTTCTTCCGTGGCCAGTGTCTTCAGTGCGCCCCTGGCTTTGTCTGTGGTGGCATAAATTCTCTTGGCAGCCTCCGCCTTGCCATATTTCTTTTCCATCATCTCTTTAAAGATTCGGAATGCGATAGCCGGTTCTGTGGTAGTGCCGGATTTGGAAATCACATTGATCGAGAAGTCTCTGTCTCCCACAACATCCATCAGATGCTTCATATAGGTGCTGCTGATGCTGTTGCCCACAAAATAAATCTCCGGTGTCTTGCGGATCTCCTTGGATACGCTGTTGTAGAAATTATGACGAAGAAACTCAATGGCTGCCCTGGCTCCCAGGTAGGAACCGCCGATGCCGATCACCAGCAGTACTTCACTGTCCTGCTTGATCTTTTCTGCGGATTTCAAAATTCGTTCAAACTCTTCCTTGTCATAATCCACCGGCAGGTCGATCCAACCAAGGTAATCATTTCCTGCTCCGCTTCTTGACACTAAGATCTCTTTTGCTGTCTCTGCAATCGCTTTCATGGATGCAACCTCACCCTCTGCGATCACGTTTGCAGTTCTGGAATAATCAAATGTAACTCTGCTAGACATATGCTTCTCTCCTTATGGTTTATTATTTTACACATCAGGGCAATACCAAAATCAAATATCCGCACAAGCGCGGCTATTTGGCTCATTGCGCGCGGGAATCAACTCTGTCCGTGGGAACCGGAAATCTCCGGTTCCAAAAGCCCTATATATAAATTTTACCATCTGCTCATTACTTTCGCAAGGCCAATTTGGCATGATTTTGTGCAACAGCTCAGCCATGTACAATGTCACAAAAATTTGAGTTCAAACCAGTTTGAAGACGAAAATTTTTGTATACTTTATATCTGGCGTTCTGCCATAAGCGAGAATTTTAGCTGCGATAGCAAAACAATTATAAAAATTCCCGCAGCACTTCCCGGAGAATTTGTTCTTTCTCCTGAGGATCCATTTGTTGGAGAAAGCTGCGGCTTTGTTCCCTCTGAGTTCCTTCCCCTGCTGCCGCCATCTCCTGGAAGCCCTGCCGGTTTTTACCCAAATGTTCCTTCAGCTCACGCTTGTCCCTTTGAGCCTTGCTCTCCGGCTCCGGCCCCTTTTTACGCAGCCTTCTTCCGATGCTGATAGCAGAGGCAGTCTCTGCTGCCGCCTCCTGCATTCCCACGGATGTCTGGGTTCCTTCTGACGCCTGTTCCGGAAAATCCACTTCCTGATATTCCTTCACCGCCCCGGTATTTTCCAGGTAATCCATCAGCCTTGTTTTTAAAGCGCGATGGCGATATTGATTGTCGGTCATTCCATAGGCCAGGCCGATCAAAAGCACACTGAACATAGCTGCCCGGCTGTAGCTGGTCTGCAAAGTTACCGCCGCCCCGTTTCGATAGAGCAGCCACAGGCCCAGACTGCAGCTTAACAGGCATACCGCCAGGGCTTCTTTTCCCATTCGGTTCCACTGATGCAAATTCATTTTCAGAAATTCATAATCCAGCATACTCCGCTCTGCAAAGGCTTGAATATCATTTACCTTTTCATTGATATGACGGCAATTTCTAAAACGTTGCTGCATTTGCCTCATAAATTTGCCCTTTGGCTCTCCTGTATCTTGTGTTTCTAAGATCAGCTTTCCGTATAAATGCTTTAGTAGGAATTGGCTGACCACTCCCATCACGCAGGCTGCCCCACAAACATAAAGCAAAAGATTTTGATCCATAATGAACTGCAACATAGGAATCCCCCTTTAGATATAAAATATTGGCCGGTGGAACCGCCGCCGCAAGCTTGCTCTCGGCCTCAGATGTCCCCGCACTCCCGGATAACCATTATCCAGTCCTGCGCTTCTTCTGCAAGCCTTCCGGTTGGCTGCGCTTCTTCCCAAGTCGTATGGTCATTATAGTCCGCCTTTTTCCGTTTGCAAAGTAAAATCGTTCGACAAATTCAGCCAATTTCTCCCTGAGATTCCCACTTTTCTCATGAGATTCCGACTCTTCTCATAAGATTTTGCATTTCTTACCAGCGCCTGTTTCTCCTCATAAAACCTGCGTTTCTTATAAGATTTATAATACTTCCATCAGGCCCTCGATCAGCCTTACGCTGTGCTCCACTGCTTTACGCTCAAAAGCCGGATAATCCATAGTGGCGCTGTCGTCTGCTTTGTCTGAGATGGCCCGGATGATCACAAAGGGAATCTGGTTCAGATAAGCGGTCTGGGCAATGGCTGCTCCCTCCATCTCTGTACAAAATCCATGAAAATTTTCCTCAATCCGGTTCTTAGCCGCCCGATCTGCAATAAACTGGTCTCCACTGACCACCCGGCCTCTGAAAACCCGGATCTGCGGATTCACCTTCTCACAGACCTCCTTTGCTTTTCCTGCCAGAAACTCATCCGCCAAAAAGGAAAAGGTGTCCATCTGAGGAATCTGCCCCAGGGGATAACCAAAATTCACCGCATCCACATCGTGATGCACCACATCTGTGGAAATCACCACATCGCCAATATTAATATCCGCATTCAGAGATCCTGCTATGCCCGTATTGATCACTGCGTCCACTGCAAATTCATCTGCCAAAATCTGCGTACACACTGCCGCATTTACCTTCCCGATTCCACTGCGCACAATGATTACCGATTTGCCCTTCAGGATTCCCTGGCAAAACTCCATCCCGGCTTTATGTAAGGTGCCCTGAATCTCCATGTCCTGTTTCAATTTCTCCACTTCCACATCCATTGCACCAATAATTCCAATCTTATTCATCTTCTGTTCCTCTCTTTTCTCTGCACATACTTCCGATTGCAGCATCAGTTTATCATAGTTGCCTGAGAAAAACCAGCGTGAAAATCCGCTGTTATTTTTATCTTGCAATTTCTATCTGGTTTGATAGAATAGAAGCAGAATTATACAGAAGGGAGCATACCTATGATCTACAAAACAAAAGGAGTCTGTTCACAGGCCATTGAATTTGAACTGGATGGGGATACGGTAAAATATGTACACTTTATCGGAGGCTGTGATGGGAATACCAAGGGACTGGCCAAACTGGCAGAGGGAATGAAGGTTCAGGATGTGATCGCCCGCCTGGAGGGCACTACCTGCGGCCCCAAACCTACCTCCTGCCCGGATCAGCTTGCCAAAGCCTTAAAAGAAGCGCTTCAGAAATAAGAGGATACTTCTCCCGCCGGCCAGCTTGCCCTTTGTCAAATCCGGAGAGCCTAAAGTCAGCGATGCTGTGACGTTCTGAAATACATTGTAAAATATAATATGTAAAAACATAATAAGGAGCTTCCGCTACAGCCTGGGATCTAATTCCCACCGATACTCTTATGGATCGGTATGCTATTTGCGGCAGCTCCTTTTTATAAAAATAATAGGTCAAAGTCTCTTAGCAAGCTGTGAGATCTTTGACCCTTGCGGCATTCGCCAAATATCAGCGCCAGTGCGGCTGCTTGGCTCATTGCTCGCTGGAATAAAAAAAGGGAGGGTTGCGGGCTGTAGGCCCGCCAAGTATGAAAAAATTTATTTTAAAAAAGGAAACGCTTAACTGTTTATGTATTTCCTTTGTATGCTACTATCATAAAACCTATTCGTGTCCAATCTGTGATAGCTCTATGAAGAAATTATGAAAGAGTTCCAAAGAAATTATAAAACAGCGTTGCAAAGGGGAAGTTGTAAAATACTTCCGGCGGTACCCTTTCGGGTGATTTTTCTCCGAAAAATAACATCTTTTCGGAGAAAAACACACCGAAAATCCACCGGAATTCGTATTTTGCAACTTCCCCTCCACCTGCGGCCAGCTTCTTTGGCAACAGCATTTCAATCCGAAGCCGCTTTTCTTTACAGCCTTAAAATCCTCTGGGCATTCTTATATAAAAGAAATTCTTTTACTTCTTCTTCAAACGGAAGCTCCAGAAACTGCTCCAGGCTCTGCTTTAAAGGCCGTACCGGATAGCTGGTGGCAAACATCATCCGGTAGCGCATATAGGAATTCGCAGCCCGGACAAACTGGTCTGCAAAGGGCATATTAGGCAGACAGCAGAAAAAATCCGGGTAAAAATAAATGTTCATACACTGCAGCGCAACTCCCAGAAATTCTTCTACAAACGGCCAGCACCCATGAGATACCGTAAAGGTCACTCTCGGGAAACGCAATGCCATCTTCTGCAGTGCAATAGGATTGCAGTAAGACAAATCCTCTCCCGCCAGCACGCTTAAGGTAAAGGCGCAGATCAGCCCCAACTCCTCACATTTCTCATAAATAGGATCCAGGCAGGAATCATCCACATATCTGGGTGGAGCACACCACCCCGGTTCTATCGCTATCCCCTTGATCTGATACTGTTTCACACAGCGCTCTATCTCTGCAAGAGCCTGCGGCACATTGGAAATGTCAATCGCCGGAAAGGCAATGAATTTGTCCGGATAGGTGATTGCCAGCTCGCAGACATCGTCGTTTTCCACATGAGCCATGCCAGGCCGCACCTGGCGCCCCTGAACAACCTGCAAATCAATCCCTGATCCTGCCAGTTCCTTCATATACAGACCAAATTCTCCTTTTCGCGCAGATTCTATATCTACACTGTTTCGATAAATGCCCGGTACATCTTCCGGTCTGGAAAATTGATCTTCCATAGGACGGGGGAAAAAATTCCCGCCTGTAACAAAACTCTTAAAGGGCGGTCTTGTTCTAAAATCAATTACCATGTTGTTTCCTCACTCTCTTGCTTTTTCTATAAAAAATGTTTATGATATTATTGATACTGATAACTATTTACTTATAAATCTAGAAAGGAAGCTCTATGACCATCCGCCATCTGAAAATCTTCACCGCTGTGGCTGAATGCGGCAGTATGCATGGCGCCGCCAAAAAACTTTACATTGCTCAGCCTGCCGTAAGCCAGGCCATTGCTGAACTGGAAAAACATTATCATATTCTGCTGTTTGAACGGCTTTCCAAAAAACTTTACATTACTGCTGCCGGAAAACAGCTTCTTTTCTATGCCAATAACATCCTGTCTCTGTTCAATGAAATGGAACAGCAGCTCAATAACGCCTCCACAAATGCGGAATTAAAAATAGGTGCCACCATTACCATTGGCACCTGTATTATCAGTACACTGCTAAATCAATTCCGCAGCTTTTATCCTCAGGCTGCCTTAAAGGTCTTCATTGATACTCCCAGCAGTCTAGCCAACGGATTGGCCCGCAATGATCTGGACATTGCTCTGGTGGAAACGATGCCTTCTCACCCGGAACTGATGTACGAACCCTTCCTGGATGATACCATGGTACTGGTATGCAGTCCTGACCATCCTTTTGCCCAAACCGGCCGAGCCACTCTGGCTCAGATCAGCCAGGAAAACTACATTGCCCGGGAAAGCAATTCAAAAGAAATCTTTGCTGAATATATGGAACTGCACAACTATCCCTTAAATGCCACCTGGTTCTGCAATAATTCAGAAACCACGAAACAGGCTGTAGCCCACAACTATGGCATCACCGTCATCTCCCGTCGAATTGTTGCCCCGGAACTGAAAAACGGCTCTCTTGTGGAAATCCAAATGGAGGGCTGCCAGATCAACCGTAAATTTTGGATGCTGTGGCACAAAAATAAATTCTTTTCCAATCCGCTTTTGGATTTTATGGATCTTTGCCGTGATCTGGATATCACCCTTTAACCATTTGCCACGCAGTTAATGATTCCCGCTGCCAGGATCAGTATATTGATCATATACTGGAACATCCGCTGACTTAAACGCCGGCAAAGCACGCCGCCTACATAAATTCCAAACAGCACTGCCGGAGCTCCCACCGCAGACATGGTAAACACCTCTCCAGTTAAAGTTCCTGCATACCCGTACTGGGCCACGGTTATCACACTAACAACGCTCCATAAAAGCGCCAGAGTGGCCCGAAACCCTTTCTTATCCGGCATCTCCTGCTGCGCATATAAAAGGATCAAACTTCCTCCGGAGGAAATTGCTCCCTGAACGATGCCTCCCAGTAAAAGACAGATATATAATACTGGTTTGGAGATCACTCTTTTTGCCAGCTTCTCACTGTTCAGCTTACATAATCCGTAAATTCCAAGGAGCACCATAAAAATTCCCAAAACCAGTTTTAGCGCCGGTACTGACAAACTCTTTAACCCCCAGACTCCCACAGGGAGTCCCAGACACATGAAAAACGTGATGATTCCCAGCTTCTTCCACTGGATGTCTCCCCAGCCCTTCACTGCAATAAAAATATTTAGAATACAGGTTACCGTGGATGCCATGATCACCAGCTTAGCATCAAAGATTTGGGTCAGGAAGGGGATGCTGATCATCCCCGCCCCAAAGCCGCCCACAGCTCCCAGCACATTGGCACCAAAAAGGATCAGCAGATAGCCTGCCCACGCCCACATCATGCCAGCGCCTTCACTGCGGACATAATCATTTCTTTGACTTTCTCCACATCCATCTCAAATACCACTTTTACATTTTCCGGCATACCAGAACGGTGGGCGTAATCGCAGATGGTGGCACCCGATAGAGGGCCAGGCTCTGTAGGAATCTGCACATTCATTTTTTCACTTCTTGTCACAACAGATGGATCAATCAGACCTGCCACAGCGCAGGCATCATGAATCGGACACCCTTCAAGATCCACCCACACCTTGTTGTGCATTCTGGAAAAAGCTTTCAGCAAGCTGGATACCATATGACCAGTGCGGTTTCCCACCTGATCCAGGTCATCCAAAAACTTCGGCGGCAATAATGTTTGATACGTCACATCATATCCATACATGGTAATCGGAATCCCGCTTTCAAACACAATCTTAGAAGCCTCTGCATCCAGAAAAATATTAAATTCCATAAATGGCTTGGTGAGAATATAATGGCAGGTTCCTCCCATAAGAGAAATTCGTTCCACTTTTTCCTGACAAAGTGTTGGAAAAGCCCTCAGCAAAAGGCCTATATTCGTCAAAGGCCCGGTACACACGATGGTCACCTTTTCCCTGCTCTCTCTAAGCACCTCTGCCATCACTTCCAGCGCTGTTTTTTCTGAACATCGCAAAGGATTCTCTTCTCCGAAGTCAAAACCATCCAAACCGTTTATCCCATGAGCGCCTTCCGTATCTGTTCTTGTATACTGACGCACCAAGGGTCTTTCTGCTCCTGCCGCCACGATCTTTTCCACTCCGCAGTAATTCAGAATGTTTAAAGTGTTCTTTACTACTTTTTCAATTTTTTTATTGCCAGCTACATTTGTGATGGCTTTCACATCCACGTTTGGACTTCCTAAAGCCAGCACCAATGCAACCATATCGTCATGTCCCGGATCACAGTCCAGAATAATTGGTATTTTTTTCATGCTCGTCTCCTCTTTTTAGACGCCCTGCAGTTTCTCCGCCTGGGCGATAGCACGCTTGATCTTGCTCTCCCGTTTCTGCTTTTCACGGGCAGAATAAACAATAATACCGATGATGGACACCACATAGGGGATTGCCATTACCACATCCGTAGAGAAAGAATTGATCTGCAGCACATTTCCTACCGCATTGGCGCTTCCGAAAAGAAGGGAAGCCAGCATAGCACCTACAGGATTTCCCTGCCCCATAGCGTCTGCAGCCACACCAATAAACCCTCGGCTGGAAGTCATTCCCACAATAAACACCTGCATATTTCCCATGGAAAGATACATTCCGCCAAGGGAGGCAAAGAAACCGCTTAAGCCAAGAGCGATCAGTTTAATCTTGGTAGGATTCTCTCCCACAGATTTCGCCGCGCTGCTGTTTTCGCCTACTGCACGGATCCGCAGGCCCAAAGGCATCCGATACATCAAAAACCACACAACAATCACCATCAAAAAGGCCACATAGGTAAAAATATTATGGCCGGACAGTATTTCTCCGAGGATGGGGATCTCCTTGATCAGGGGAATCTCCAGCGCCGGGACTCCCAAGCTGTTAATCATGGAAGAAGAACCCTTATCACCGGTAAATGCGTACAGGATCATTACTACTGCGCCATTGGTAAAAGTATTGATCGCCACACCAGTCAGGATCATATTCGTATTCATCATAATATGAAAATATCCCATAAAAATTCCCATGACAATGCCCACCACCATGCCAGACACTAACGCCAGCCACAAAGATCCAGTAAAAGCGCTCACCAGTACGCCAGTCAGGGCAGACATGAGCATCGTACTGTCAATGGTAATATTGGTCACTCCGGCTCTTCTTGCAATCAGAGAGGACAAACTGGCAAAAATCAGCGGGGTAGATACACGGATAATGGTGTAAATAAACTGAGCAGTAAAAATATTTTCTAAAATTCCCATGCTTACGCCTCCTTCGCTGCCTTTTCATTGTACTTCACGCGAACTCTCTGCTGCATTGCTGCCAGGAATGAGTTTGCTCCAATAAACAGAATCATGACCGCCTGTATGATCATTACAATCTCACTGGCCACATCAGAAGATCGGTTCATAATATCTGCTCCGGTACGCACATAGCCCAAAAACAGTGCTGAAAACAGAATGTACTGAGGCTTGTATTTCGCCAGAGTGGCCACCATGATTCCGTCCCATCCCATATTGGTCAGGGAAAACCAGGAAAATCGGGGATTTCGTCCAAACATTTCCATACCGCCGCCAAAGCCGCTGATGGCTCCGCCGATAAACTGAGCCAGAATGCAGACGGCGAATACATTAATACCTACATACTTTGCGCAGTTAGGATTTAAGCCAACCAAACGGATACTGTATCCCCATTTTGTCTTATACAT
Organism: uncultured Lachnospiraceae bacterium; assembly: GCA_905207905.1. The sequence goes on along the minus strand of CAJLNC010000034.1, from coordinate 3,872 downwards.
AAAGAACCATACTGCCACGATCATCAGCAGCGCCACAATCAGATTGGCATTTACCTTCGTTCCGGGTATCAGAGTGGGAAGAAAGCTGTCTGTTGGCAGCGGATAAGATCCTGATGAAGTGGAAGTAATGTCCATAAGATAATTGCTAAAAATATAGTTACCAATATAGAACATTACATAGTTAAACAGCAAAGATACCACAAAAGCATCTGTACCATATTTAAGGTTTACAATCATGGGCAGCAGCGCCATAATCCCGCAGACAATCAGCACGATCACCATGGAAGTTACAGTCAGGCTCTTTCCGTGAATAAAATAGATCTTGATGGACGCCAAAGCTGCCATCAAACCGCCAAAATAGTAGCAGCCCTCACCGGATAATGTTCTTTTTCCAGTGGCCCACAATACGCAAACTCCCAGCCCCACATAGATCAGGGGAATCGTATTCTCAATCAGATTTCCAATTCTGCGGACAGAGGTAAATGGCCCCAGCAGGAAGGCGTGCAGCGCTTCCATGGGCTCATCACTCACTACCAGGATGATAACAAAGGCAACCGCCATGGCGATTACTATGGCCAGAAATGTCTTAACCACAGAAAACACTTGATTTAATTGTTTATTGCTCATAATATGCCTCCTTGATTTCCTCCGGTGTCTGCCGATTAATTCCCAGCATATACTCTCCCAGCTGTTCCTCGGTAACTCCTTCCAGGCTTTTGAAATATGCTACAATTTCACCTTCGTACATAACAAACAGCGAATCGCTCAACTCCATAATTTCTGCCAAATCCGCAGAACTCACCAGAATTGCGGCATCTGCATCCCGCAGCTCAAAAATCTTTTCATGGATAAACTTTGTGGCGCCCACATCAATACCACGGGAGGGCTGATCAATGACGATCAGCGATCTCTGGGTAGAAAGCTCTCTGGCTACAACCACTTTCTGAATATTTCCTCCGGAAAGCATATTTACCGTCTGTTTTTCCCCACCGCACTTAATGCGAAACTCTTGAATCAGTTCCTTTGCCTTCTTCGTAAGGTTTTTCTCTTTCATTACACCGGCTTTGGAAAATTCCGAATGAGAAAGGCGGTTTGCCAGCAGATTCTCCTTGATGGTTGCCTCCGCAGCTACTCCAAACAGCAGACGATCCTGCGGAATATATCCCATCTTAGCCTTATCCCGAATCTGCTGAATGGACATTTTTGACACATCCATCCCCGAAATATATACCTGACCTCTCTGAATTTTCCGAAGACCCGTGATCATCTCCAGAAGCTCCCTCTGTCCATTTCCTTCCACGCCTGCAATTCCTACGATCTCCCCGCTGCGGACTGTGAAATTTACATCCTTCACTTTCAGCTTTCCTTCTCCGTATCCATAACAAAGATGATCCGCTTGCAAAACTACATTCTTAGGATGGGCTTCATTTTTATCCAGCTTCATCTTTACTTCCCGCCCTACCATCAGCCGGGAGATATCTGCCTCTGTGATATCCTTCACATCGTATACCCCCATAGAAAGTCCGTTTTTCAATATGGTGATCCGATCGCAAATTTGTTTTACCTCCCGAATCTTGTGAGAAATAAAAATTACGGTATGACCGTTCTCTTTTAATATAATCAACTGGCGAAACAACTCCTCCGTCTCCTGAGGCGTCAATACGGCAGTGGGCTCGTCTAAGATCAGAATTTCCGCTCCCCGATACAGAGCCTTCAGTATCTCCACCCGCTGTTTCATACCTACCGGCAGATCAATAATCCTTGCATGGGGATCAATAGGCAAATGGTACTTTTCGGAAATCTTCACTGTCTCATCCACCGCTTTCGCCCGATCAATAAAAATTCCCTTTACCGGCTCCTCCCGCAACATCATGTTCTCAGCCACAGTCAGAGACGGAACCAGCATAAACTCCTGATGCACCATACCAATCTTTAATCCAATAGCATCGGAGGGTTTCGCGATGGTAACCGGATTTCCCTTAAAAAAAATCTGTCCTTTATCAATCTTCTCCAAACCAAAAAGCATTTTCATCAGTGTGGATTTTCCCGCACCATTTTCGCCCATCACTGCATGTATCTCACCAGGTCTTACGCTGAAATCCACATCCTTGTTGGCAACCACTCCATTGGGGTAAATTTTGGTAATACCCTTCATTTCAATTACAGGCTGTCTTGCTTCTGCAGTCATTCTAGGTACCTCCCTTTCTCAGTTTTATCAAATTTGCTCAAAAAAAGAGTACTGCAAACTATTCCAAGTCCCCTCCCTTGGATCTCTCCCAAAAACCAACTTGTTTTCAGGGAGAAACCCATTGAAAATCCACCGGATATAATTTGCAGTACTCCCTTTATCTTTATAATACAAAAATCTTTTTTAGCTTCTGTCTTACTGTGCGGAGGCAATCATTGCATCAATTTCTTCCGCTGCCATGCCGATTGCTGTGGGAACAACGATCTCGCCGTTTGTGATTTTCTCCTCATAAGAAGCAACCACCTCTTTTACTTCTTCCGGAATCACCTTCTCATAGTACTCGTTTTTTACAATACCAGCTCCGTCTGTAGCTATGCCTACCGTCTCCTGAGTTCCAAAGGGAAGCTCTCCAGCTGCATATCTTTCATATGCAGCATTCACTGCATTGTCAACCTTCTTCATAACGGATGCAAGGATCACTTTCAAAATAGACTCGTCGTTTCCTGCATACTTTGCAGCTACATCCTGGTCATTACCAATTGCAAATACGCCTTTATCTCTGGCTGCCTCGTAAACACCTGCCGCTGCGTTTCCGCATGCTGGATAAACCACATCTGCTCCATCATCAATCTGGGCCATAGCCAGCTCTTTTGCCAGCGTTGCATCATTAAAATCATTGGTAAACGCAGTTGCCACTTTAATATCCGGATTGATTTCCTGGGCTCCTGCAATAAAGCCTACCATAAAATCATAGATAACCGGAATCTTTGTTGCCCCTACAAAGCCAAGATAATCACTCTCTGTCATGCTGGCCGCAATCACACCCGCCATAAATGCTGCCTGATTCTGATAGAAATCCATGGCGTATACATTAGGCATTTCCACAGCATCAAAGTCCAGATTTACGTCGTAGCAAATAAACGGAATGTCCTGATACATAGGCGCCACAATCTGAATGGTATCTTTCATCAGAGAACCACCTGTAATGATCAGGTCATAATCAGACTCACAAAGATCGCACATAGCAGCCTCCCACTTTGCAGAATCTGTCACTGCTGTACCTAACTCAATAATATCCAGCTCTGCATCAATACTCTCTGCAATCGCCTCTGATGCTTTACATGCCAGATCATGAGTCCCCCCGTCACCGCGCACATTGGGCAATACTGTTACCATCTTTTCAATTTCCGGAGCTTCCTCTGCGCAGGCACTCATTCCGCCGAAAACAACGAAAGAAGCCACCATTGCTGTTGCCGCCATCACTAAATTCCATTTTTTCATGATCCATCCCCCTTTTGGATATGTATTCTTTGATACTAACAATATAACATTGAATATTGATAATGTAAAATAGCTTTTTATTATCAATATAATATGATTTACTTATCATTAGATCTTTGTTTTGTGCATTTTTGCCAATTCCAGGGATATCTGTAAGAATCTGTAAAAAAAGAAAAGAAGTCTACGGACAGACTTCTCTGCCTGTGACGAGTCGCTTCAGCGACATCCTTCCCATCCGCCGCAGTGCAATCCTGCGGAGCATTTTTATTTCATAGGAAAGAATTTCTTATGAAATAAAAATGCAGGAAGCTTCATTTCTAAGCTTCCTGCACACTGAAAATGAGACATCGGGGATTCGAACCCCGGACAACTTGATTAAAAGTCAAGTGCTCTACCAACTGAG
>CAJLNC010000033.1 GCA_905207905.1 uncultured Lachnospiraceae bacterium | reverse complement strand
CAGGGGTTCGATTCCCCTACGAACTGCTAAAGAGTCCTTGATTTTCAAGGACTCTTTTTATTTTATTTCACAGGAAATTTCTTCCTATGAAACAAAAATGCTCCGGGGGATCGCACTGCGGCGGGCAGAGAAGATGTCGCTGAAGCGACCCGCCGTAGGCGGAGAAGTCTGCGAGCAGACTTCTTTTTATAGTAAAGTTTGATTTTTATGACTCTTTGTCAGGAGTTGGGAAAATTTATTTTTAATTTCGTAAGATTGGATTTTTGATACCCGAATCCTAATATATAGAATAGAAAGATAATAAATAAAAACAGAAACGATACACCGGGCTTTTTCTGAGGAAGTCCGGCAGAAGCGCGCTGCAGATCAGTAAGGGACATTCCGATGTAAAAGTCAGAATGTCCTTTTTGTTTGGCGCTTTGGGGATAAGTTTCTAAGAAGGAAAAAATAATTGCAAATTATCTAAAATAAATATTGACCGATCGGTCAATAAGCAGTAGAATACAATTATAAACCAGACGGTTTATAATAAAACAAATACAGGAAGAGCATTTAAGAAAAAGCGCCGGAGGAAATAAATCGGCGGGGTGAGAGTGGAGAATGGTAGGTGATTTGAATGAAGAAGAATCAAACTGCTCAAAAGGAATCGCTTCTATCTTCGGTAAAACCGTCCAAAGCGATTGTTGATCTTGCAGTGCCGGCAACGCTGGCACTGCTGGCCAAGGCGGTGTACAACATTGTAGATACCGCCTACATTGGAATGCTGGACAGCGATATTGCCCTTGCGGCAGTGGGGGTTACCCTGCCGCTGCTGCTGATTATGGTGTCCATAGAAAATATTTTTGCGGCAGGCGCGGGCGTGCTGGCCGGCCGTCAGCTGGGGGAGAATAATAAGGAGGAGGCCAGCCGGACAGTCACCACCATTGTGGGCTTCTCTGTGTTTGTGGGAGCGGTTTTGTGTGTGGCTGGCCTCTTGTTTATGGAACCGCTGCTTCGTTCTTTCGGGGCATCCGATGCCGTCCTGCCCCAAGCCAGGGACTATGCCTTCTGGATGTTTATTGCAGCGCTGTTTAACCTGCCGGCTCAGAGTATGAACTGCGCTGCACGGGCAGAATCTTCAGTGAAGATTTCTTCCATTGCCGTGATCGCAGGGGCGGCGCTGAATGTACTTTTGGATCCGATATTTATGTTTTCCTGGGGCCTGGATATGGGAGTGGAGGGAGCCTCCCTTGCCACCACCATTTCCCAGTGTGTAACCTTTGTGATTTTGCTGTGCTTTTATCTGGGCGGATTTTCAGTGATCAAGATCAGTCCCAGAGGATTTAAGCTCTCCGCCCGGTTTATCTGGGACGTGATTTCCATCGGGATTCCTACAGCAGTGATCCAGATCTGTCTGGCAGCGGCCACCTCTCTTACCAATATTGCTGCAAAGACGCTTCCAGATTCTGATCTGATTATTGCAGCCTACGGCGTTGTCCAGCGGCTGGTTCTGATTGGATGCTATGTGATCATGGGGTTTATGCAGGGGTATCAGCCGGTAGCCTCCTATGCTTTTGGGGCCGGAAATAAGGAGCGCTTCGGAAAATCCGCCAGATTTGCTTTCCAGGGATCCCTGGTTTTGACGATTCTTGTGGCGGCAGTTTACATTGTACTGGCGAAGCCTCTGATTCTGCTGTTTAACCGCAATCCCCTGGTGGTGGAGTACGGAAAATGGCTGCTGATCTCCCAGGTGGCCCTGTATCCGGCCTTTGGCCTGTGTTATATGATGACCATTACGTTTCAGACCATAGGATCTTCTAAAATGGGGCTGTTTCTCTCTTTGATCCGTCAGTGTCTGTTTTATATTCCCTTTATTTTGACTCTGCCGGGGCTTCTGGGAGTGAGAGGCATTTATTTTTCCCAGCCGGCGGCGGATTTTCTGACCCTTCTGGTGTGCGTCTGCCTGATTAAGCCCATGAAGCGGGGAATTTTGAAAAATATGGATTTGAAAAAGCAGGAAAGGACAGTTGTAGAAGCTGAAATATAAAAAGTTATTGACTACTCGGTCTGTTTCGTGTAAACTGTGATAGACCGGGTGGTTAATAAATGGAACAAGGAGGTGGAATATGCGGAAAGAAGAAAAGACAAGACGCACCTATGAACGGATCCTGTCTGCGGCTATCGAAGAGTTCGGAACCAAGAGCTATGACAATGCTTCCTTGACAACTCTCTGCAATGAGAAGCAGATTTCTAAGGGGCTGATCTACCATAATTTTAAGAACAAAGATGAGCTGTATTTAAAATGTGTGGAGACCTGCTTTGAAGCCATAACAGACTATTTTGAAAATCAGGATAACAGGGTAGGAAGCGTGCAGGAGAGAATGAAGCGTCTGTTTCAGATTCGCCAGCAGTTCTTTCAGGAGAATCCCTATTACTGCAACCTGTTTTTCAATACAGTTTTTCAGCCGCCCAAGCATCTTCGCAGTGAGATTCAGGAGCTTCGGAAAAAATATGATGAATTTTATGTCACTCGTTTCCGGGAGCTGTTGCAGCAGCTAAAGCTGCGGGATGGGATTACTGTGGATGCGGCTATGGAATATTTTTTGGCGTTTCTGGAGATGTTTAACGGATATTTTCAGAGTAAATCCGGTGAAAACGGAGATCTTCATGCCCTGATAGAGGATCATGAGGTAAACCTTTCTAAAATTTTGGACATTATGTTATATGGAGTGGCAAAAGAAGGATTGTGATGGAGAAGATGGAGGACGTAACCTTTGACCAATTAATCACTGTAGATAAGCCTGAAATTTTTCTGGAGTCAGCCCAGCCGTTTATGAAACTGATGATGCAGTATCAATGCGCGATGCTGGAGATCCAGACAAAGTTTCAGGTTTTAAATGCAGAATTATCCCTGGACAGCGATCAGAACCCCATTGAAACCATTTCCTGCAGATTGAAAAAGCCCATCAGTATTATTGAAAAACTGAAAAGGAAAAATTTTGAGGTGACGGTTGAGAATATTGAGAAGCATCTGCAGGACGTGGCGGGAGTCAGAGTAATCTGTTCCTTTCCCAGGGATATTTACATTCTGGCGGATAAGATTTGTTCCCAGGACGATATCCGTCTGATTGCCAAAAAGGATTATATTCAGAAACCCAAAAAGAACGGATACCGAAGCCTGCACCTGATTTTGGAGGTGCCGGTGTTTTTTTCCAATGAGACCAAGCCTATGAAAGTGGAGGTGCAGCTGCGCACCATTGCCATGGATCTGTGGGCCAGCATAGAACACAAGATTAAATATAAGAAAGAAATAAAAAGAGATTCCCGGAAGATGGAACGGGAGCTGTGTCTCTGTGCGGAACAGCTGCACCGGGTGGACCTGCGGATGCAGGAGATTGGTCAAGAGATAGAGAAAGAAAATGAGAATGTTGTTGAGGACAAAAGCGGATGCCCATTTGCACCTGGCATTAGTACAATAGCAGAAATGAACCTGGAGGAAGAATGACATGATAGTTTTAGCAGTAAGGTTATTGGCAGCCATTGCGCTGGCATTTTTAGCAGGAAAGCTGATCTCGAAGATCAAACTGCCGTCGATTTTGGGCTGGCTGATCGCAGGAATGATTTTAGGACCCCATGCGGTTTCCCTGATGAACCAGGAAATTCTGGACGCTTCCTGGTATCAGACCATAGTGCATATTTTGGAATGTGCAGTGGGATTAATGATCGGCACCGAGCTGGTGTGGAATAAGATCAAGCGTTCCGGAAAGGCCATTGTGATCACTACCTTGACCCAGTCCATAGGAACCTTTTTATTTGTATCCCTTGTCTTTGGAATTGTATTTTCAATTCAGGGTATCCCTCTGTACCTGGCCTTTTTATTCGGCGGCATTGCCCTGGCAACGGCTCCGGCTCCGGCTCTGTCCATTGTGCGGGAATTTAAGACCAGAGGCCCGGTGACCAATACCCTGATTCCCATGGCGGCCTTAGATGATATTGTGGGATGTATTATTTTCTTTACGACGATTGCCATTGTGGCCGGAAATCTCTCTGCAGGGGAACTGCCTGCCTACATGATCGCTCTGGTGGTGCTTCTCCCTCTGGTAATTGGGGTGGTCACAGGGCTGCTGGCTGGTGTATTATTGAGAAAGGAGAGAAGTCCCAAAGCCACTTTGGCGCTCTTGATTGTGAACATCCTGATTGCATCAGGTGTGGGATTTTTCTTTAACTATGCAGTAATGCCCAAGCCGGTGCTGAACTTTATGCTGATCGGTATGGCGTTTTCCGCTACCTTTTCCAATATGATGACAGAGAAACGGCTGGAAGAGATCATGCAGGGATTCAATCCCTTCCTGGGAATTGCAATGATCATTGTGATCCTGAATCTGGGAGCGCCGCTGGATTATCATCTGATTATGGGAGCGGGCCTGTTTACCGTGATCTATATTGCAGCCAGAGCCTTTGGTAAATATTTCGGCGCTTATTTTGGCGCCAGCATCACAAAATCACCTAAAACAGTGAAAAAATATCTGGGTCTGACGCTTCTCCCCCATTCCGGCGTGTCTTTGGTCTTTACAGGAATCGCAGTTTCCGTGCTGAGTGTCCCTGCTCCGGAGTGCGCAGGAATTATTCAGGGAACGATTGCAGCGGCAGCGGTGATCAATGAAATTATTGCTGTGATTGTGGCGAAAAAAGGCTTTGAGTGGGCCGGAGAATTTGACAGCAGCCAGAACGCTGCGGACAGAGTTGGTCAGGAACAGCCAAATCCCATTATCATTACCATCAGCAGACAGCATGGAAGCGGCGGCAGAGAAGTGGGAAAACAGCTTTCAGAACGTCTTGGGATCCCCTTCTATGATCATGATCTGATCGAGATGGCAGCTCAGTCCTGTCCCATTGATAAAAGCTTCTTTGAAAATCCGGACGCTAAGGGAGCCGGCGGCTTCTGGCATGAGCTGGGAGAGGGAATGAAGCTGGATCTATCCATGACAGATAAGGCGTTTATGCACCAGGCTTCTGTGATCCGGGAGATCGCCGGGAAGGGTGGCTGTATTATCGTGGGACGCTGCGCAGACTACGTATTAAGGGACTATGCAAATATCCTGAAGGTGTTTGTCTATGCAGATCTGGACAGTCGTAAGGAACGAATCGAGCAGATCTACCATGAGGCGGACGAGAAAGCCCTGAGTAAAATCGAAAAGACAGATAAGAAACGGGCGTCCTATTACCGGTACTATACGGGTCAGAATTTCGGAGAGGCAAAAAACTATGATGTCTGCCTGAACAGCAGCCTTTTGGGCATTGACAGATGCGTGGAGCTAATCCAGGCCGCTTATGCCCAGTTGGCGGAAAAAGCTGCTAAGTAGCCGGAGTTTGACAATCGGCCAGAGGCGGCCTGGCGGACACGCCCGCAGCGCAAAGGCTGTCGGAAACGCTGATGGATACGAAAAAATAGAGAGACGATAGAGGTGCGGCGGTAACGCAACCTGTCTGGAAAAAGGAAGAACTGCCCTAAGGCTTCGGAAAGAACCGGATCGTTGGGGCAGTTTTCTCTTGCTGTATAGGATCAGGGGGCAAACCCGTATGTTCTACAAACTGAATATTTCCCAAAACTTCACGCCGGGCTTCATTATGGCTCTATATACATTTGGCAGAGAACTGAAATGGAAACCACATATCTGAAGGTGGATCCGTGGGCAAGATTATTATTTGGTAGTCTATGAAAATGAAAGAATTACCTGGCACTACTGCCGAGCGGTGTGAAAAGTCGGCAGATCAAATCAGGATCTATCTTCTATTAGTTGACTGTATCGATATTGTTTTAGTATGGAATGGTCTTTTGGAGCAATCTGAGAGACTTTTTTTAAATAAAAATGCCGTCGGGTATGCCAACAAGAAAGAACATACTAATTTGCGCATATTTGGTGAGGCCTGAGTTTGTTGTTGATTGAGAACCATTGATTTCTTCCTGAGACTGTATTATACTTTTAGATAAGAAGCCAGATACGCGCAAAACCTGGATAAGGGTCAAGCATAAGCGGAGGGAAAATTCAGCAGGAAATAAAATGGGATTCGAGACAAACGTTATCCAGGAAGAAATCAAGGGGAGGAATCGGTTATGAAAAAATTAAAAAAGGAATTGTCAGCGCTGCTGTTTATTCTGTGCAGTTTTTGCCTGATGCTGCTGCCGGCCCAGACGGCAAGGGCAGCGCTTTTGCCCACTGCATCGGATAATCGCACTGTTTCGCTGAGAAGAAAATCAGATCTTGTGAATGTAGACAACGGATATATGCGGGTGTACTATACCGGAACATCGATTGGGGTCGAGTATTATGACTACAATTTTAAGATCACCAGCAAAAAAACGGTTGCCATGGAACTGCCGATTTGGGGAGGATTCTATGCTGGCTCCGATGGATATTATGTTGCTGAAGGACAGAATAATATCGGAGAAAATGACGGGGCTGAGATTATCCGGGTGATCAGATACGATAAAGACTGGAGAAGAAAAGGTGCAGCTTCTATCACCGGAAACAGCCAGCTGTTTGGAGGAGAGGTACGCTATCCCTTCGATTACGGCTGTGTGGAGTTTACGGAGCAGGGGGGAAAGCTGTATATTGTCACAGCCCATGAGGGCTATGTGGATCCTTCCGTGGGACAGGGACACCAGGGTTTTCTGATGATCTCTGTGGATAAAGCCACCATGACAGGAAAGATTGTGGACAGCGATCTCTGGCATTCTTTTGCCCAATATATTGAAAGCAAGGATTCGTATCTGTATGTGTTGGAGCAGAGCGAAGGTTCCAGATATACGAAGCTGAGCAGATATGATACGGCAACTATGGACAAGATTTCCATTCCCGTTTTGAAGTATGGCGGTTCCAAGGATTCCGTATGGGCAATTGACTGCTATGCCAGCGTGGACGGCATGGCACTGTCTTCGAATCATGTATTGTGTCTGGGAACCTCTATTGATCAGTCAAAGTATGATACCGCCTATTCTTCCGGTGCCGCTCACAATATTTACCTGACAGTCACACCAATGGATGATTTTTCAGAGAGTGCTACGCAAGTCAAATGGCTGACCGATTATGTGGGCAATCAGAAATCTTTTTTAGGGGCAAAGATTACCAAGATTCATGACAACCGTTTTATGATCTCCTGGGAAGAGTATGACACAGAACAGGAGGGCGTGGTAGATGATGCCCTCTCCACCAGTGTACTTCATTATCTTTATGTGGATGGGAAGGGAAATAAACTTACGAGAGAGTATACAGCCGCAGCCCCCATCTCGGATTGTCAGCCTATTGTAAAAGATTCAAAGGTAATCTATTACGCATCCAATTCCAATGCAGTGAATTTTTATTCCATCCATACAGACAACGGCGCATTAACAAAGAATACTTACCGGGTGTTGGGGGAGAATGCTACATGGAATTTTTCGAAAGGCGTGCTTACCATATCCGGAACAGGAAAAGTAACATTGCCAGAAGAAAAAGGGCGGAGACCGATTTCCACAACAGCAGGCAGCATTTCTTATTCCATAGGCAGCAGGTGGCCGGCGGGGATTGCAAATCAGACAAAAAAAATCGTGGTGAAATCAGGGATTACTGGGATTGATGAAGAAGTATTTCGGAATTTCAACAATCTGGAAGAGGTAGTTCTGGAAAACGGGATAAAAAGTATTGGAGAGAAAGCGTTTTATTCCTGTGAGAAATTAAGAAAAATCACCATTCCGGCCAGTGTGACACAAATCGGAAAAGATTTTCTCTGGACAGGCTATACCTGGGTAGGAAGTTCTGGTCACGTAGTATATGCTGCGATCTATGCACCTAAAGACTCCTATGCAATCCAATATGCCAAGAAAAATGGAATCCAGTATAAGATGGATCTTTCTAAGGCAGCTGTGAGCGGAATGAAAGCCAGCTACCGGTACACAGGGAAAGCGATCACACCCTCCGTTCAAGTAAAGCTTGGCGGCCAGACCTTAAAAAAGGGCAGGGATTATCAGATCACCTATAAAAATAATAAAAAGGTAGGTACAGCCACTGTAACCATTACCGGTCTTGGAAATTACGGAGGAGAGATCAGAAAAACATTTAAGATCACAAAAACATCCGGAACATCTAAAAAGAATATCGGGAAATGTTCTATTAAGCGAATTGCGTCTCAAAGATATACCGGAAAGCCCATCAAGCCGGTGATCACGATAAAAGATGGTTCTAAGACACTGAAAAACGGTACTCATTATACAGTGACCTATAAGAACAATAAAAAGGTGGGGAGCGCTTCCGTTACCATTACCGGAAAGGGAAGTTATACTGGAAGTGTGAAAAAGAGCTTTACCATCAAATATATGACTCCAGCCAAGGGTAAGACGGTAAAAGTTTCAGGGGCCTATTATAAGATCACAAAGAGCGGGGATTCTAAGACTGCGGAAGTGCAGTATGTCAAGCCCGCGGATAAAAAGAAATCAAATGTTTCCATACCGGATACTGTGAATATCAGCCATGTGACCTGTAAGGTGACTTCCATAGCTGCAAATGCGTTTCGGGATAACAAGTACATAAAGTCAGTACGCATGGGCAAATATGTGGCGGCTATAGGGGATAATGGCTTCCAAAACTGCCGGAAGCTGGGCAAGGTGACACTGGGAGGAAATGTAAAGAAGATCGGTGCAAGAGCGTTTGGAGGCTGCACAGCGCTTCGCACTCTTACCCTGCCTTCTAAGGTGACAACCATTGGCAAGCAGGCATTTTACAGTTGCAGCCGTTTGAAAACAATTGTGATCAAGAGCACAAAACTGACGTCAAAGACCGTAGGAAGCAGTGCTTTCGGCCGCATTTATGGGAAAGCTACTGTAAAGGTTCCTGCAAAACAGCTGAAATCTTATTCCAAGATGCTCAAGACTAAGGGAATGGGCGGAAAAGTAAAATTTGTCAAAGGCTAAAAGTAGGGGATGTTGCAAAACACCTTCGGCGGTACCCTTTCGGGTGGTTTTTCTCCGAAAACAGATATGTTTTTGGAGAAAAATACACGGAAAATCCACCGGAATTCGTATTTTGCAATATCCTTTTTTACTGTATCTTAACCCGGAATGTGATAAAATAAAGATCTAGTGCTGAAACTTTAGGAGCTGCCGTTTTGGGAGTGATGGAATGAAGAAAGAAGCTGTAAAAAAAGAAACTATAAGAAAGAATATTTTGATTGCTGCTGGGGTGTTTGCTCTGGCAGTGATTTGCTGTCTGGCGCTGCAAAAGCTGGGGGTGCAGGAGCAGAGCACTACAGTGTTCGTGTTTGCAGTGTTTTTGATCTCTTTGGTGACTGAGGGATATATTTACGGCGTATTGTCCGCTTTTTTAGGAATGCTGGCTGTAAACTATGCGTTTACGTATCCATACTATGAGCTGGATTTTATTATTCCGGTTAATCTGATTTCCGCCGTGATTATGATCACAGTAGCGATCCTGACGGGGACTCTGACAACGAAGCTGAAAGAGAACGAAGCGGCGAAGGCGGAGAGTGAGAAGGAACGGATGCGGGCAAATCTGCTGCGGGCCATTTCTCATGATCTGCGCACTCCTCTTACGACCATCTATGGAGCCAGTTCTGCTCTTCTTGAGAACAGGGAGGGTTTGACCAGGGAGCAGCAGGACTCGATGCTTAAGAGTATTCAGGAGGATGCGGAGTGGCTGATGCGCATGGTGGAAAATTTGCTGTCCATTACCAGACTGGATGAGGGAAGAATCAAGCTGATCAAGACACCAGTGGTTCTGGATGATCTGATTGAAACGGTGATGACAAAATTTTATGCAAGGTATCCAAAGCAGAAGGTTTCTCTGGATATTCCGGATGAGATCGTGGTAATTCCCATGGATGGGATTCTGATTGAACAGGTGCTGGGAAACATCCTGGAAAATGCCATGCTTCATGCCAGGGGAATGACATGGCTTTCCCTGAAGGTATTTACGCTGGGCAAGCAGGCGATCTTTGAGATCGCAGACAATGGATGCGGGCTTCCAAGACAGAGGCTGGATTCTCTCTTTACCGGCGGGTACACAGAGGCGCAGGAGCGTGCAGACGGAAAGAAACGAAATACAGGCATTGGACTTTCGGTTTGCGCTACGATCATTAAGGCCCATGGAGGAGAAATCAGCGGAGAGAACCGGAAAGGCGGAGGAGCCGTCTTCCGGTTCATTTTAGACAGGGAGGATGTAGATGACGAATAACCGATATAAAATACTTTTGGTGGAGGATGAAGCAAATATCCGTACCGTTATGACTGCAATGCTGGAAGCTGCGGATTATCAGGTGATTTTGGCAGAAACCTGCAGTCTGGCGTTGAACCTTTTTTCCTCCTATCAGCCGGATGTGGTGATTCTGGACCTTGGACTTCCGGATATGGATGGAATGCATTTTCTGGAGAAGGTACGGAAAACATCCCTCACTCCCATTATCGTGCTTTCCGCCAGAACCAATGACCAGGATAAGGTGCAGGCCTTGGATGCAGGGGCGAATGATTATGTGACCAAACCTTTCAGCTCAGCAGAGCTTTTGGCCAGAATCCGTATGACTTTGCGAAATTATCGACACAGTGCAGAGGCAGGAAAGTTTCCGGGAGGAAAATTCCGGTTGAGGGATCTGGAGATCGACTATGATTCCAGACAGGTGTTTGTGGCAGGGCAGGAGATTAAACTGTCTCAGACGGAATACAATATTGTGGCGTTGCTCTCAGAACACTGTGGAAAAATGATGACCTACTCCTCCATTATTAAGGCGGTGTGGGGATATTCCAATGAAGGAAGTACCAAAAAACTGCAGGTAAATATGGCGAATATTCGCAGGAAGTTTAAAGTAAAGCCCGGAGAGGCCTGGTATATTGCCAATGAACTGGGAGTGGGATACCGAATGAATGGTGACAGGGAGGTATAAAGGTCTTTGAACCGACGGCTGGAAAACGGAAGAGTAGCTGCAGGCATTGGGAGACAGAAATGTTCTATTGGACAAAAGATATAAAAAGAGTTAAAATAAAACCGATTTTCAGAAAACATTTATAAAATTAAGAAAATGATAAGATCAATGTACAAAGGAATCTGCTCTTAGCACATTGATACAAAGGAAAGAGGAGGGAGAATGTGTACCTGTTATATTTTATTTTGTGGGTGATTTTCAATGGAAATCTGACTTTGGAGATCTGCCTGTTTGGGCTGGCGGTCGCCGGTGTGATGCTGGCTTTTACCTGCAAATTCATGGATTACAGTCTGGAGAAGGAAAAGCGCATCGTGAAAAAGTATTTTAAGATCCTGCGGTATCTTTGTGTGCTGGTGTCTGAGATCGTCAAGGCGAATTTTGCGGTGATGCACATGATTCTGTCAGAGCGGGAAGAGGTGGAGCCAGTTGTGGTGAAATTTCACTCAGATATGAAAACTACCATGGGAAAGGTTTTTTTAGCCAATGCTATAACCCTGACTCCAGGAACGATTACGGTGACGCTGGAGGGCTCAGAGTATGTGGTACACTGCCTGGATGAGAGTCTGGCAGAGGGAATCGACACATCCGTGTTTGTAGATCTTCTCTCTGAACTGGAAGCGTAAGGAGCTACATGAGAGGAATGTATGGAAGGGCTGCCGCAGAGCGGAGAAATTTTGCGGCAGTCCTCTATTGTCCTTGTTGTGGGATTGAGGCTGAAGGCAGGAATCAGATCGGAGGATTTGCGAAAGTTCCTGCATGAGAGAAGGCAAGAGAAGAACGGTTATCAGAAGAATACTTAAAAAAGAAGGAGGAAAAAGTATGGGCAGAGGAGTGCCGGGCTTAGAGCAGGCTTATCACGGCCTGTTTGTGATTGCATTGATTTTTTTGGCAGTCATGGTGGTGTTGTGTCTGATACGGGCCATCATTGGTCCCAGAGTAGCAGACCGGATCGTGGCAGTGAATATGATGGGAACCATGGTTATGGTGATCATTGGTATACTGGCGCTGATGCTGGAGGAGGGATATCTGGTAGATATCTGTCTGATCTATGCGATGATCAGCTTTCTGGCAGTGATCGTGCTGACCAAGGTGTACATGGGAGTTTACCTGGAAAAGAAGGAGGAGGAACGGAAAAATGGCAGTGATTGAGTGGATACGTTTTCTGGCCGGAGCTTTTTTGCTGCTGTTTGGCCTGGTGATATTTGCCATTGAGATGGTAGGGGTGTTTCGGTTTAAGTATGTGCTGAACCGGATGCATGCGGCTGCCATGGGAGACACGCTGGGGATCGGCTTCTCCCTGGTGGGACTGATTATCATGAGCGGGTGGAACTTTACTTCTCTGAAGCTGTTTTTGGTAGTGGTGTTTTTGTGGTTTGCTTCTCCGGCGTCCTCCCATCTGATTTCAAGACTGGAGGTCACTACAGATGAAGACCCGGAAAAACATTACAGGGTAATGGAGTTGAAGGAACTGGAAGAAAAGCTGCACAGGGATAAGCAGCAGGAGACTTCAGAAGAGAAGCCTTGTCGGGATGATGGAAAGGGGGAGGCTTAGGATGCAGGTATTTATGAAGATACTGCTGGGATTTCTGCTGGTTTGTGCTATCTCAGTGAGCCTGTCAAAAAAGCTGCTGAATTCCATTTTGATTTTTATGTCCTACAGCTTGATTATGTCCATTATCTGGATCCTGTTGGAATCTCCGGATTTGGCGATTACAGAGGCAGCTGTGGGTGCCGGTGTTACCAGCGTGCTGTTTTTTGTCACTCTGAAAAAAATACAGGCAATGATCAAGTCTGAAAATGAGGAGGGGGAGGATAAGGATGAGTAAAAAAGTGGCAGAAGAAAAATATAAAAAGACTCTTACCTACCGATTAAGACAGTGGTTGGACGGAGCGGATCTGTTTACCGGAACGGTGGAGATGAAGCCGCAGGAGCCCTACAAGGTAGATCAGGCGGTAAGCGAGCAGCGCCATGAAGAGAAAAAACGCCTGTTAGAGCAGATCTATGATATTGAACACAATCCGGAAATGAGGATTTTTAACAAAATCTATCGGCTCTTTGCCTTTCTTTTCTGTATTTTCCTGGTGCTGATGCTTTTGATCGCAGTGTCCAATCTGCCTACTGTGGGAAGTGCGGATCGTCCGGTGAACAATGAGGTGGCCAAACGCTATATTGAAAACGGACTTCAGGAGACGGGAGCGGTAAATATCGTTACGGGAATGATTTTGGATTATCGTGCCTTTGATACTTTGGGAGAGTCCCATGTGCTGTTTGTGGCTACTTGTACAGTATTGATTTTGCTGCGGGAGGATAAAAAGAAAAAGGCAGAGCAAAATCAGAGCAATGACCGGCTGTATGAGCCGAAAAATGATGTGATCCTTCAGACGGTGGCCAAGATCCTGGTGCCTCCTATTGTGATTTTTGGAATTTACGTGATCCTCTGCGGTCATCTGGGACCTGGCGGTGGTTTCTCAGGAGGAGCTATTATCGGAGCCGGCCTGATTTTATACCAGAATGCATTCGGCTTTCATAAGACAGAGCGGTTCTTTACTGCCAAGACCTATAAGGTGCTCAGTTTCAGTGCGCTGGCCTGCTATGCACTGTCAAAATGCTACTCTTTCTATACAGGGGCCAATCACCTGGAGAGCGGAATACCGCTGGGAACTCCGGGAGCCATTTTAAGCAGCGGCCTGATCTTTGTGCTGAATATTTGTGTGGGAATCGTGGTGGCAGGAACTATGTATACCTTTTATGTCATGTTCCGAAAGGGAGGTTACTGATATGAATTTGGCGAATCTGTTTAACAATTATGAAGAAGCAGTGGCCATGATTCTTTTTGGCATTGGGTTCTCCAACCTGCTTCTGCAGAAAAATTTGATCAAAAAGATTATTGGCCTGAATATCATGGATACAGCTGTGTATCTGTTTCTGGCTTTGAAAGGATATATTGAGGGGAGAAAAGCTCCCATTGTGGTGAATGGAGTCCAGAGCGTGGAGGCCTATATCAACCCCATTCCCAGCGGATTGGTGCTTACGGGCATTGTGGTATCTGTGTCCGTGACAGCACTGATGCTTTCTCTCACCATCCGACTGTACCGCAGATATCATACCCTGGATCTGGATGAGATCAGTACCCAGTTAAAGAAGGAGGGGCTGTGATGGAATTTGTACAAAATTTCCCTTTTTTTTCCATTATCCTCTCCCTGTTTTCCGGTCCTCTCTGTTCGATCCTGAATGGGAAATGGGCCAAGCGGGTGAATCTGGCGGTGATTACCATTATTTTGGCCATGTCCAGTGCCGTGCTGGCCTTTACCCTGAGGACCGGAGATTCCTATGTGTACATGATGGGACATTTCCCGGCGCCCTGGGGCAATGAGATCCGGGTAGGGATGCTGGAAGCTCTGATGGCAGTGTTTTTCTGTGTAATCATGCTGCTGTGTATGATCGGCGGAGTGCTGGAGCGGGAGCGGGAGATTGAGAGTACCAAGCAGAATCTGTATTACATTATGGTAAATCTGCTGCTGTCCTCTCTTCTGGCGCTGATTTATACCAATGACCTGTTTACTGCCTATGTATTTGTAGAGATCAACACCATCTCGGCCTGCGGATTGATCATGATCCGACAGAACGGCCGCACCTTTGAGGCGGCAATCCGGTATATGATCATGAGTTTGTTGGGGTCTGGTATGCTGCTTTTAGGCATCTGCTTTTTGTATGATCTTACCGGACATCTTTTGATGAGCAACATCAAGGAACAGGTAGCCATTCTGAATGCTTCCGGCCAGTATCATATGCCTCTGTTGATTACAGTGGGTCTGATCTCTGTGGGTATTGCCATTAAGAGTGCCCTGTTTCCTTTCCATGCATGGCTTCCGGATGCCTATGGATATTCGACCCTGTCCTCTGCAGCCATCTTGTCCTCCCTGGTTTCCAAAGGATATATTTTCCTTTTGGTGAAGATCTTTTACCGGGTGATTGGATTTGACATTGTAAGGGACAGCAAGATCATCAATGTGCTGTTTGTGTTTGGTGTCATTGGAATGATTATGGGCTCCATATCTGCCATCAAGGAAAGCAACATCCGGCGTATGATTGCCTATTCTTCTGTGGCGCAGATCGGATATATCTACATGGGCTTTGGATTTGGAACAGAGCTGGGAATGATTGCCAGCCTGTATCATATTATTTCCCATGCAGCCACCAAGTCCCTGCTGTTTGTGGCAGCGTCAGGCATTACCGATGCCTCTGGGGACAGCACCGATTTCTTTGACCTTACCGGGGCAGGTTATCGGAATAAGCTGGCAGGAATTGCGTTTACAGTGGGCGCTCTGTCTATGGTAGGATTTCCGTTGTTTACCGGTTTTATTTCAAAGCTTCTCTTTGCTCAGGCGGCGGTGGCCAGCTACCATAAGCTGCTTCCCGCATTGATCGCTCTGGCAGTGAGTACCATTTTGAATACCGTGTATTTTATGAAGACTGTGATTCGTATCTATACACCGGAGAAGAAGGAAGTGCTGGCAAAAAAACAGTATCAGGTGATTACTATGAAGGATCAGAAGTGGAAATCTGCAGCCTTGGTATGTTTCATTGCCATCAATCTATTCTTTGGACTTTACTCTGAGCCAGTGGTTGGACTGCTGGAGCGGGGGCTGAAGATTTTTGCATAGGAGGGAAAGGAAATGGGAGCCTTGATTATATTATCGGCCGCGCTGCCGATCATTACAGGGGCGCTTTTGCTGCTGTCGCTTACAGCAGAGCGAAGATGCGCCAAAGGCCCGGCCAGAGAGGCAGCAGAGCCTTCTGACCAAAAGCTTCGGGTCCTTCATCTCCAGGTGCTGGGGGTACTGTCAATTTCTGCGCTTCTGGCCATGATAGCTGCCTGGAGCGGTGAACATGAGATCACCCTGTTTGAACTGATAAAGGGGATCCCCGTATATTTTCAGACAGACGGTATTACCCGGCTGTTTGTAACCTTAAGCAGCCTGGTGTGGATTCTGTCAGGGATCTATTCATTTGTATATATGAAGCATGAGGGGAAGGAAAAGCGCTTCTACGGATTCTATCTGATGGCCTACGGGGTGCTGCTGGGGTTGAGCTTTTCCGGAAACCTGGTGACTATGTATCTGTTTTACGAACTTTTGACACTGGCATCCATGCCTATGGTGCTCCACAGTGGTTCCAGAGAAGCTATTATGGCGGCGTTAAAATATCTGTTTTACTCTCTGTGCGGAGCGTATCTTGGCCTGTTTGGCATATATTTTCTCTATCAGTACTGTGATACGCTTACCTTTGTGCCGGGAGGAAGTTTAAATTTTGCTTTGGCTCAGGGAAAAGAGGGAATCTTGCTTCTGGCAGTCTTTTTGATGCTCTTAGGATTTGGAGCCAAGGCAGGTATGCTTCCCCTTCACGCCTGGCTTCCGGCAGCGCATCCGGTAGCTCCTTCGCCGGCATCGGCTGTACTTTCCGGCATGATTGCCAAGGCTGGGGTTCTGGCTACGATCCGGGTGGTGTTTTATGTGGTAGGACCGGATTTCATCCGGGGGACCTGGGTGCAGAACGCCTGGATGACCCTGACGCTTCTGACCGTGTTCATGGGATCTATGATGGCTTACCGGGAAAAGGTGTTGAAAAAACGGCTGGCTTATTCGACTGTGAGCCAAATCTCCTACATTCTTTTTGGACTTTCTGTGCTCTCGCCTACCGCTATGACCGGATCCCTGCTCCATGTGGTGTTCCACTCGATTATCAAATGCAGTCTGTTTCTCGTGGCCGGAATCTTTATTTTCCAATGCCAGAAAACAGAGGTCACAGAGCTTGATGGAATTGGAAAGCGGATGCCAAAGACGCTTTGGTGTTATACCTTTGCTTCCCTGGCACTGATTGGAATCCCTCCGGCCAGCGGTTTTATCAGCAAGTGGTATCTGGCCCAGGGAGCTATGGAAGCCGGTGTGGGAGCCTTTGGATGGATCGGCCCGGTGATTTTACTCATCAGCGCTCTTTTGACTGCCGGATATCTGCTTCCCATCACACTGAAGGGCTTTTTCCCGGGCAGGGCGGTAGCGGCAGAAAAAAATCAGGAGCCTGCTTTGACGATGCTGGTTCCGGTAGCGATCCTGGCGATTTTGGCAGTGATTTTAGGGCTGTTCCCCAATCTGTTGGTTTCTTTTTTCAGTCAGATTGCGGGAACCGTAATGTAGGGAGGAGGAGAAAAGATGAATTCAGCAATATTAGTGATCGTTGTCCTGCTTCCGTTTTTGGCCGGAGCGTTGGTGCCTGTGCTTCCTTTTAAAAACCGACGCCAGATGATGGTGTATGTGGAGTGCGCTGTGCTGCTTAATTCCGTGCTGGCTATTGCCATGCTGATTGCTCAGCCTCAGGACAGTTTTGTATTATTTCGTTTTACCAGCGATCTGACTTTAAGCTTCCGGCTGGATGGAATGGGGACGGTGTTCGCGGCCATTGTTTCTGTACTGTGGCCGTTGGCCACTCTGTATTCTTTTGAGTATATGAAGCATGAGGGCCATGAAAAAGTTTTCTTTGCATTCTATGTGATTACCTACGGTGTGACCATGGGCATAGCTTTGGCAGAGGACGTAGTGACCATGTACTGTTTTTATGAGATGCTGACGCTGGCAACGCTGCCTTTGATTATGCATACCCTTACCAGGGAGGCCATTTTGGCCAGCCGTACCTATCTGTATTATTCCCTGGGAGGAGCCGCCTTTGCCTTCATCGGCGTGATTTTTATTCTGGTGTACGGCAGTACCTCCAACTTTGTTCCAGGAGGTGTGCTGGATCTGGCAAAGATCGGCGACCGCACCAATCTGCTGCTGTTGATCTATGTTCTTTGCTTCTTCGGTTTTTCGGTAAAAACCGCCATGTGGCCCTTTTCCAAGTGGCTGCCTCAGGCAGGGGTGGCGCCCACTCCGGTGACGGCCCTGCTTCATGCAGTGGCAGTGGTAAAGGCGGGTGCCTTTACTGTGCTTCGAATCACGTACTACAGCTTTGGCACAGAGTTTTTGAGAGGAACCTGGGCCCAGACTGTGGTGATGATTCCGGTGATCTTTACCATTGTGTACGGCTGCAGCCGGGCGCTGAAGGAGACACACATTAAGCGGCGTCTGGCCTGGTCTACGGTGAGCAACTTATCCTACATCCTGTTTGGGGCGGTACTGATGTCTCCTCTGGGTTTGGTAGGCGCTTTAAGCCACATGATCTTTCACGCCACCATGAAGATCTGTTCCTTTTTCTGCGCAGGATCTGTGATCTATAAAACAGGACGGGAATATATCCACCAGCTTGACGGCTTTGGAAGGAGGATGCCAAAGGTATTT
Organism: uncultured Lachnospiraceae bacterium; assembly: GCA_905207905.1. The sequence goes on along the minus strand of CAJLNC010000033.1, from coordinate 7,337 downwards.
GCCATCTTCACCATTTCCGGCCTGGCTTTGATGGGAGTGCCGGGACTGTGCGGATTTGTGAGCAAATGGAATCTTGCGAAGGCTGCAGTAAACAGTGAGAATCCGCTGGCCTATGTGGGAATTGGGGCATTGCTGGTTTCAGCGCTGCTGACGGCCATCTATATGCTCACCATCTCCATCCGGGCCTTTTTCCCGGGAAAAGGATTTGATTACAGTACCATCCAGGATGTGGAGGATCCCAACTGGATGATGCTTCTGCCCCTTGTGATCTTTGCGGTGGCAATGTTTGTATTTGGCCTGCATTCCGGGCCGGTGCTGTCAGGTCTTGAGAGCATCGGTGCCCTGATGCGGTAGAAGGGAGGAATGGAACATGAAAGGAAATATAGTATTAGCGCTTTTGGTATTCTATCCCTTCCTTGGAGGCATTCTGGCCTGGGCGGCAGGAAAAAGAAAAGAGCTGGGAGAGACGTTCCGGGATTACCTGGCAGACGGAATTGTGATCAGCGAGTTTATTCTCATGGCGGTTTTGTTTTTCCTTTTTGGAAAAACTGCTGGTGCAGGCTCTGTGATGGAATGCAGCCTGCCTGGTATTTGTGGTCTGGGCCTCTCCTTTACCCTGGATGGTTTCCGGCTGATCTATGGCACGGTGGCCTGCTTTATGTGGATGATGACCACCATCCTGTCCAGGCAGTATTTTTGGCACCATGAGAATCAAAATCGGTTTTATTTGTTTTTGCTGCTGACGTTGGGAGCCACCATGGGGGTATTTTTCTCAGGAGATCTGTATACCACCTTCATCTTCTTTGAGATTATGTCCTTTACCTCCTATGTCTGGGTGGCTCAGGAGGAAACAAAAGAAGCTCTCCGGGCAGCGGGAACCTATCTGGCGGTGGCTGTGATCGGCGGCCTGGTGATGCTTATGGGACTGTTTACGCTTTACCATGAGCTGGGAACTTTGCAGATGGATGAATTGCTGGCAGCAGCCCAGACCTACCTTACTGCCAAGGGAGCAGACAGAGAACTGCGCCAGGGAATCCTGTATGCAGCAGGTGTATGCCTTCTGGTTGGTTTTGGAGCAAAAGCGGGAGCCTTTCCTTTGCATATCTGGCTGCCTAAGGCGCATCCGGTAGCTCCGGCTCCGGCCTCTGCCCTGTTGTCCGGTATTTTGACTAAGACGGGTATCTTTGGAATTTTGGTAACCACCAGCACCATCTTTCTCCATGAAACTCCCTGGGGAATTCTGGTGCTGACCATCGGAGTGATCACTATGGTGGGAGGCGCTTTGCTGGCGGTGTTTTCTGTGGATTTAAAACGAACCCTGGCCTGCTCCTCTATGTCCCAGATCGGTTTTATCCTGGTGGGGGTTGGTATGCAGTGTCTGCTGGGGGAGGAGAATGCCTTGGCAGTTCATGGAACGCTGCTTCATATGGTAAATCATTCTCTGATTAAGCTGGTGTTGTTTATGGCAGCCGGAGTGATCTTTATGAATGTTCATGCACTGAACTTAAATGAGATCCGGGGTTATGGAAGGAAAAAGCCTCTTCTGAAAGCAATCTTTTTAACCGGCGCTTTGGCTATTGCAGGAATTCCCGGCTTTGGCGGATATGTGAGCAAAACTCTGCTCCATGAGAGTATTTTGGAATATTCCGGGGGCTTTCTCATCCGTCTGGTGGAATGGCTGTTTTTGATCAGCGGCGGTTTAACGGTGGCTTATATGACCAAGCTGTATGTGGCTATTTTCGTGGAAAAAAATGACAGCGCCAAGGTACAGTGGAAATTTGACCGGCAGAAAGACTATATGAATCGGGAGAGTGCCTTTGCGCTCACCGGAAGCGCCCTGGTGCTGTTTATCTGGGGCCTGATCCCCGGCCTTACCATGGATAAAGCAGCCGGTCTTGGTCAGGGACTGATGGGACTGACCGAGTTCGGAGAGCCGGTATCGTATTTCAGCCTGAAAAATCTTTCCGGGGCTGTGATCTCTCTGGTGATCGGAGCCGCAGTGTATCTGCTGGTGATCCGTGGGCTTCTGATGGAAAAGCAGAGGAAAGGCGCTCCGGTGTATGTAAATGCCTGGCCCGCCTGGATGGATCTGGAGAATCTGATCTACCGGCCTCTTTTATTGAAGATCCTCCCTGGAATCGCGGGGGTTTTCAGTAGAATTCTGGACAGCTTTGCAGATCTTGCAGTAGTAGTTTTCAGAAAAACGATCTACAAAGACAGTCCTTTGCCTCATGAGAGGATGGAGGGCAACTGGTTTACCGAAACAGCGGGCAGAGTAATGAACTTTATCCAGGCTGTTGGAAATCGAACCTGGAACCGCCGCCATCCCGGGAACCGGGATTATGTGCATATTCTGGCGGTGCGCAATGAGGAGCTTCGGGAGAACAACACCATCATTGGCCGGAGTCTGTCCTTTGGGCTGCTTTTGTTCTGCATTGGTATGTGCCTCACTCTGATTTACATTATTGTGCTGTAGGAGACGGGCGTGTATGCAGTTTGCGGAAAGGACAGCATGATCTGCAGGGCATAAAAAAATCTGCAGGATGATAGCAGTTCCCAGTTGCATCCGCGGAAAAACTGTGTTATCCTTAGGTGCATAGATTAGAAAAAGAAAGGGCGCAGGACTGCGTTTGGTGGAGAAATGTACAGATAGTCTGATTTGGAAACTGACAAACAGGAAAGAGCCTGTCCTCAGGTTTTGTTTGGGTATGCCGAATTGGAGTTTGTACATTTTATCTGGGAAAATAGTCTTTTGATCAAGGAATTGTGAAAAGACGAACGGGAAAGAACGGCGAGACGGCCGTTTTCCTCTATACATCAGTGGCTGCTAAAAAACGCCAGAGATGAATGTACAGAATCTGCTTTCGGAGACGAAAGCAGATTTTTTTTCATAGGAAATTCTTTCCTGTGAAAAAATGCTTCGCAGGATGAATCTGATGGCAAAAGTGCATACCGTGTCTGCATAGAAAAATTTCGTGGTTAAAGAGAGGAATTTTTTGTGCAAAAGGAGGATAACACAGAAAGGGCAGGCAGCGGGAGGGATTGCTATGCTGCAAATTAGAGATTTAAGTATCGTACACAAAAAAGATCTGCACACCATACTCACAGACTTTTCCCTGAATCTCAATGAGGGGGATAAGGCGGTGATTATCGGGGAAGAAGGAAATGGAAAGTCAACGCTGTTAAAATGGATTTACGATCCAAAGCTGGTGGAGGAGTACGCGCAGGTATCCGGTGAGCGGCATTTTCCCGGTGAGCGTCTTGGGTATCTGCCTCAGGAACTGCCGGAGAGGGAAAAGGAGCTGACTGTCTATGAATTTTTTTCCAAGGAGTCCCAGTTTTGGGACTGTTCCCCGGGGGAACTGGGAAGAATGGCCGGGTGGCTGGGAATTTCCCGGGAATTTTTCTATGGAGAGCAGCGGATGGGGACGCTGTCCGGAGGCGAGAAGGTGAAGGCTCAGCTGGCCAGGCTTTTGCTCTCTCAGCCCACAGTACTTTTATTGGACGAACCTTCCAATGATCTGGATATTGAGACTCTGCAGTGGCTGGAACGGCTGCTGCTCCAGTTTCCTCACATGGTTCTTTTTATTTCTCACGATGAGACACTGATCGAGCGGACTGCTAATGTGGTGATCCATCTAGAGCAGCTTCGTCGAAAGACGGTGAGCCGTCACAGTGTGGCAAAGGTGGATTACCGGACGTATTTGGATGAGAGAAAGGCTGTTTTTTCAAATCAGGAGCAGCAGGCTCAGACAGAACGGCGTCAGGAACGGATCCGCCAGGAGAAATTTCGAAAAATCCAGCAAAAGGTGGAGCAGGATTTAAGAGCAGTGTCCCGTCAGGATCCCCACGGAGGGTATCTGCTGAAAAAGAAAATGAAAGCTGTGAAATCTCTGGAACGGCGGTATGAACGGGAGGCAGGGGAGATGACCCAGCTGCCGGAGGAGGAAAGTGCTCTGTTCGTAAAGTTTGATGACAAAATTCGGCTTCCCGGAAGTAAAGTGATCCTGGATTTTTATCTGGATCGGCTTATGGCACCGGGAGAGGGGCGGCTTTTGGCAGAGCAGATTCGTTTGAAGGTGCGGGGGCCGGAGAAGATCTGCATCATCGGGAAAAACGGGGCTGGTAAGACCACTCTGTTTCGGAAAATCGCAGGAGAGCTTTTGGAGAGAAAGGATATCAAGGCTGCCTATATGCCGCAGAATTATCAGGAGCTTCTGGAGCTTTCTCAGACTCCCCTGGAGTATCTGACTGTCACAGGGGATAAGGAGGAGCAGACCAGAATCCGCACTTATCTTGGCGCGATGAAGTATACGGCAGACGAGATGAGCCATCCGGTGAGTGAGCTTTCCGGAGGCCAGAAGGCGAAGATCCTGCTGCTGAAAATGAGTATGTCCGGTGCGGACGTTCTTTTGCTGGATGAGCCCACCAGAAATTTTTCACCTCTGTCTAATCCGGTAATTCGCCAGGTGCTTTCGGATTATAAAGGGGCGATTATCAGTATTTCCCATGACCGGAAATACATCCGCCAGGTGTGCAGCAGGGTGTACCGACTGACGAAAGACGGACTGATGCAGGAAGAAATAGATTTTTGAAATAGCTCATTCCAGCTGATGGTTGAACGGTTACAAATTTTTGCAAAAACTCCCTTTTGTATTTTGGTTCCTTTCACACATACTATTCCTGTCAGGTTTTGAATCAAAACAGACAAGGAAGGAGTTTTTTCATGACACAGGAACGTTTGACCATGGATTCTGTGCCGGCTCAGTGGTGGGGCTTTTGGGCAGTGAGAAAGCAGACCTCTTACGGTAAAAGGATTTCTATTATTTTATTTAATCCGGAATTCAATAAAAATTTTCTGAATGGAGATACTGCGTTTAGAAAAGAAAATTTCTAGACGAAGGGAGTAAAAAGATGAAAGATAAAATTTTTGGTGTGCTGCAGCGTGTAGGCAGATCCTTTATGCTGCCCATAGCCCTTCTTCCGGTGGCAGGACTGCTGCTGGGAATCGGAGGTTCTTTTACCAATGAGACCATGCTGAGCGCTTATGGTCTTCAGAAGATACTGGGAACGGGAACCATATTCCGGGCAGTTTTTGAAGTGATGAGCAAGGCCGGGGACATTGTATTTGCCAACCTGCCCCTGATATTCGCCCTGGGAGTTGCCATCGGCATGGCGAAGAAAGAGAAGGAGGTGGCAGCTTTGGCGGCGGCCATTGCCTTTTTGATCATGCATGCTTCCATCTCTGCCATGATCACCATTTACGGCGGGCCGGATCAGATGCTGGAGGGGGCAGTAACCTCGGTGTGCGGAATCACTTCGCTGCAGATGGGCGTGTTTGGCGGTATTCTGGTGGGACTGGGAGTGGCGGCGCTGCATAACCGTTTCTATCGGATTGAGCTGCCCCAGGTGCTGTCCTTTTTCGGGGGAACCCGGTTTGTGCCGATTATCAGTGCCCTGGTATACACTGGTGTGGGAATTTTGATGTTTTACCTCTGGCCTGTAGTGCAGAGAGGAATCTATGCAGTGGGTGATGTGGTGCTCCAGTCTGGATATGCAGGCACCTGGGTCTACGGGCTGATGGAGCGTCTGCTGATTCCCTTTGGACTGCACCATGTGTTTTACCTGCCTTTCTGGCAGACTGCCGTGGGAGGAACCATGATGGTGGGAGGTCGGCTGGTGGAGGGAGCCCAGAATATTTTCTTTGCCCAGCTGGCAGATCCTACGGTGAAGCACTTTGCAGTGTCTGCCACCCGGTTCATGGCAGGCAAATTCCCCCTGATGATCTTCGGACTTCCAGGGGCTGCGCTGGCTATGTACAAGGCGGCCAGGCCGGAAAAACGGAAACTGGTGCAGGGGCTGTTAGTTTCTGCCGCCCTGACCTCCATGCTTACAGGAATCACAGAGCCTCTGGAATTTACCTTCCTGTTTGTGGCCCCGGTACTCTACATCATTCACTGCGTGTTCGCAGGCCTGGCCTATATGCTGATGCATATTTTCCAGGTGGGAGTGGGGATGACCTTCTCTGGCGGTCTGATCGATCTGTTTCTTTTCGGTATTCTTCAGGGAAATGATAAGACCAACTGGATCTGGATCCCGGTAGTGGGTATTGGATATTTTATTGTGTACTATCTGCTGTTTTATTATCTGATCGTAAAACTGGACTTAAAGACTCCGGGGCGGTTTGAGGGCCAGGAAGTGAAATTGTACCAAAGAAGTGATGTGGAGGCGAAACGGCAGGGCAGCCAGGAAGAGGACGGAGTGTCTGACGCCATCTGTCGGGGACTGGGAGGCAAGAAAAACATCTCAGACCTGGACTGCTGCGCCACCAGGCTTCGATGTACAGTGAAAGATCCGGCACTGGTGGATGAGGAACTTTTAAGAACTACAGCGGCTTCCGGGGTAGTCCGGAACGGTAACGGGGTACAGATCATCTACGGACCCAGGGTGACGGTGATCAAATCCAGGTTGGAGGATTATCTGGAGAGCGGGCAGGCAAAGTCCCAGGCGGAAAGTGGGAAGCCGGAAAAGGAGACCGGGAAAGCAGCGGAAGCGGCAGAGTCTGACAGGACTGCCGGGGAGGAGATCAGAAAGCCGGAGCGGGAAAAGGAGATCGGACCAGTGACAGGAGACGCAGAACCGCAGAGGCAGGCCGGAACTGAGACAGGAAGGCCGGAATCGCAGAGAAAGGCCGGGGCTGACGGACAAAGGAGAGGCCGGTCCTTAGAATCGGAGAAGGCAGAAAAGAAAATCGGCAGCGGAATAAAAACGCATACCCTGATTCTTTCCAGTCCCATGACCGGGATGGCGGCAGACTTATCCACTACACCCGATGAGGCGTTCGCAGAGGGACTTATGGGAGAGGGAGCGGTGATCACCCCCACAGATCCTGTGGTGCGGGCGCCGGAGGATGGAACGGTAAGCTTTGTTTTTGAGACAAAGCATGCCTTGGGGTTAAAAACAGATACTGGTCTGTCCCTGCTTCTTCACCTTGGTATCGATACGGTGAAGCTGGGAGGGGAAGGCTTTCAGTCTCTGGTTCAGAATGGGCAGCGGGTGAAAAAGGGAGATCCTCTGATACAGATGGATCTGCCCTACCTTCAAGAACACGCGCCCTCCCTGGTTTCCCCGGTACTGTGCCTGGAACTGAGGGAAGAACATCAGGTGCGGCTGCTGACCAGGGGAAAAATCCAGGCGGGAGAACCGTTTCTGGCAGTGGATTTTTATGGGTAGCAGTGAAACTGCCGGGGAGAGATGCAGCTTAGGGTTTCAGAAAATGGTGATTGTATGGAAAGGAGCTTCTGCAAATACGGATCCGGGAGGATTCTGCGGAGGCT
>CAJLNC010000032.1 GCA_905207905.1 uncultured Lachnospiraceae bacterium | reverse complement strand
GATAGTTGTATTTGCATTTGAAAGCATTGTTCTCTTTAACCGACTAGTTTCAATATCCGGTGTACTCAATCCCTTATCTACACATACCCCATTTGCAGTCAAGAAAAACACATCTACATTAAGCCGCTCCAGTGTTGATAATGCCATTTCTCCAAAAGTATAATTAAAATTCTTTCTGATCATACCTCCAGCAATAATCACTCTGTTGTTCGAGTGATTTTCCAGAAAATTAGCAACGCCTATATCATATGTTACAACTGTTAGATCTTGAAACTTTACCAACTTCTGAGCCAAATGATACATAGTTGTCCCTGCATCCAAGCAAATTGAAGCCCCTTCATGAATGTGCTCTAAAGCAACCTCTGCAATCGCTTTTTTGACCTCCACCATCTGAGTTGACTTTTCTTTATTTTCCTGTTCAAAATTTACCATACGGTTGGAAATTGCACCTCCATGTGTTCTGCTGATCAAGCCTATTTGAGCCAATGCTCTTAGATCTGTTCGGATGGTAGCTGGAGATACGGAAAATTCATTGCTCAAATCAGTAACTGTTGCTTTCATTTTCTTATTTATATACTTTACTATTAAATTTCTCCGTTCTTCTTCAAAATACTTTTCTTTTACCTGTCCTGACATGCCACGTCTCCTCATCCCTTTTTCCTTTATATTTTTTATTTTACCACATAAGTTTTCTTTTATCATCCAATTTTTTCTTTTTCCTCTCACTTTTTTATATGTTTTATATAATATACTTTCATTTATTTTCACTTTTGCCCCGTTTTTTCAACAATTAATTCCTTTATTTTTTAAATAACTATAGCATTTTCACCAGATATCTGATATACTATTTCAAAACTTTGTTATTACATTATTCCATAATGACATTGTGGTAAAATGGCATAATGCATCGTTTCCAGTATTATTTCAGGAGGTAGTATATTTATGAAAACGTTCGTTGTAAACAAAGATGGTTCCACTGAAATCAGGGAAATTCCCAAACCACACTATAGCACTAAACAGGCCCTAGTAAAAACTATCGCCTGCGGTATGTGCGGAACTGATGTTAAATTGCTTCATTGTGCATTTAAAGGCTTTCCGGAATCTGTCTATCCAATCATGCTGGGACATGAGGGCGTTGGAGAAGTCGTAGAGGTTGGCAGCGAGGTTACCAGCTTTAAAGTAGGCGATAAGGTAATCCTTCCCTTCGTTGATCCTGATCCGGAACTTTATCCTGGTCTTGGTTCCGGTTGGGGCGCATTAAGCGAATATGCCGTAGTGTGTGATCCCGCCGCCTGGCCCGCCGGAGAAGCTCCTTCCTGTGCCTATGCACAGACTGTCCTCTCAGAAGATTTAGATCCGGTGGACGCTGTTATGATCGTAACCTTCCGTGAAGTGCTCAGCAGTATCCGCCACTTTGGCATCAAGCCCCAAGACAGTGTAGTCGTATTCGGCTGCGGGCCGGTAGGCTCCACATTTATTCAATTTTTAAACCTTTATGGAGTAGAAAATATTGTTGCTATAGATATCATTGACGAAAAGCTGACGCACGTGCAGACACACGGTGCAAAATATGCGATTAACAGCAGTAAAACTGACGTAACAGAAGCGGTTCGTAAGCTATATCCCAACGGTGTAGACTATGTACTAGACGCTATCGGCGCCCCCTTTGTCGTAAACGCAGCTATGCCCCTAATAAAAGACCGGGGCACTGTCCTCTGCTACGGAGTTCCTCCAGTAGAACAGATTACTATCGACTTTAGTAAAGCTGACTATAACTGGAACGTAGTATACCAACAGATGCCCAGAAAAGAAGAAGAAGGAGCCGCTCACGAACAGGTAATGGAATGGATTCACGATGGTAAGCTGGTAATCAAGGACTTTATTTCTGATTACTATAAATTTGAAGATTCTGTTAAGGCATTTGAAGATTTGTTAAATCGTAAAATCAGCAAAAAGGGGATTATTGTTTTCTGAGAAAACACATGAATCCATATTATCGCAGACATCTGTTATATAGAAGAACAGACGCAAAAAGGAGAGTTCTTATGACCGGAAAAATGAAGGTTGCCGTTATGACTGCCTTGCGGAAAATAGAATATGAAGAGAGAAACATCCCCACGCCAAAGGAAAATGAAGTTCTAGTGAAGCTGGAATACGTTGGCATTTGCGGAAGCGATATGCATTATTATGAAATCGGATCCATCGGAGATTGTATAGCAACACCTCCTTTTGTTCTCGGACATGAACCAAGCGGTACTGTCGTCGAGGTAGGAGCCGATGTCGAAAATCTTAAAATAGGTGACCGGGTTGCTTTAGAACCGGGACGAACCTGTGGAAAATGTGAATTCTGTAAAAGCGGCCGATACAATCTCTGTCCAGACGTTAGTTTCTTTGCCGCGCCTCCCATAGACGGTGTATTTCAAGAATATGCTGTACATGAAGCTTCTCTTTGTCATAAGCTCCCGCCGGAGCTGGATACCATGGAGGGCGCTTTGATCGAGCCACTGGCCATTGGCTTCTACGCCGCGAGCCGCGGAAAGGCTCATATCGGACAGGCCGCCGTTGTTTTCGGTGCCGGATGCATCGGCTTGGTAAGTATGCTTGCTCTCAAGGCACAGGGCATTTCTCCCATTATCATCGTAGATGTTATAGAAAAACGTCTGGAAAAAGCAAAAGAGCTTGGCGCTGATTATACAATTAACAGTACGACCGAAAATGTGGTTTCCAGAATTCTGGAAATCACCAATAACCTGGGCGCTGATCTTGCTATCGAAACCGCAGGCACAGAAATCACTACAAATCAAGCCATTCATGCTGTTAAAAAAGGTTCTAATATCGTTTTAATCGGTTATACAAAAACGGGAAAAGTAAATATGGAAATGAGCACTGCCCTCGATAAAGAACTGACCTTCCGCACGATTTACCGTTCCCGTCACATGTTTGACACTGCAATCGAGGCTGTCCGAAGCGGAAAAGTAAACTTAAAGGGGATCGTAACAAATGTATTCGATTTTAATGATATGCAGACTGCGATGGACTTAAGCTGTGATCAGAAAGCTTCCATTGTAAAAGCCGTTGTTAAAATATAATCATAGGAATGCTGTTCTTTTTTGATAGCCTTTCTATTTTTCATCAGAACCTGACAATCTTCTAAAAATGCCTGTGGGGTGAGCATGCTTTATGCACACTTCTCCACAGGCATCTTTTAACAGCCTTGATTATATTTTATACTAAAAACATCGGAACAACAGCACTTCTTTCCCATCTGCAAAATTCTTCTTAAATCAGGGTATATCCACCGTCTACGATCATATCAGTTCCAGTTGTATAGGTAGATGCAGGACTTACCAGGTACAGAATCGCCGGTATCAGCTCTTCCGGTTTACCCATACGATGCATAGGGAATAGCGGCATCCAAGCGTCCTTCAGTTCCTGCGGAACATCTGCTGCCATGGGTGTTGAAATATATCCCGGGCTTAAGCTATTTACGCGGATACCATAATCAATCCATTCCATTGCCAGAGACTTTGTCATATGCATAACGCCTGCTTTTGATGCATTATAAGATGCCTGCCACTGAGGAATATTTACAATACTTCCTGACATAGATGCCATATTAACGATACAACCTTTAATTCCCAGATCAACCATAATCTTTCCGACTGCTCTTGCCATAATATATTCACCAGTCAGATTAATATCAATTACATTCCTCCATTCCTCAATTGTTGCGCTAAAGGTATCCTTGTGCAGACAAACGCCTGCATTATTGAAAAGAATGTCAATCTTTCCGGAACGCTTCACTACCTCTGCCAAAGCAGCATCTACTTCCGCTTCCTTCGTAACATCTGCTTTTAGATCGTATGCTTTTCCGCCATCCTCTTTAATCATTTTCACCGTTTCCGGCGCACCACTTCTGCTGATGCTGACTACCTCGGCTCCCGCTTTCGCAAGCCCACAGGCTACTACCTGTCCAATCCCTCTTCCAGCTCCCGTTACAATTGCAGTTTTTCCTTTTAATCCAAACAGTTCTTCTAAATACATAATTTTATTCCCCCTTTATTTTTCTATAACTGTTATTCAAACCGTTGTCTTTGTCTCTGTTATGCCTATCTGTTTTTGTTTATTCTGGAAATACTACTGCTACTTTTCCGCATTTACCGCTCGCCATAAGAGCATAGGCTTCATCTACCTTTTCCAGTGGAAACTCATGAGTAATCAAATCTTCCGGATGGATTCCCCAGCGCACCAGGCGCTCCACCAGATCTTCCATCCGCCACAGTGAGGTTACCCAGGAGCCGTAAATCGTCTTCTGCCCATGAATAATATCCGGGCTCGGTTCAAACGTACAGGTTCCGCCTTCTCCAACAAAAGCAATTTTCCCCCAATCCCTTGTACAGCGAACAGCCAGACGACGCGCTGAATCATCTGCGCTTGCATCCAGAGCCTTCTCTACACCATTTCCGTTAGTTAATTCCATTACTTTATCATAAGCTTCATCTGGTTTGAAGCCATAATCGATCAAACCGAGTTTTTTTGCCAAAGCAATGCGCTCTTCATTCATTTCAACGCCAATTAATTTGTTTGCCCCCATTGCCTTTGCCAGCATCAGCGCAGCCATTCCCACCGGTCCCAAGCCGGTAACTAAAACAGCGTCATTACCAGAGACCTGTATCTTTTCTAAGGCTTCATACACGGTTCCGAAACCACAAGCCACCTGCGCGCCATCCTTATAGCTTAATTCGTCTGGAAGAGCAATCAAATCTTTCTCATCAGCCAAAATGTATGGGGCCATGCCGCCATCTCTCTGCCAGCCATAAGCCTTGCGATGCGGGCTCTTACAGGCAACTGCATATCCTTTTCTGCATTCATAACAAACTCCGCAGCCGGAGATATGATAAATTATCACTCTGTCTCCCTTTTTAAAACGCTTCAATCCGGTGCCTTCCTCTACGATAATACCGCAAGGCTCGTGTCCAGCAATCGTTCCGGGAATATAACCCTCCGGCCCCTTCCCCACATGCTCACGGTAAATACAACGAATATCGCTTCCGCAAATGGTTGATGCCATAGTTTTTACCAAAACCTGACCTGGCCCCGGAGTAGGAATATCTACTTCTTTTAATACCGCGGTACTGTTTCCCGGCAAAAATGCAGCCATCATTCTACCATTTTTTCTCTCGCTCATAATGCAAATCCTCCTTCTATTTTATTTTTAAATTTAAACCGTGCTTTCCGTCCTATCTGTCATCAGCTGCAGCAATACTGCCAAAATAATAATGATACCTTTGATAACATCCTGCGGATATGCTGGAACTGCACACAGATTCATAATATTACTGATCAGCGCAAGTACCAAAGCGCCAATAACAGCTTTCGTTACATTTCCTTTACCACCAGCAAGACTGGCACCGCCAATTACACAAGCTGCAATCGCATCCAACTCCTGACCCTGGCCGATTGTAGCGCTTCCAGTTGAAGATCGTGCCGCAATAATAACACCACCAAGGGCAGACATCAAACCAGATATTGCATATACAGATACCAAATATTTTTTAACATGAATACCGGCCAACTCCACCGATTTACTATTACTTCCGATTGCAATAATAATACGTCCATATGCAGTATATTTCTGAATAAAAACAAAGGCTGCAATGAGAATAACTACAATAAACAAAACCGGATATAAGTATTCTTTATTTACCAGTGTTCCAAGCGTTGCCTTATCCAATCTAATCGGAGCACCTCGAGTGATCATCAAAGCCAATCCCCTTGCCATTGTCATCATGGTCAAGGAAGCTACAAAGCCCTGAAAATTTGCGTATGCAACCAAAATACCAGTAATCATTCCTGCTATTAATCCCATAACAAGAGTAATCAGCATAGCGGGAATAAAATGCACATTCCAATTCACGATCATATACGCTGTAGCAGCCGCTCCAAGAGCCATAATTGATCCAACCGACAAATCAATCCCGCCAGTCAAAATAACAAACAGCATACCAAGGACAACACAGATGGGACCCGACTGCTGTAATGCAATGTTGCGGATGTTCATTGCTGTAAGGAATGTATCAGACAGCAGCGCACAAACAATAACCAAACCCAGAAAAATCAAATATGTATTATTCTGCACCAAAACCTTTTTAATATTTCCTTGTTTTTTCATTTTTTATACCCCCATTGCGGACTTAATAAGATTATCTTCTGCGAGATCTTCCCTAGAAAATTCTCCAGAAATTTTACCCTGTCTCATAACAATCGCACGGTCACACATCCCAATGATTTCCGTCATTTCTGAAGAGATCATGATAATGGCAACACCTTTCTCTGCAAGATCATTCATGATCTTATAAATTTCTGTTTTGGCACCAACATCTACGCCTCGCGTAGGTTCATCAAATACCAGACATTTACATTCTGCTGCAAGCCATTTTGCCAAAGCTACCTTCTGCTGATTGCCCCCACTCAAGCTATTTGCATTATCTTCCGTATCTCCATATTTGGTAGACATACCAGCCAATATTTCTTTCACAAATTCTTTCTCTTTTTTGTGATTAATCACCTGCCTTGGTGCAATCCTGTCATTTAAAATTGTCAGTGTTGAATTTGACCGAATACTCTGTGTTAATACCAAGCCTTCCTCTTTTCTGTTTTCCGGAAGCATTCCAAAGCCTTTACGTATCGAATCCCTGGGATCCTTAAAATCTGTTTTCTGACCAAAATAATAAATATCTCCGCTATCTTTTTTTATTGCTCCGAAAATAGTCTTCATGGTCTCTGTTCTGCCAGCGCCAACCAGTCCGCTAAAGCCAAGAATTTCCCCTGCTTTTACACTAAAACTGACATTCTGTACCATTTTTCCCGCATTCAATTTTTCTACTCGAAGAACTTCATCTCCAATTTTTGCATTCCTTGGAGGGAACATTTGAGACATCTCACGCCCCACCATCATCGTAACCAATTTTTCTTTATTAATAGAAGAAGTTTCTACTTTGTCCACAAAAGTTCCATCTTTTAGAACCGTAATATGGCTGCTCAATTCAAAAATCTCTTCCAAACGGTGAGAAATATAAATAATACTTACGCCTTCATCCTTTAACTTTCTAAGAATCCCGAACAATTTCTGAATTTCTGCAAAAGTAAGCACCGCCGTAGGCTCATCCAAAACTAAAATTTTCGCATTTCTAGTCAAATTTTTGCAGATCTCAACTACCTGTTGATATGCAACGCTTAAACTTCTCACTTTCGCCATAGGCGAAATATCATCAAATCCCAAATTCGTAAGCTGCTCTTTGGCCTTTCGATTCAATTCTTTCCAATTGATCAATGGTTTCCCTGATGAAAGCTGATCAATATAAATGTTTTCTGCAACTGTAAGATCCGGCGCCAGCATAAACTCCTGATATATAATGGCAACGCCAAGACGCTTTGCATCTTTTGGATTATTGATCGTAACTTCCTTTCCATCAATATAAATACTTCCACTGTCTCTTTTATATGCCCCTGATAAAATCTTCATAAGCGTTGATTTTCCTGCGCCATTTTCTCCGATAAGGGCATGGATTTCTCCAGGTTCAATCTGTAACGATACATCAGTTAATGCTTTTACACCACCGAAACGTTTTGAAATGTTTTTCATTTCTAATCTGTACTGCGACTGCTGCATGCCTTAACCTCCATAAACTTCTTTCCCATAAGATGAAGATAAGGTCACCGGCGAAGCTGGTGACCTTATCTTTAAACCAATACCATTATAACTTTAAAAGCCAGTCCCTGCTGCAAATTTTCTGATGTCTTTTCCTTAGAAACCGTAATCATACCATTCATCAACATTTTCTTTGGTAACTCCAACAGCTGCTGTCATAGTAATTTTCTCAAAACTATCCCATTCTGCTCCGTCAAGAAGCTGCTGAGCAACATCAATACCACCCTCAGCAACCAGGCTCGGGCTGTTTAAACCTGAAACGATATACGGATTAACTGCCGTATCATTTTCTTTGATCAGATCAAAGGCTTCTTTTGCTCCGTCTGCTCCGGCTACTAGTGCAACACCTTCCAGCCCTGCATTTTCAAGAGCCGTCATAGCACCAAACAACATCTGATCGTTTTCACCAAGGACACAATTGATATCCGGGTTAGCAGTAATAAAATCTTCTACTGCCACAAGACCATCATCAACAGTCCAAGCACCCCAACCCTGACCTACAATTTCTAATTTTGCATCTGGATACTCAGCAGTCCCTTTGTCAATCAGCTGATTTTCAATTTCATCACGGGCTGCCCACGCTTCTTCTTCTGTACATCCGGTCATTCCCTGAACAATACCCGCAAACAATCCACCGCGTCTCTCATAACCAGCAATATTTCCCTTAGCACCACTTACCAGAACTGCTTTGATTCCTTCTTCTTCTTTTCCTTGAGCTTTCAGCCATTCTACATATGCAAGCCCGGAAAGTCTTCCATTTTCCAAATTATTAGAATAAACAGTCGTAACATGTGTTTCAGAATTTGTATCGGAATCAAGATTGATCAACGGAATACCCGCTTCTGCTACCGCATCTACTGATGGAATGCAAGCGTCTGGATCAATACTGTTTAGAAAAACAATATCCATACCTTGAGCAATAAAAGTTTCCATATTTTCGGCTTCTTTTGTAATGTCTTCATCTGCTACAAGGGTAGTTAATTCCCATCCCTTTTCTTCACAAAGTTTCTCAACACCGTCTGCCAAAGCAACAAAATATGGTCCATTCAGAGTCTTCAGCGCAAAACCAACTTTTACGGTATCTTCTTCTGCCATAGCTGTCATCCCGCACCCGAGTACCATTGCTGCACTCATAAGAATTGCCACCCATCTTTTTTTCATATTCCTTCTCCTTTTTCTGCATTATTTCGGATTTGATATATTGTAAAACCCCTTTTACATATATATTAAATAAATCCGTTTTATTTAAGTGTTTTTATTATATAGCTTATTTATGTTAATGTCAATTCTTTTTTTCCTCTTTTTTTGTGCTATAATTATATAAAAACCAGAATTATTAATTAATAATTGTGATTTTAATCAATCAAAAACAAATCGCAAAACAAACAAGGATACTATTATGTACAAAAAAAACATAGTTTCAACCTCCACCAAAAACCAAAATCGACAATCCATTTATCAGTACATCAAAAATAATGGGCCTGTATCTCGCCAGGATATTGTTGTCAATGTACGACTCAGTATTCCTACTGTAACGCAACATCTCCAATATCTGGAAGAAAAGCACTATATTGCCATTTCTGATTTTAAAAAAAATACCGGCGGCAGAAATGCCTCCACCTATATTGCAGTCAATGACTGTCGAATGGCTATTGGTATTTTTATTTCTGCCAATCATATTACCATAGTAAGCGTTGACTTTTTCGGTTCGGTAACCCATTCGCACCGAGAACATATTAAATTTGATTTGACAGATGATGGTTACCTGAAAAAATTGGGAGAATTGGTAGAAATGATCAAAACAGAAGCTCAAATTAGCGACAAGCAACTGCTTGGTGTTGGTATTTCTGTTCCAAGTTTAATTTCTGAAAATGATCAGAGAATCATCTATGGTCTCACTTTAGATTTTAACAACAAAACAAAAGAAGATTTCACCAAATATATTCCTTATACAACTAGGCTGTTTCATGATTCTCTTGTTGCCGGTTTTGCTGAAGTCTGGACGCAAAATAATATTGATAATGCTGTCTATCTCAATTTAAATAACAATATTGGTGGTTGCATTATCTTTAATAAAGAAATTTATTCAGGAAATTCCAACAGAGCTGGTGAAATCGGTCATATAAAATTAATTACAAACTCACAGAAAAAATGTTACTGTGGAAAATATGGTTGTTTTGACACCTTATGCAATGCTACAGTCTTGGATTCCTATACAAATGGGAACTTAGAAGAATTTTTTGCACTACTCAGCCAGCATGATTCAGGAGCCGAAAGCATTTGGAATGACTATCTGAACCATCTTGCCTTAGCTATTCATAATCTTCATATGATATTTGATTGCAACATCATAATCGGCGGCTATGTCGGTTCATTTATCAATCCCTACATGGAAGACTTATGCTCCAGAATCGATCAAAAAAGCTTTTTTGACGAAAAAGCCCTCGATTATGCCTTGCCATGTAAATACAAAATCGAAGCAACCGCTGCAGGTGCTGCCATACAATTCATAAGTGAATTTATAGAAAACATTTAATTTTTTAGAATTTATTATTTTATATCAATAGTCGGAATGGAATTCTAGATAATGAAGATTTTCAAAAACGATAGCTTCATTGATTTTTACTTGTATTAATGAATTTTTTTGATTTGGGAAATTAATTTAATAAGATCTTCTCTCTAATGATTAGCATTCATATATAAATAATAAGAGCTTATTTTTTGTGTGTTTTTATGTTTCTATTTGATGTCATCCTATTTTTCTGCAATATCTAGATATCCCATTCCAAGAATTCCTTCGTGGATTTCTGCCAAACCTTACAAATCCATTCAGAGATTCAGAAATATTTTTCTGAATTCTTGAAAATCATCCTATTTTCCGCCATTATTACCTCCGTCATGCAGAGTTTTATATTTTTCTCGTCAATTAACCGATAGAATAAACCTATATGATTGAAAAAACAAATATGCTTTCGCCCTTTAATTGACTCAGTTAATTTGTTTCCTCAAAATGAAGAAATGCCCGAGTGCATAATCTTTCAAATCATACCCCCCGACATTTCTTTTAAATAAAAATAACCTTTTATGAAATTCTTCATCCTAACCCACGATCAGATCCAATCCTCTCTGAAGCGTTGCCCCATCAATAGCTCCTTTCGCCTGGGCAATCACGTAACCGTCCCGATCGATAAAATAAGTAGTGGGCAGGGAATAGGCTCCATAGGTGGCGGCAGCATCCATATCCGTATCATAAAAGACCGGGAATTCATATCCCTTTTCTTCAATAAACCCAGACGCCCCATCCACCGTCTCCCTGGATCCATCTGTCATATTGATCATCAGAAAATCCACTTCCTCCTTCAGTTCCAGATACTTTTCATTGAAATCCGGCATTTCCATCTGGCAGGGGCCACACCAGCTGGCCCAGAAGTTTAATACAATGGGTTTTCCAAAATAATCAGACAGCTTTACTTCTTCACCTTCTCTGGTATACACGGTAAAATCCGGTGCTGAAATCCTGTTGTCTGTCTCCGCTTCTGTCTCACGGGCTTCCGTTTCAGACGCTTCTCCATTGGCCCGCCCTGCCTCTGTATTTTTCTCTTCCGCCTTTTCCGGCTCTGCCGCTTCTGTCTCCAAGTTCTTTTCTGACTCTGTCTCTCCCGCATTCTCTATCTCAGGCTTTTTCGTTTCTTCCTGCTTCATTTCTCCACTCTCTGCTTGTAATGGAGAAGTTTCTTTCTGTCCTTCTGTTGTCGGAGCCGACTGCACAGACAGCTGATCCGGAGCCAGTTCCTTTCCCAGCTGATTGTATAGAACCGACGCTCCAATCAAAACCAACGCAAATACTAAAATGATGATCATCAATGTTTTCTTATTTTTCATAACGCCTCCTTAATATAATGTCTCCTTCATGAAACTGATATAAAATGAAGCAATTTTTAGCTAAACAGACTCAGCAGACGGCCGAGAGTCCCGGTAGCCATCAAAATTCCTAT
Source organism: uncultured Lachnospiraceae bacterium (assembly GCA_905207905.1). The sequence continues at coordinate 13,950 of CAJLNC010000032.1, read as the reverse complement.
CAGTATCAGCAGGGTTCCGCTGATTCCATTTATGATCTTATAATTTTTCTTAATCCAGTTAAACGCAGACTTCAGATAGTCGATCAGCACCGCGCTGAGCAGGAAGGGAATCCCTAAGCCCAGGGAATAAGCCAGCAGCATCATCATTCCCTCCAGCACATGCCCTTGCTGAGATGCCAGCATCAAAGCAGAACCAAGGAATGCTCCCACGCAGGGCGTCCACCCCAGGGAAAAAATCACTCCAAAGACCAGTGCCGAAATAAATCCCATATTGCTTGTATCCACAGATTTTTGACTGCCTCGAAACAGGTTCAGTTTCAAAACTCCCAGGAAATTCAAGCCAAAAAAGATTACCACCAAACCTGAAACAATATTTACTGTGGTCTGATATTCTCTTAAAAAACTGCCCAGGGTACCTGCCAAAGCTCCCATGGAAACGAATACAACCGTAAATCCTGTGATAAACCCAAGCGCCCCGCGGACGGTTTTACGAATGCTCCGCTCACCGCCCCCTGCAAAATAAGAAATATAAATAGGAAGCATGGGTAGCAGGCAAGGGGATATGAAGGTAATAATCCCCTCCAAAAAAGAAATTGCGTACTGCATTTGTCTTAGCTCCTCTCCAGATGTTTTTGAATGTATTTCATCTTAAAATAATCCTTCTTTTTGGACCACTTTTTGTTTTGTACTTACTATATCAAAATTTTGTTTTTATTTCTGTGATAATATCACCAAAATACATCTTGTCTCTTCCTCCCTTCAGTCAAAATGGTGTTCCGCTTCCATGGCAATCTTATCTCAAACGCAGATTACTGCCTTTTACCACTCCGATATTACCAGACAACTTCTTCTGCGTAAAGTTCTAAATACGGTTATAATGCACCTCCGTCTGCAGTATAGACAGATCCCGGACCTGTGATACTGCACTGCTTCCTCCGTCCCTCCCTGAAACTCACTCAGGTTCTGTTCTGCAAATTTCATTTGACGTTCCTGAAACTCAGGATTTATAATATTCTGGTAAAAATTGTTACACCCCTGTTGAAAGCGGAATTTCATTTCCTTACTTTCTCGGAGTATACTCTTTCAAAGGAGGAATATTCAGGATTATGAAAGAAGTCAAATCACCTAAAAAACCTTTGATCTATTACTATGGCATCGTCCTTCTGATTCTGTTTCTATTCAATATGATCATAACCCCCATGCTGCTCCAGCGGCAAGTAGTGGAAGTGGACTACGGAACATTCATGGACATGATCGAAGAGAAAAATATCGGGCAGGTGGATGTGTCAGATACCCAGATCACCTTCACTGATAAAGAGGATTCCGTCATCTATAAAACCGGCCTTATGAACGATCCCGGACTCACAGAGCGGCTGCACGATTCCGGCGCAGTTTTTTCCAAGGATATTGTGGAAAAAACCTCTCCCCTTCTTAGCTTTCTCATCTCCTTCATCCTTCCCATGGCGATCTTCATTGCGTTAGGACAATATATGCGTAAGAAGATGATGCAGCAGATGGGCGGCAAAAATGCCATGTCTTTTGGCATGGGAAAGAGCAATGCCAAGGTCTATGTCCAATCCACCGATGGAATTCATTTTAAGGATGTGGCCGGAGAAGATGAGGCTAAGGAAAGCCTGGCAGAAATCGTGGATTACCTTCACAATCCGGAAAAATACACCGCAGTGGGCGCTTCTATGCCAAAGGGACTTCTTCTGGTAGGCCCTCCCGGAACCGGTAAAACTATGCTTGCAAAGGCAGTAGCCGGAGAAGCAGGCGTTCCCTTCTTTTCCATCTCCGGCTCAGAATTTGTGGAAATGTTTGTTGGAATGGGGGCCTCCAAGGTTCGCGACCTGTTCCGGCAGGCAAAAGAAAAAGCGCCCTGCATTGTATTCATTGACGAAATTGACGCCATCGGAAAAAAGAGAGACGGACAGATAGGCGGCAATGACGAGCGGGAGCAGACGCTGAACCAACTCCTCACAGAGATGGACGGTTTCGAGGGAAACAATGGCGTCATTATTTTAGCCGCCACCAACCGGCCGGAATCTCTGGATGCCGCCCTGACACGTCCCGGCCGTTTTGACAGGCGGGTTCCTGTAGAACTTCCGGATCTGAAGGGCCGGGAAGAAATCCTCAAGGTTCATGCAAAGAAAATCAAAGTTTCCTCTGATGTGGATTTCCATACCATTGCCCGAATGGCCTCCGGCACTTCCGGCGCAGAACTGGCAAACATTGTCAATGAAGCGGCCCTGCGGACAGTACGGAACAACCGTACCGTTGTGACCCAGGCAGATTTGGAAGAAAGTATTGAGGTAGTAATCGCAGGATACCAAAAGAAAAATGCCATTCTCTCCGATGGGGAGAAAAAAGTGGTCGCTTACCACGAAATCGGCCATGCTCTGGTGGCTGCAAAGCAGACGCACTCTGCTCCAGTGCAAAAGATCACCATCATTCCCAGAACCTCCGGCGCTCTTGGATACACCATGCAGGTAGAACAGCAGGACAAATGCCTTATGACTAAGGAGGAACTGGAAAATAAGATTGCAACCTTTACCGGAGGTCGGGCTGCAGAGGAGATCGTGTTCGGCAGCATTACCACCGGTGCATCCAATGACATTGAGCAGGCAACGAAACTGGCCCGGGCCATGATCACCCGCTATGGTATGAATGAAGATTTTGATATGGTTGCTCTGGAGACAGTCACCAACCAATACCTGGGCGGCGATACCTCTCTGGCCTGCTCCGGGGAAACCCAGAAAGAAATTGATGAAAAGGTGGTTGCTCTGGTAAAAGCGCAGCACGAAAAAGCCAAAAAACTCCTGCTGGAAAACCGCGCTGTTCTGGATCAGCTTGCACAGTATCTGTATGAAAAAGAGACCATTACTGGAGATGAATTTATGAGAATTTTAGAGGAAGGGGGCGCTCAGCAATGAGAAAACGCTCTGGTTTTGGATGGATTGAATTTATTTCCGGCATCTGTATGCTTATCCTGGGATTATTTACCCTGTTCAAACCCGGAAGCATGTTCACCAGCATTGCTGTCATCTACGGCGTAATTGCTGTGATCACCGGAACCTGTGATATTATCTTCTACATTAAAACGGAGCGCTATACGGGTTTTGCCCCTATTGTTGCCCTGGTTTCCGGTATTTTGAGCGTGATGGCAGGCGTCATTCTCCTGGGGCACCCAGGAATTGGGAAATGGATCGTATCTATCCTGTTTCCCCTCTGGTTTATCACTCACTGCCTTTCCCGGCTGGCTCATCTGGGGATCATCCGCCTTGCCGCTGGAGACTTTTGCTACTATTTTTCACTGGTTACGAACATTACCGGACTGATTCTCGGTGTCCTGATGCTGTTTCAGCCCGCCTTTACCCTCTTCACTGTGGGCGCACTCATCGGTATCTATCTGATCGCTGCAGGCATTGAATCCATTATCCTTGCCCTCAGCCGCATGGGATCCGGATGGTAACTTTTGCTGCTTCTCATTCGCCAAACATTCCCTCCGCCTGAGCCTAGTCGTTTCCGCGGTATTATTCCCGTCCGCCGCAACGCGAGCCTGCGGAACCTTTTTATTTCATAGGATTACAGTGTCCCATATGAGCCTAAAAGTGAAGCGTAAGCTTCACAATATACAAATATGGGGAAGGATTTTGGGAGTGCCTGCACGAAACAATCCGCGTAATCTCAATTAAGGTGTTTTGACACCCTGCTCCTATGATACAAAGAGGGCCCCCCTTTGACCCACTCCCTTCTAAACAGCAGATTTTGCTTCTTTCACCTGACTGCCTTGGAAGAGACTGAGCCGTCTGGGGCGCCCTCTTTCATTTTCTTTTATCGGGTTTTATATCCCTTACTTCTTTTGTATTATTTATTCTCTTGTGGAATTTCTCATTTTCTCTTACTTTTTAGTGCTTTTTTGTTTCTTCCCATTTCTCTACTGATGCTCTCCGCACTCATGCGCATGCTCATGTTCATGGCAGATGGAGCCTGTAGATTTTAACTCGCCTCTCAGGTAGGTCTCCACTGCGGTTCTGGCATCTCCCTGAACGCCTACGATCACCTCTACCCCTCTCTCATTGAAAATATCTACAGCGCCTCCGCCCATTCCCCCGGAAATGATCACTTCTGCGCCGTTATCTGCCAGGAAGTTTGGCAAAAAACCGGGGCGATGCCCAGGATTCGGTACAGAATTTTCACCAGTAATCTTTCCATCTGCTGTGTCAAAAAAGATAAAGTTCTCACAATGGCCAAAATGACCTGCAACGGTGTTTCCCATAGCTGCTACTGCAATTTTCATAATAAAATCTCCTTTCCATTCAATCCAAGCAATTGGCTTGTCATTTTAAAAATTTTTTTCAGCGCATCTGCGGCAGGACAGTCCATCTCTGCCAGACTGCAGCCCTTATTGATCGCTGCAGATGCACTTTTATCATAAGGTATCACTCCCACAAAGGGAATTTCCTCCTCTTTACAAAAGCGTTGGATCTCGTCCGTATTTTCCGGACTCACATCCCATTTATTGACGCAAACGGCCAGCTTGGCCCCGAAGGTTCTGGCAGTTTTTACCAATCGTTTTAAATCGCTGATCCCGGAAAGACTGGGTTCTGCTACCACCAGCACCAGATCCATGCCGCTGACTGATGCCATCACAGGACAGCCGATTCCTGGAGAGCCATCGATCACCGCAAGCTCGGTATCCGGAGCATTCTTCAGCATTGCCATCTTCACATCAGTTACCAGTTTCCCGGAATTTCCTCTGCCCATCTTCAGCGTAGCTGTGGAAAACACTCCGTCCTCCAGATACAGCTCTTTCTGACCGGCCACGTCTGTATTCAGCCCAACGGCCTGATTAGGGCAAACATAGGCACAGACGCCGCAGCCCTCGCAGGAATATTCATTTATCTGGTACTTACCCTCCCTGCACTCAATAGCATGAAATCGGCAGTGCTCTTTGCAGAGTCCGCAGCCAATGCAAAGCGTATCATCGATCACCGCCTTATCCCCGCCCAGAAATTCTGTGACAACAGGCTGCCCCTTCTGTTGCGTGACCAGGTGCAGATTGGGCGCATCCACATCGCAGTCCGCCGCAGCTTTCGCCCTTGCAAAGTGCATAAAAGCTGCCGCTGTGGTGGTTTTTCCGGTTCCTCCCTTTCCGCTGAGGATCAAAAGACGTTTCATAGGCTGCCTCCAATCTGCTTCAAAATCCCGACAAACAGGGTATGAAACTCCTGATCCTGCTTGGCAATCAATTCGCCTCTGGCAATCCACGCTCCTATTCTGGAATCATAGGGAATCCTGGCTAGTACAGGCAATCTCTGCTCTTCACAAAAATTCTCTAACAGCTCATACGGCTCCTCCTGCTTATTGATCACCACACCGCATTTTTTTCCAAGCAAAGTAACCAGCTGATGAACCATCCGGAAATTGTGAAATCCAAAAGCAGTAGGCTCCGCCACCAGAATACAAAAATCTGCATCCATCACGCTTTCCATTACACTGCAGGCGCTTCCCGGCGGACAGTCAATCACCGTCAGGTTCTCTCCATGGTCTAAGCCCGCTTCCGGCTCCATCGTCTCCTCATAAAAAGGCTTCCCTTTGCAGGGTGCCCCCGCTCCCCGGACGATTCTATCTCCCTGAGCCAGCGCTTCCCGAATTACTGGAACGCCGGAGGCTTCTCCCGGATTTAAAATCCCGGTTACTATCTGAATATTTCCTCTTGCTCCAATTTCCAATTTTCCTACAGGCTTCAGTTTCTTGGACACCGCACCTTCCGGGCATACCAGCATGCAGCCGCCGCAGCTGTGGCAGACCTCGGAAAATACTATCGGTTTCTCTTTTATATACATTAGCGCATGAAATCGGCAAAACTCCACACACTTTTTGCAGCCATTGCATTTTTTGGCATCAAACTCCGGCAGCATGGATGATACAGTGCTTTCTCTCACACCCTCGGGCTTTAAAAACAGCCGGCCATTTGGCTCCTCTACATCACAGTCAATATAAACGCCTCTTCCTGCTGCTGCAGCCAGATTCACCGCCGCCATTGTTTTGCCTGCACCGCCCTTACCGCTTAGACAGGCGATCTTCATTGCACACCATGATATCCGCTGTGAAACTGGGTAAGCTCCTTCAGCTCTCCCCGCTCCACTGCGGCAAGGTCATCCGCGGCGGCTTTGTTTGCGGATTTGTAAATTTTAATATCTGCTGCCTGGAATACCTCTCTGGCATTCTCCCCACAGCGAAGGGTAATCAATGCGTCGATCCCCTGATCCACCAAGAACTGGGCTGCCTGTATCCCTGCGCCTCCCTGGGCGCTGGCGGCCGGATTCTCTACCACCTCATCCTTTCCCTCCACCCGAAACAGAAAATAGGGCGCCCGGGCAAGAACGATACACACATCCTGTTTATTTTCATCCAAAGGTACTGCAATCTTCATGGACTTCGCCTCCTCTATGCCATCTTTTATACTGTCTTCTATACGTTCTTCCTTGCGTCCATCTCTCCGATGTCTCCAACAGCCTCCGCAGCCGCAGTATTCCTCATCTCCAGCACAGAGCTGATAATGCCCGCCCTCTATGCGAAGGGACAAGCCCTCCACCAGGGCATCTGCCAGCTTTTTTCTTGCAGAATTGTAGATCAGCTGAACTGTAGTTCTGGCTACCTGCATATAGCTGCTGCACTCTTCCTGTGAAAAACCCTGCCGGTCAATCAGACGGATCGCTTCGTATTCATCCACCGTCAAAACCACTGTATTTTCACCAGCCGTCTCGCCCACAGGGCGAAATTCCCTGATCTGAGGCATCTGGCATACTTTTCTGCATTTTCTCGGCCTCGGCAAGATTCTCACCTCCTGATCAGCGTAGCAACTTACCCACTTACCGGCTTACCGGCTTACCGGCTTACCGGCTTACCGGCTCTTTCGCTTTTCGGCTTATCGACTTTTCAGTTCTTCCATTTGCCGACTGCCCTTGCCTCTTGCTCTCTGTCTTTATTATAATACATAAATGGCATATGTCAATAATATTTTTGACATATGCCATTTAATAGTTCTTATTCCGGCTGATCCATACCGCAGGCAGATGCCCGCTGTATCAGACAACGGTCATTGCGCACTGCGTCATAATAGCGGAAGCCTCCGGAAAAATTATATACTTCAAAGCCTTTTCCAGCTAAAATGCGAGAAGCAATATAGCTTCGCAGACCGCTCTGGCACATCACATACACCGGCTTTCCAGGATTGATTTCCGAAATCCGTTCTCTCAGCTCATCCACCGGAATATTGAAAAACCCTTCCCCGTGACCTAGACTGTATTCTCCGGGAGTTCTGGTATCCAAAAGAGTCACGCTGCCGTCTCTTGGGAGCTTCTCATCATCCTCCAGATGCCACTGCCTTAACACCCCCTTGGCAATATTATCAATCATAAAACCAGCCATATTTACCGGATCTTTTGCGGAAGAATAAGGCGGTGCATAGGCCAGGTCAAGATCCTTTAACTGTGTGGCTTTCAGTCCCGCATGTATGGCTGTCGCCAGCACATCAATGCGCTTATCTACCCCTTCATAGCCCACAATCTGCGCTCCCAGCAGGCGGTAAGTCTCCCGCTCAAAAATCACCTTCATGGTCATCACTTTGCCTCCCGGGTAGTAACCCGCATGACTCATGGGAGACAGTACCACCTTATCTGTATCCAAACCGGCTTTTCTGGCATTGCCTTCATTTAGTCCTGTGGCAGCCGCTGTCATATCAAATACCTTGATCACACTGCTGCCCTGGGAACCAAGATAATGGCTGTCCTTGCCGCAGATATTATCAGCTGCGATGCGCCCCTGTTTATTGGCCGGTCCTGCCAGAGAAATCAGCGCATCCTCCCCGGATACAAAGTGCTTCACCTGCACAGCGTCCCCCACCGCATAGACATCCGGAACGGAAGTTTCCATTTTGTCGTTCACCACAATGCTTCCCTTAATGCCAAGCTCCAGGCCAGCTTCCTTTGCCAGCCAGGTATCCGGTGTCACACCGATAGCCAAAATCACCATATCTGCATGAAGCGGTTTTTCGCCCTTCAAAAGAACTTCCACGCCTCCGTCTTTCTCCTCAAACCCTTCCACAGTATGCCCCAAAACCAGCCTCACCCCATGTTTTCTCATCTCGCTGTGAATAAAGGCTGCCATATCCGGATCAAAAGGATTCATCAGCTGCTTCGGCCGCTGCACAATGGTCACATCCATTCCCAGCTCCCGCAAATTCTCTGCCAATTCCAGGCCTATAAAGCCTCCTCCTGCCAGTACAGCCGAATTGGGATGATTTTCTCTGATGTATTCTTTGATTCGAAAAGTATCCTCCACAGTTCTCAGAGTAAACAGGCGGCTTAATCCTATCCCCGGAAGTCTGGGCTGGGTAGGTTTGGCTCCTGGTGAAAGAATCAGCTTGTCATAACTCTCCTCAAACTCCTCCCCATTCTTCAGATTTCGGACAGAAACCGTCTTCCGCTCCGGATGAAGGGCAATGACCTCATGGTACACCTTCATATCCACTCGGAAACGTGAAAAAAAGCTCTCCGGAGTTTGAAGAGTCAGTTCTTCCGAATCTGTAATCACATCCCCAATGTAATAGGGGAGACCGCAGTTTGCATAAGAAATATAACCGGATCGCTCAAACACCAGGATCTGAGCCTCCTCATCCAGCCTGCGGATCCTTGCCGCTGCTGTGGCGCCCCCTGCCACACCGCCTACAATCACAACCTTCATATCAGCGCACCACCTTTCCTGAATAAGATGCAATTCCTCCAATATTCGTCACATTCGTATAGCCCATATGCTGCAGCGTCCTTACTGCCTGGCTGCTCCTTGCCCCGGAATGACAGTATACAAACAGCGCCCTCTCTTTTGCTCCCAGAGCGCTCTCTGCCTGTTGAATCTTCTGAAGGGGAATGTTTTTACTTCCCGGAATATGCCCTTCCCCATATTCCTCCGGAGTGCGCACATCCAGCAAAACCGCCCCCGGAGTAGCACCATAATCTTTTACTCCCTGATTAATATCCATAGTTTTAAAAAGACCGCCTCTATTAAAAAAGTTCATAGAAAACATTTCATTCTCCTCCTGTCTTTCACTCTTTTTTACAATCTGTTCTCTTTTAATTTTCCTGTCCCCTTTACCGCCATTTCTGGTTCCTCCCTTATTTGTTGAAGTAAGTATAACAAAAGCAAGACTTTCCTTCTGTGACTAGGTCACCTATTATCCCGCCCCATTGCCCGCAGATAGAAAACAGAGATGCTGCAAAACACCTCCGGCTCCCCTTTCCGGTGATTTTCTCCGAAACCTATCTGTTTTCTGGAAAAACACACCGAAACTGAGCCGAGATCCGCATTTTGCAGCATCCCTTTCTGTCCATCCTTATTCCATTCTCTGTACGCTACCGTTTTCCTGCATCCACATATACGTCCAGCTGGAAGCGGCTCATATCCCCCCGGTATCTGGCAATCGAATACTCCACCGCCACGCCTGCCTCTGTGTAACCCACTGTATGCACCAGCTGAATAGGCGCGCCCCGCTTGATATTTAGATACCGTGCATCCCCGGCGTTTGCTTCCACTGCTTCCACATATCGGCTGGCCCGGTAAATCCTGGTATCGTTCTGTTTTGCCATCATTTCATAAAGGGAACTGTTCTCAAAATCACAGCCCTCCAAAAAGGCGCACCTTACCAGAGGAACATAGGTTTCCACTGTCAGCACCGGTTCCTGATCTCCAAACCGGCGGCGAAACAAATATAAAACTCCATCCCCTTCCTGAAGCTGAAGATTCTCAGCCACCTCTTTGGATGCCTTCATCCGCTTAAATTCCAACACCTGCGTGCTTGGCTTCACCCCTATACGCTCCATCTGTTCCCGAAATGTCTCCAGTCTCTGAAGAAAATCCTGACGGATCTTCTGCCTTGCGACAAAAGTCCCTTTGCTCTTGATACGATACAGCCATCCCTCCTGCACCAACTCGGTCACTGCCTGCCGCACGGTAGTCCTGCTGATATCAAATTGCTCACTCAGTTCCTTCTCTGTAGGAATAAGACTGTCCACCTCATATTTGCCGCTCTTGATCTCTTCTACAATCAGTTCCTTCAACTGAAAGTACAGCGGTATGGGAACCCGCTTATCCAATATCTTGCCCTCTAAAAACATAGTCACCTCACATCAGCCGCTTTTTAACATAGATTGTATCTCTAAAATAGCTTTGGAATAAACGTTATTGTCATAACATTATATCATTAACTATTTTCATTATAACATACTGGCGTGATGATGCAAGAAGTTTTTACTATTACAGACCTTGTATAAAAAACTTGGAATGCTCAGCACAGCGGCGCAAAGATTCGCAGTATCCCGTCAAAGATCCAGCTCCAGAAAGTAAGCTTGACGTTCTGCCCCAGGATCATCTCCCGGCTCTTGCTCTGCGTATCCAGAAAATCAGCCTTAATATCCTGCAAAATCGAAGCCTTGTAGAACAGGGAGTTGTTTTCAAAGTGAAGGTACAAACTTCGGTAGTCTAAGTTCACAGTTCCCACCGTCCCCACCACATCGTCAATAACACATCCCTTGGCATGAAGAAATCCAGGCGTATATTCGTAAATCCTGACACCCGCCTCCAGAAGCACCGGATAAAAGCTGTGAGACATACGGAACACCAGCTTTTTGTCGGGAATGCCCGGCATAAAGATTCTCACATCTACGCCCCGGTGAGCTGCCCGGACAAAAGCATCCAAAAGCGCATCTCCCAGAAGCAGATAGGGGGTATAAAAATAGGCGTACTCTTTTGCCTGGGACAAAAGCTCAATGTACAGCTCGTTGCTTACCGCCTGCTCTCCAAGAGGAGAATCATAATAGGAAAGAACATAACCATCCGATACAGAATGGGGTTTCCCTGCCCCTGATTTGTTCTGGCTTGTTTCGCCTTCTGAAAATTCTGTTTCCTCTGCCTGTTTTGGCTTCTCCCTTGTCTCCAGGCTCTTGGTTTCCCTGGTATCAGCCAACTTCAGTTTCAGATCCTCCATACAGACGGAGCCGTCCTTCTGTCCCCACTGAATCGGTTCCTCAGAAAAAGCATTCCAGAATCGCAGGAACATCAGGGTATAATTCTGAACTGCCGGCCCGGTAAGGCGCAAACCCACATCCTTCCAGTGACCGTATTTTTCATATCGGTTAATATATTCGTCTGCCAGGTTGACCCCGCCGCTGTAAGCCACTCTGCCGTCAATGATCAGCATCTTCCTGTGATCCCGGTAATTCAGGGTTCCCTTCAGGAAGACCATGGGATTAAAGGAAATACAGTGAAGCCCTTTCTCTTTCAGTTTGCGCACATCCTCCGCTGAAAAAGTAGAAAGGCTTCCCAGATCATCATACATGAAACGAACATCCACTCCTTCTTTCACTTTTTGAGCCAGAATATCCACTATATTGTCCAGCATCACGCCATGTTCCACAATAAAATATTCCAGAAAAATGTACTTCTCTGCTTTCTTCAAATCTTCCAGAATCGAGGGGAACATATCATCCCCCAACGGAAAATAGTCCGCCGTCTGATTCTCACACACCGGAAATCCTGTCATCCGTTCCACATACCGGAAAGTCTGGGCCAGTCTGGGAACTTCCTCATCCAGATTTTCGGTTCCCCCAGAGGGCTGAAGAGCGAATTCCCGTACCGTATCCAATTTTTTCTGCAGCGGACGCTTTGTATGATCCGTTCCAAAAATCAGATACAGCAAAGCTCCCGCCAGAGGAAATGCCATGATGACCAGCAGCCACAGCATTTTGTAGGTTCCCTCTCCCCGCTTTGTGATCATGTACAGCACAAAAAGCAGAGACAAAATCGCCAGTACCAGCTCAATCACTGCCGCCCAGGGTGCCAGCCAGTTCATTAGCAGCATAATCCAGAGTACCTGTACAAGAACTGCCGGGATAATGGCCAATATTCTGCGTATAATCTTGTTCATCCGTACTACCTCCCAATCTGCCCGGAATTGTTCCTGAGGCATTCTCTTTAAAGTACAGTATAGCTCAGGAAACTCTCCCCTGCAATAGGAGGCAGGATCTTTATAAAAATGTAAGAATCCGCGTTCCCTAATTCTCCTAAAACTGCTCACAAAATCTTCACAATTAAATTAGCACTCACCTCTTGATAATGGAAGTCGATTTTTGTCCTGTCTTGTGTATCCTAGAAGTGCCTGTTTTACAGGCTTTCCGGGGCATCAGTCATTTTGTCTGGTATTGTAAAGCAGTGTCAGATTTGTCGTAAATGTCGTAAATTTGTGGTCAAAAAATGATGAGAAATGGAGAGTGCTAATAAAATGAAATTAACGTATACAAATGTAAATGGATATCTGATCCCGAATCTCACCTATAAATCCGGTGAGCAGATGGAGCAACTTGGCAAGTATGGTTTTCTTCGCAGAGATTATCTGAAGAATCATCGAAATTCAACCTATCAGGTGATGCTTTTACAGGATACCATTGGAGAGCATCTTCTGGAAGTGGACAAGGCAGCCAGAGAACGGGAAGAGGTAATACTGAAACAGTTAGAAGAAAAAGAACCATTGCCGGATAAAGAGAAAGATCAGATTGCCTGGGTAAGAGCTGCTAATCAACACAAAGCAATTGCAGAAGAGATTATTCTCAATGAATTGATTTATGTTTAAATGAAGGTGATGAGGTCGTGGATTGCGACCTCATTATTGTATGAAAAATAGCAGTAGGCAGAATGAGAAAAATAGGGAAAAATGGGAACATGGATTTTGGGAACTCATAAGAAATGATTGTGCGGTAAAGTAACTTGAAATGCCAGTCTGGCATTTCAAGTTATAGAGGAGATGGAATGGCGGATCAGAAAGTAAGAGAAATGGAACCAGTGGAAACACAAATAGTTGAAATCATGCCACCGGACGTTGAAAATCTGATTTATGTAGTAAGAAACAAACAAGTCATGGTGGATAGTGATCTGGCAATGCTTTATCAGGTAGAAACGGGAGCGTTAAACAGAGCCGTTAAAAGAAATATTGCCAGATTTCCAGAAGATTTTCGATTTCAGCTTACAAAAGATGAATATGAAAACTTGAAATGCCAATTTGGCATCTCAAATGGCAGTGGAACAGAAAATGGTTATGGTGGCAGACGTACATTACCGTATGTATTTACAGAGCAGGGAATATCCATGCTTGCAAGTGTATTGCATAGTGAGGTGGCAATTAATGTAAGTATAGGTATTATGCGTGCATTTGTAGAAATGCGACGGTTTATAGCCAACAATGCACTTTTGTTTGAAAGGATTAGTAACGTTGAGCTAAAACAACTGGAATATCAGAAAAAGACAGATGAAAAACTGGAACAGATTTTTGAGTACATATCAGATCATGAGGAGTCTAATCAAAAGATATTTTTTGATGGTCAGATATATGATGCATTCAGCTTATTGATAGGACTGATTCAGAAAGCAGAAATGGAAATTGTTCTGGTAGATGGATATGTGGATGTAGGAACATTAAATATTTTGTCAAAGAAGAAAGAAAATGTGGCGGTGACAGTTTATACACAGCAACGGACAAAATTATCTCAAACAGATGTAGATAACTTTAATGCACAGTATCCTAAACTGGATGTGAAGTACACAAGAGCATTTCATGATCGTTTTTTAATTCTTGATAAAACGAAAGCATATCATGTGGGTGCGTCTTTGAAGGATGCAGGTAAAAAATGTTTTGGAATTAATCTGATTGAAGATGCAGGTATTGTAAGAGATATTTTACAGAGATTGGAATTGGAAACAGAAGAATAGAAAAGTAAGTTATGCAGAAAGGCGTGAGTCATAAGAATATGGCTTGCGTCTTTTTCTGTCTGGAAAGGAAGTGGGGAGCATGGCACAGATTTTTCGTGTAGAGAGAACTAAGAATTTTACGGTAATGAG
>CAJLNC010000031.1 GCA_905207905.1 uncultured Lachnospiraceae bacterium | reverse complement strand
GGAAATGATTTGCCGTTTCAATCACATCATCCACATTCAGCACTTCTTTTTCTACACCGATGGTATTGGTTTCAAAGATATATCTAGTCTGATCGTGAGTCAGACGGCTGCCTTCCATATGATTGGAATTGTATGTCAAATCAATCTGGGTCTTATGATAAATACCACCAGAATACTTGCTTGCTTTCTGCTCCTGCAGAATATCCAGTAAGGTAATCGGCTGTTCTTTCTTTTTATTTGAGCGTTCCGGTTTTTCTGCGTTTTCAGGGATATTCCAAGTCTTACCGGTAAGAAACGCCCCATCTACTCGTCCATGAGCGCAGTAATTTCGAACGCTTCGTTCCGACACATTCCATTTTTTCGCTATTTCATTAACTGAACGATACTGCATCCATATTCCTCCACTTTTCTAACACTAAATCAAGTTACTCCTTTGTGTCCGTCAAATCTTCCATCTTAAACACATAATAGCCTTCATAGTAATAACTGTAATCGATGCCCTTCATATAAATTTCTCGATCATTTACATTGTCCGTAAGGGCATTTTTCAGGAGAAACTTTATTTCGATATCTTTAATAGGACTTCGCTCCATGGCAAGCAGATAATCCTCTTTATCCACCTTGCTCCAGTCAACCACATAGCCGATTTCTTTTTTCAACATCAGGTCAAGCCATATCCTCGTACTTCTCCCATTTCCCTCTCGGAACGGATGAGCCACGTTCATTTCAACATATTTTTCGACAATTTCATCAAAAGTTGACTGCGGCATTTTGTCTATGCTCTGTAACGCTGCTTCCAAATACATCAACGGAGCAAATCGAAAATTTCCTTTTGAAATATTGACCTTTCGTAATTTACCGGCAAAATCATAAATCTCATCAAAAAGATATTGATGGATTATCGCAAGACTTTTATAAGTCCCTGGTTCTAATGTCTCAAAAAAGCCACTTTCAAACATTTCAAGCGCTTTTTGCTTACTGATTTTTTCTTCCATTCTTGCTAATTCTGTAGAATCTGTAATACCTAATTTATTTTCAAGCATAGCTTACCCCACATTCTTCATGCGATTACTTTTCAGTCACAAATCTATCGTTATAAGTATACCATCTCGACTATCGTCTCGATGATTTTCTCGTCAAATGGCTGTTCGTGCAAGCACGACAGTTACTTTCTTCGTTATTATACCATAATATCGGCAATAAATCCAATTTATTATAATATATCTTGATTTTATTTTGCCGTGTTTAATGATTCTTTCTCCCTCTTAACGTAAAAATGGCAAAGTGCTTATCGGCAGCACTTCACCGTTAGATGTTGATAAATAAAATACCCTATAAATAAAAAAGTCCCACCGGGTTGCGCATGAAAATCAGAGGCGTGGTGGGTTCTGTTAAGCTCATTATACAGCTTTTGAAGTTACCGTCAATAGTTCTTTTCAAAAAACGATAACTCTTCATCGTTCCTTAAAACTGTAAAGAACATCATCAGAGAAAAACAAAAATTGACTTTTGAAATATTAACTTTACGCAATTAGGCAACAATTTTGCCGATAAAGAAACCAGCCCTTTACTGAGCTGGTTTCGATTCACATCATATATAAATCACTCCTAAAATGAAATTTTAAATTCCACCGTCTTTATTTCTTGTATATGTAAATTTTGAGCGGCTATCTGCTGATTCTGCAATACATTGGCAGCATAGTCTGCATAAGCACTGCTACCTGCCAAGTCAGCACCCATCAGCTTTGCCATAAAATCCCAACCGTATCTTACATCCTGTAATTCTGCCATATCCATCACCTTTATGATTTCATGAACGTTTCAAGCCCCTCGTTATAAAGACTAATTACTCCAAAGAACAACTTTTGACGTTCCATTTCTTTTTTGTTTCTGAAGTTCTCTTCCGAAAAAACCATAGCACGTTCACTTGCATCTGCAACAGCATCTCCGATGGTATGACCAACTTTCTTCGCTATATTTTTTCCTTATAGCTACTGACGGACTTGAACAGTTTCTCCGACAATGCGAAAGCCTCTTTACCAAACACAACCAGGTAAATCTGCATTTCATTTCCCAAAAGGAAAGTGCTGATTTCACGGACAGCAATTTGCAGAGCGAGAGGCTTCGGAAAGCCATAATTACCTGTGGCTATCAAAGGAAATGCGATAGACTCACACTCATGCTCTTTAGCCAAGGCCAGGGACTTTCTGTAACACGAAGACAGAATCTGCTCCTCTCCGTGGTTGCCATCCTCCCAAATGGGACCTACCGTATGAATAACATACTTGGCATCCAATCCAAATCCGGGAGTGATAACCGCATCACCGAACTCAATACAGCCAATTTTCTGTCTTGCCGCAAGCAGCTCATGTCCTGCTTTTTTATGTATTCCGCTGTCAACGCCGGAGCCTATGACAGGGTTCGGATTTGCAGTGTTTACCACCGCATCCACTTGCATATTTACAATATCATTTCTTACTATCTCAAAAGGCATAGGTGACCTCCTTATTCAAAAGCAGGTCGGTTAGTCCTGCAACATATCTAAATACATATCCAGTCTTGCATTGATATATCCTGCAAACAGATTTTCCATCACGGAAAGATTATGTTTAACATGATACTCATCAAATGCATTGTAGTAGGCAATTCTATCTGTAAACTTAATGTCGATAGGCGGAAATCCTGCTTTCATCAACTCAAGATTTACAAGCAGCCTTCCGGTTCTACCGTTACCGTCAATGAAAGGATGGATGCCCTCAAATTCGATATGGAAACGAGCCAATTTTGTTACGATATGCTCTGTACTTTCAGCAAAATCACGCAACAACTGTTCCATCTTCGGCTCAATAAGATACGGCTGCACGGGTTCATACTGTGCGCCCATAATACGAACCGGAACTCTGCGGTATACGCCACGGTCTTCTTTCTTATCAGCAAGGACGAGGTAGTGAATCTGCTTGATGATGCTCGCGCTAATCGGAACATTATCTTTCACAAGTTCACTCACAAAATCAAATGCCTCTTTATGACCGACCGCCTCCATATGGTCCTTTAATGGTTTCTGGTCAATCGTAAGACCTCGGAGTACCAAGTCTGTTTCTCGCAAGGTAAGTGTATTTCCTTCGATGGCGTTAGAGTTGTATGTGTATTCCACGATAAACTCCTCTTTAAACCTTGCTACTTCGCCCGCTGTTAAAGGTCTTCTACCGTCCAACTCAACCTTTTTACGGTCGATTTGAGCCAAAAGGCTCTCCTTTGATTTGTAACGACCATCGGCAGGTTTCTTTGCATCCACAGGAATTTTCCAACCACGTCCTTCCTGGTACGCACCCGGAATTTTCCCTTCAGAGCAAAGAACTCGGATTCTTCTATCAGAAATGCCCCATTTTTCAGAAGCCTGTTTTACTGTCATAAACATAGCCTATCCCTCCAATCTAAGATATAGTATACCCCTTTATCGGAATAATACCAATAATATCGGAACAACATTTAATAAATTAACGGAACAATACTTCCATTTCTTCCAAAAAAGACACCTGCAATGCTGCATGGTGCCTTCTAGTACCCCCGAAAAAGGGATTTGTACATATATAGTTTTCATCGGCTGAACCGTAGTAAGAATAGGGGGTGTTACTACTTCTTAGATGGTAGGCACCCCGGTCTGCAAATTTAATATCAATCGGCGGATACCCTGCTTTCATTAATTCCAGATTTACAAGCAGACGCCCCGTGCGGCCATTCCCGTCTATAAAGGGATGAATTCCTTCAAATTCAGCATAAAACCGTGCAAGCCTGGATAACACCCGATATTTTTCCTTCTGAGCATAAGCTTCTTACCCGAATCATCCTTTTCTTTGCCGAACAGATCTGACTCATCGCCAAAACACATGCTTTGAATCACTCTCATACATTCTTCCTATTCCAGAACATACGTTGCTTTGTTTCCTTTCGGCCGGGTCATAGTCTGGTGATCGTAAGGATCCAGAAGATCCAGCGCATTGCTGTATTTTTCAATTACAGAAAGCACCTGATTATCTTCCGTCTCAAATATTACAATCTCGTTATTCTTCTGCACTCTGCTCCTCCCTTTGCTTTTTGCAGATTAACGCTTCCCGCTTTCGTGGCGATCCCCTTCCCCTCACTCCCGGGTAAATTCCCGGATGTACCGGTTCGTCTCCCCCATGATCGCCCGGAGAATGTCCAGATCCCTCAGCCCATCCCCCGTCTCCATACCGCCCATCCTCTCCTTTCTCCAATCAGGATCATCCGCTGTCGAGGCCCCGCCCCGCATTGCCTCCTGTATCCGCATTCCATTCTACTCTTCTGCGCTCAGCAGGTCCCCCAGCAGGGCTTCCAGAATATTTTCCTGATACGCGGCCCGCTTCTTCTCCCGCACACAGTCCGCCGTTTCCTTTAGTACCGGATGCTCCACCTTATCCAGCCGGGTCAGCCTGGACTCTTTCAAAACCTCTCCTGAGCTTCCCCTCCCATAGTCCTCCGACGACATCCTCCAGATTTCTACGCTGCCCTTAAAGTCACCGCCTTTAAAGCGCTTCCACAGGCGGTCAGCAATCTCGATTCCCTCAGGATCCATGTCTCCGCTGTACCAGATCCGGTATCCGGCCTCGGCAAACAGTTCCAGCAGCTTCACGGCTGCTGTCCGCAGCTGTCCGGAGGTGCAAAGCAGCCCCACATCCGCTTTCCGGCCTCGCAGTTGCTCTGTGAGGAAACTGAATACCATCTCGTTTTCCACCACAAACATCCGCTTTCCCGGCGCCCAGGCTCCCACCGCATTCCTGAGATTTTCCAGGGTGATCACGCAGGCTTCTCTCCGCGCCCGGAAGGCTTCCAGGGCAGGATGTCTCCCCTCCGGTATCTTTAGCCCGATGCCGTAGGCATGAACCATGCTGGATACATAATCCGGCGCAATCCCTGCCTGAAGAAGCCGCTCCTTCCACTGATGGGCATTTTCCGGCAGAGTCTGCCCCATGATACAGCAGAGCCCATTTGTCAGAAGCTGCCCTCCCGGAGTCCCCCGGTCAAAATAGTGGGGATTCCCGCAGATCTTCGCGGCAAAGACAGCCAGAATCGTTTCCTGAAACGCTTCTGCGGATCCTTCCGTTTCTCTCCCCGGCAAAACCGGAAATAGCTCCTGGAGCGCTCTCCCCGTATTTTCTCCCAGCTCTCTGGCTGCTTTTTTATTTTTCGCGAACTCCCTGGAAAGCAGCCAAAAGCCCCAGGTCTTATCCTCCATCATCTGCCGGATCCAGCGGTGGGCGCCCGTCTCTGCGCCTATTTCTCCGACATTTTTCCCGGATATTTCCCTATCCATTTTCCCGGACATTTCCACGGCTGCGTCTTTCCCGGTGTTATCCGCAAAGGATGCATACAATTCCTCAAAAAACCGGTCTCTCGCCTGCCGTTTTCTCTCCTTCTCCTCCTGGTTGGTGGAAATTTCTTTCCCAAAATAGCTTTCCAGAAGTTCCTTCATATCCACGGGAGCGAAGCGTGTCCGCTGCAGCCCCCGCTCAAAATCGGCAAAGGAAAACCGGATCTTTGAATCATAGAAGGTCTTTCCCAGGATACCGCCCAGCAGACGACGTTCTTCCTCCGATGCGGCCTCAAGGGTAATCATCCCGGCCGGGTGGCCGTAGGACGTCCATTTTTTCAGTAGTTCCTCGAAGCAGCGGCGGTATCCCGCCTGGCTCCGGAAATATTCCGCGCATTCCAATTTATTGTTCCTCCAGAATTCGCTCATGGCCGTTCCAGATGTAGCGGATTACCGTTACAATCTGGGAATTCATGGGCCTTTGCAGCTCCGCAATCCGTAGCCCGTCTACCGTCTCATAGCATCCCCAGAGAGACTGGGAATTCATGATATAGTCGAAATCCAGCTTGTGTACCAGTTCAAACATGCTGCTGATATTTTTATCATCCACGCCGGCGAAGGCCTCATCCAGGGCAATGATGCGGGGATAATCGCTGTTCTCCGCCTTTTTGTACTGGGCGTTCACCGCCGCAAAGAGGGGTACATACATGGCCATGGCCTTTTCTCCCCCGCTGAACCGGTTAAAGGCCGCGTTGGTCAAAGGCTTCCTGGGCTCTTCTCCTCGCCGGCAGTACATCTGAAATTCGAACCAGCCCCGGTAGTCCATGGCCTCACGCACCAGATCCATATAATTGATCACACCGCCATTTTCCTGGCGTATTCTCTTTTCTGTCCGGATCTTGCTGCGGAAATGGGAGGCGGCCTTCTCAATATCCTCCACGGTCAGAAGATCCCGGTCCCGAAGCAGAATCTGCTCCAGCTCCGCCACATCCAGTTCCGCGTCATTTTCCGCTTTCTTCGGTTTCCACTCCAGAGAGAAGGAGAGCCCCATGGAGGTATCCATCTGCTGCATCAGCTTTGACATATCCGCCACCCACTTCCGGCTTTCCGCGATCCGATCCGTCATCTGCTGGCTGATGGTCTGGGACAGAATATCTTCAAACAGTTCCCGGTCCTTCTGCTGGATCAGGAGTCTTGTCTCATCGATGGCGTTTTTCAGTATCTGATAAAACTCCTCCAGATAGACCTTCTTTCCGTTCCAGACAGACACCACCAGCACACGCTTCCGCAGGGCTCCGGTCGCCCCGGTCTGTTCTTCTCCCTGCTCTGTGCCGAAGCACTCCTCCAGAGAAGTTCCATACCTGGCCAGATTCCCATTATGCCTCTGGAATACCTGGTACAGCGCCTGCAGCATCTCCGCCGCTTCCCGGTTCCTGTCCCCTTCCCGCAGCATACTCTGCGCCTTGCGGGCGCATTCCTCCAGGGAAAGACTCTCCCGGCCAAACAGCAGTTTCAGAGACAGTTCTTCCTCAAAGCAGCTTCTCAGAACAGTTTCCTCCCCGATGGCCCGGACAAGGGCCTCCCTGCGCTCCGGTTCCTCCTTTTCCAGGCTGCCGAGGCTGCCTTCCAGTATTCCGGTATCCACTTTCAAATTGCTGCACTCTTTCTGTATCGCGCTCAGTTCCGCATTCACCTGTTCCAGACGCTGTGCCCGCTCACGGATCTCCGGCCGTTTCAGATATTCCTCACACTGGCGTATCTGAACCTCACAGGCGCCCTTCTCCACGCTGCAGCGCTGTCTTTCCGACAGCGCCTGATCCAGCGACTCCTTCTCCCGGTCGATCCGGTCCTCCTGCAGAGCAGTTTTCTCCCGGATCCCGGATATCTGGAGCAGCAACCCCCTGCATTTCTGCCAGACGGACTCGTATTCCGCCAGGGTCATCTCTGCTTCCTCATACTCCGCTTCTGTTCTTCCATAGGGGAGCGGGCGGCACTGCTGCAACATCCGCTGATAGGTATCATCCTTTCTCCGGGCAGCCTCCCTGGCTCTGCGCTCCTGCTGTGCGGCGTTTTGCTGGGCAATCCCCAGTTCCACTCCGCATTTTTGAACCTCCAGAAGCGCCTCGTTGAGCTCCGAGAAATCGGTAAGCTCCCTGTATTCCTGCTCCAACTGCCCCAGTTTTTTCTCCAGCGCAGCGATCTCCCCGCCCATTTGTTCCAGGTTGATCTCCACCTCCCGGATCTGCGCTTCCAGTCGGCCAATCTGCTGCGCTCTTTTCCTCTGGCGGGCTAGCTGCCCTACAAATTCTGCCGCTCCTTCTTTCCCGGCTCTTCCCACCAGAAGTCCCTGACGAAAGCTTCCATCCTCGCCGACGCGCGCTCCGGCTCCCTGAAGGTCATCCAAATTTCCAGTAACCTCCCCGGCGTCTAATCCGATGCTGTTCAATATCCGCAGAACCTCTCTTTGCATTTCAGGTTCCAGCTTCTCACTGACCTTCAGGCCGGGAAAGGAAACGGATCCTTCCTGCTCCACCAAAATCAGGCTGTCCAGAAATTCCGGACATTCCCTCTGAATGCTCGGTATTTCCTCCCGGGCCACCACCAGAGCGTCCAGAAGTCCCATCCCCTGAAGCTGAGCTTCCAGCCTGGCACATTCTGCTTCCGTGAGCTGCTCGGAAAATTCCACCGTCTTATAGAAGGGAACGGCACGAATGCCAGCTTTGGCAAGCGCCTCTCTGGAACGCATCGTCTGCTCATCCCGATCCGGCTCCAGTTCCTCACAGCTTTTCACTCTGGCAAGCTCACGGGAAATCTCTTCCAGTTCGGTCTCCTTTTCATGATAGGCACGCTGTTTATCGCCCCGCTGATCCAGCAGGGCCTGCCGCTGCCGCTCATAGTCCAGGCGCAGAAGTTCCTGAATGGCTCCGGCATCTGAAAGCTCCCGGTAATCCCTCATCCGCTTCTCCACATCCAGCAGAACATCCCTTTGGGGCTTCCATGCGCGCGCCGTCTTCTCCGCCTGAAACACCGACGCGATCCAGTTTTCCCGGCAGTCCTGGGCCTGCTCCTGGGCTCTCTCCTGGGCCTGCTCCCACTCCGCCCGTTTTCTCTCCAGCTCTTCCAGTGTCCGGGACGCTTCGTCATACAGCCGGACAGCTTCCTCATAGAACCGAATTGCCTTTCTGCACTCTGCCAGCTGCTTTCTGTATTCCGCCAACTTCCGGGAGATGCTCTCCGCCGCGCCCGCCTGTTCCAGGACAAGCATCCTCACGGCTTCCTCATGCCCCTCCCAGCGCAGAATCTCCTGCTGCTCTGCCAGTTCCTGTCTCTGCTCTTCCAGGCTCTCTCTCTGGCTTCCCAGCTCTCCCTGCAACGCCTTCAGGTTTTGCTCAAAAAGAAAGATCTGGCTGTTGCACTCTTCCGCTCTCTTTTCCCACTCCCGCTCCCGCTGCTGCAGTTCCTGCTGCTTCCGGCGTGCCTCGGTCAGTCTGCGGTCCACATCCTCCATATCGGTGTCCAGCAGTCCCTCCTTCTCCGCCAGCAGCAGTTCTTCCCGCCCGGCCCGCTCGGCAAGTTTCTGCCGTTTGTCCCGGATCTGTTCCGCAAACTCCTGTTTCTGAGCGGTCAGCTTGTCCAGACGGTCTCTGGACTCTTTGACTTTTCGGTTCCCGTCCAGGTATGCCTTTCCCTTTTGCGCCAACATATACTGATTATATCGGATATACTCTGTGCGGATAATTTTCACATCTTCAAAGGCTCTCTCCAGAGTATCCAGGCTTTCCTGAATCTCATCCATCTTTTCCATGGCATCCACCATGATCCGCAAATCCTCGTCCGTCAGGGTCTGCAGAGAATCATTCAGAATATCATACACCTTGGAAGGCCGGAATTCTTTTGAAAGTTTAGGCGCACGCACTTTGACCAGAAGCCGGATAAACTGATCGTACTGTTCCAGCTTCCGGAAACCGAAAATATACTGATTTACCAGCTTTTTATATTCTCCCGGACTGTCTGTCATCAGATTGTTCTCTCCCAGCCTCTGTTTCAGTTCCCTTTTGTCACAGGGAATTTTTACACTCCCCGCCTCCCGGTACAGCCAGATATCCTGGCCGATCCTCCGGCCGTCCAGAATCAGAAATCCCCAGAAGTCCATGGATCTGCCCCGTCTGGCCCTCTGGCCGATTCCGATGGTGCGGTAAACCTCCTCATCTTCTTTTTTAAACTCCAGGAAAAGATAGCCGGTGGCCTCCTCCTTTCCCTCCTCCCCAAGAAAATAGTATTCCATTCTCCGGTCGCTGGAGCCGAAGGGATCCAGGCGGCTCGGCGTCCGGTCTCCATCCAGGATAAAGGGAATAAAGCTCTGGGTGGTGATGGATTTTCCGGAACCATTCTGGCCCCTCAGCAAAAGTCTGCCGTCCTCAAACGGAAACTCTTCCTCATCGTAAAGCCAGAAGTTCACAAAACCAATTCGATTCATTTTCCAGCGGCCGCTCATCTTATCTCCCCTCCTGTGTAGTCCCTGGGATAATGTCCCTCCAGTTTTCCGACAGCCGGCATCAAAACGATCCGCCCGTCCTCTTCCTCCCGCAGCATCATCCAGTCCTTCATGTACTGAAGCACACGATCCAGAAGCTTCTCATCATCCATCACCCTGTATTCCTTGCTCCAGGCCTCTTTCCAGCTTTTCTTCAGCTCCAGAACCAGGCGGCTCCATCGCTCCCGGCTGATCCGTATGCACTCGTCCTCATCCCGACTCAGATCTCCGGCTCTTACCATCTCCTGGATTCTGGCGCAGAGCAGCAAAACCGCCTCCGGAAGCATGGCGTCTCTCGGGTGAACCGAGCCGAAAACTTCTCCCTCCTCCAGCATCCAAAACGCCGCGTTTCTGTGGATGTCCAGCCGTCCGCCCAGATTTTCTTCCAGATATTTTCTCACCCACTGCCTCTGATTTTTCAGATACAGGGAATCCGGATCATCCGCCGCAGTCCAGTACAGCGCCGGACAGGCCGCAAGCTGCCGGTACACTCGGTTGATTCGCCTGGTTCCCCGATCCTTGGAAAACTCCTCAAAATCCGCTTTCTCAAAGTCCTTCCAGGATTCACACTCTGAAATGTCTTTGGCAAAGCTCACCGCAAAGTATCTGGAATATCCTGTATTCTCATACAGCACTTCCCGCCCCTCTTCCTGTCCGAATGCCTCGCTGCTGCCCTCATATACCCGGAGTATCTGCAGCTTCTCCAGATACTGAAGCACCCGGACCAGGGATTTGCGCTGACTGAAGGAAGTCCAGTCAATCTGCATATACGGTTTCAATCCCGTCTCCACAAAGTCGATCAGTTCCGACAAAAGGAACCGCTCCTGATCCTCCCGGTCCTCCAGAAACATCAGCACAACGCATAAGATGCAGTAATCCCGAATCTCCAAAAACTCCTGGATCCCCATAAAGCTCTCCGCATGGGCCGGAATTTTCTCCAGCTTTATCAGGCTCTCCGTGTGGATCAGCTTCCAGCCCAGCTGCTCCCGCACAAATTTCTGGAACTTCGGCACCTCGCTCTTTACTCTGTAATATTTTTCCCGGTTCTGTTCTCTGCAGACCCAGAATTCCTCTAAAAGTGTCCTTATCTCATTCATTGTTTTATTGAAACTCCATCACATACGCCGGCATGGTCAAATCCCCATCCTCACAGTGAAGCACGCAGTTTCCCTCTGCGCGGACCAGACGGTATTCCTGCCCGTACTCGGTTCTTCCCCGGTGTTCCGAATTCATGCCCGCCTGGCCAATCCACTGCAAAAATATCGTTCTCGTACTTTCCGTTATTTTCTCCGTGATATCCGCAAACACGATTTTCTGGTCTTTGATATACCGCAGCACAATCTCCCGCTGTTTCGCCGCATGTTCCAGATACCTTTGCCGCTGAATCAGTTTCTCCAGGGATTTATCAGAAAATCCCGTCCGGTCCCGCTTTTCCCGGTAGGCTCTGGTATGGGGTTTCAGCAGATATTCCGCCGGTTCTTCCGCAAAAATACTCTCATTAATGGAGTCCGCTTCCCTAGGACTGTTCGTCCGGAAATGCTCGACCCGCTGAATGCCAAACACATGGGCAGAGAGCCGATGGGCTTCCTCCAGATTCTCACATTTCAAAAACAACTCCAGAAACCTTCGGTAGTCTTCCTTTCTGCTGATTCCCCAGTTCTGCATCTGAACAATCAGAGCCGCATTCTGGATGATGTTTCGAATTACCTCGTTGGTAATCCGAAGCACCCGCTTCGCCTCACATTCCTGCCTTCCGGAATCCAGAAACCAGTTCTTCAGAGAGCTCCATTTTCCCGTCACATTCTCCCTGATATTCGGCTCCGACCCTCCCCGGGCTTCCACCACCGCATGGGGAATATCCAGCTCACTTTGCACTACCCGCTCCAGCATGACGCCCTCGATCCGGTCCATAGATCGCTTCAGGATCTGTTCAATCCTCCGGGAATGATGCTGCAGCTCCTGCACAAACTCATTCAGATAGCGGATAAACTTATCCTTGTGAAGGATAAATTCCACTGATTTCATCAGCCGGTCCGCTTTGCCGGAATAGAAATCCCTCAGATAGTCTTGATAATTCTGGTTCAGTCTGCGAAAATCCTCCTGGAGCAGATTCCACCACTCATTTACCTCTTTCAGGCTGGCCTGTTCCATGGCCTCCGCCTCTTCCAGGCTCTTCTCCAGCCGCACAAAATAATTTGTGGAAAGATTTCCGGATTCCAGAAATACATTTTCCAGCCGCACTGTCAGCCGTTCGATCTCCACGGCGTACTCCGACATGGTATAACGGTACTGTTTATTTTTGTAATCCGCAATGGTATACACCCGCCCCGGATCCTGAATCGGAGTCAGGTTCTTCCATTTCACCAGCGCCGCCAGATCCTGTTCCAGGTCCTGCATCGTATAGTCGTGGAATTCTTCCTCCTGCCTGATCAGCTCAAACACATCCTCTTTGCAAAGCCGATACCGCATTTTTTCATATTCCCGGTAAAAATACCGCATAATTTTCCGGTATATCCGGGCATTGGGAACCGACAGGTAGGAGGTCTCCTCAATCGCGTCCAGTTGCTGCATCTCTCTCATCCCTTTCTTCAAGTCTCGCTCACTCCAGCACCAGCGCCGGATGAAAATCCAGGTAATCCCCCGACACCAGCATATACCGGATCCCGTGGAAGGTTCCCTGGATGCTGTCTGCGAACCGCCGCTCTCCGTGGCAGTGGGAATACACCACGGCAGTTACGCCGTATTCCTCCGCAATCTCCGTAAAGGGGGAGGTTTCCTCCAGAATGCTGGTGGGCGGATAGTGGAGAAACATCACATACTTCCGGTATCCGGCGGCCCTGGCCTGGCGAAAGGATTCCCGCAGCCGTTCCATCTCTCTGGCTACCAGCTTCTTTGCCTGGGCTTCCTGCTCCTCATCCCAACCAACCACCCGACCTCTGCGTTCCAGATAAAAGGGCCCCTCGAAGGTATATCCCTTGGTTCCCACCAATGCGTAGTCTCCGTATGGAGCAAAATTATTCTGCAGGAAAAACAGCCGGCCGGAGAACAGCTCGTTCAGCCGTCCTGTCTTCTTAGCGTCCCAGAACATATCATGGTTTCCCCGAAGCAAAATCTTGCGGCCCGGCAGGTTTTCGATGAAGGCCAGATCCTCCTGGCATTCCTCTAGCTTTCTGCCCCAGGAATGATCTCCGGTGAGCACCAGAGTATCCTCCGGCTTCACGATCCGATTGACGTACTTTTCTATTTTCCTCTCATGATTCTTCCAGACTTTCCCGAAGGCATCCATGGGCTTCTTTGCCTGAAAGCTAAGATGCAGATCACCCAACGCGTACAGCGCCATGCCCCATTCACTCCTCCCCGGCATTTTCTCTTCGTCCATTCCCGGCAGCCATCTGATACCCAGCCAGAATGTTTTCCACATACTCCAGGTATTCCCTCCGCACCTGATCCGGCCCTTCTATCCGCAGGTTTTTCCCGATGCCGGTGACCCAGCCGAAAACTGAGGGCTCACCGACACCAACACCCTTGCCCGGAAATGCTCTTCATCCACCGGAACCATCCAGACGTCCGTTCCGAACCGGTCCAGCTCCATCCCGGCCAGCTCCCTGCCGCACAACAGCGTCACCACCTTGTCCCGGCCTCCGTACATGCCAAAGGTTTTCTTGGAAAACTCCGCAGATCAAAACCCCGGAAGGCTTCCTCTCCCTTGCGCTCCGTCTCCAGCACCTCCATGCGCTGCATCTTGTCCACCCGGTAATGTTTGATTTTACCTGCCTTGTCATCGTATGCCACAAGGTAATAATTCTCATCGTTCCAGGTGAGCGCCCAGGGACTGACCACATACATGGCCCCGCCCCGTCTCAGATGGAACTCTTTTTTCATGGCCCACTCCGCATACTGAAAAGTGATCTCACGGTTCCCGTAGATAGCCGTGTGAATATCGTCCACATTGTAGTAGATGGTCTCATTCTCCGTCTTAGGGCGGTTGACGATAAAGACTTGCTTTGACAGGGCGGCCATGTCCCACCGGCGGCACAGCGTCTCCAGCTTCTTGATCAGCTCCCTGAATTTTCGCTCCGTGATAAACTTTGAGGACTGCACTGCGTCCACCAGAAGCTTCATCTCTGGAAGCTTGAACTCCCTGGCCCCGATATAGTAGCCGGGATTCTTCCCCTTCTTCTGCTGCACATCCAACCCGTACTTAGACAGGATCTCCATCTCCGCGTATATGGTGCGCCGATCCGTGGATATACCGTATTCACTTTTTAAAATATCGCACAGCCGGGCTGCGTTTAACAGATGATTGTCATCCGTGCGCTCCAGCATAATGTCCATCAGATAGAACGTGCGGAGTTTCTGGTCCATCGATGTCATCTCTGCCTGCTTCCTCCCCAGCAGGGTATTTTACTTCACTTCCACCAGCTCAATCCGGAAGTTCAATTCTTTTCCCGCCATCTCATGGTTCGCGTCAAAGGTGATGGTGCTTCCCTCTCTGGCAGTCACTTTCACTGGGAAGGGCTGTCCGTTCTGGCTGGTTAAATATACCTGCTGTCCCACTTGAAGCTCCTCTGATCCCGGAAGCTGGGCCGTCTCAATGGTAAAAATAGCGTTGGGATCAGGCATACCGTATGCCTCCTCCGGCATCAGATGGACGTCCATCACCTGGCCCACCTCCATGTCAGCCACCGCGGCGTCAAATCCGTGGATCATCATGCCCGCGCCGCACACAAACTCCAGCGGTTCTCCCCGGTCATAGGAGGAGTCAAACTGCGTTCCATCGTTAAAGGTGCCTCTGTAATGGGTGCGGCAGGTCTTTCCCACGTTCCGTCCGGTAATATCGCTGGCCCCATGGCATCCGCCGCAGCCATCTCCACAGCCATGGCCCTCCCCGTGGCCGCCGCAGCCGTGCCCTTCTTCGTGGTCGCCGCAGGAATGTTCCTCCCCGTGATGATGGTCACAGTTTGCCCCGGAAGACACCAATTCTCCTTTTAGGTACGCTTCCACCGCCTGATCCACATCTCCCTGGGTGCCGGCGCAAAGCTCCACTCCTGCCTCTGCCAGGGCGCTCTGGGCTCCGCCTCCGATCCCGCCGCAGATCAGCACATCGATTCCTCTGTCCGCCAGCAATCCGGCCAGGGCTCCGTGACCGGTGCCGTTGGAACCGATCACCTCACTAGAGAGAATCTTTCCGTCTTCCACCTCATATACCTTAAAAAATTCCGTTCTTCCGAAATGCTGAAATACTGTTCCGTTGTCATAAGTCACCGCAATCTTCATCCTGTTACATTCCTCCGTATTTTCCTGTTCTTGCGCCGCCCGGTCTCCAGCCTTTTCCCTTTAAAGGCAAAAAAACGCGCAACCGTCTCCCGTATATCCTACTACAAAATCACCGGCCGCGCAATCTTCCGCCCCTCATAATACAATTCCTATTCCATTCCATCGTTCATCTACTCAATAATCGGCTTCACTGGCAAATAACATATATCTGCCATCCACAAATCCCATGTATCCGTCTCCTGTATTGTACCCTTTCATTTGCCAGTACCTCCGTTTCTCTAATTTTCTCAGCATATGTTCCATGGATTTCTAATACAATCAGTATGCCACAGTAGCTGTGCAAAAATCTGTACAACCAAAAAGAAAGTGATCCCAAGATAATTTCCTGTCAAGATCCGGATCTGTGCACCGCGTTTTAATGCATTCTCCAACCCTCCCAGAAGCATTTTAACTCCGGATTCCATGAGCAAAGAAACAATGATATCCACACGCTCTGCCTTTTTGAGGCTTCGGATCAACTGATCATACAAATACATTCTCTTGTCTCTGTCTCCAGTCATTACATCCGTAGAATATCCTTCCGCAAAATCAATCTTTACTTTTTCCGCAGAATTAAATTCAGCCATTTTTCCGCTCCCCTTCCCGGTCTTACATCCCCTGTAAGCCAGAAGTCCTCTATCTTTAGACTATCTATTTCCTGCATAAAATTGGTAAATGTATCTATGGTAAAATCCGTAAAATACCGTCCATTACGTTCCCCTTCAAATTCGCCATACTTGAAAGATGTATATAAGACACCATTGAGCTTTAACGCAGTTCCCATTTTCTTTAGAACTATTTTTAATTCTTTTTTAGGAAGATGGAGGATCGATGAACATGCCCATATACCATCGTATTTCTCACTGGAAGCAAGTTCCTGGAACAACATCTGCCTTACCTGAATTCCTGTGTATGCACTGGCCCTTCTGCACAGCTGACTGGATCCGTCTATGGCATCCACTTTATATCCTTTATCCAAAAAATATTTTGTATCTCTTCCTGAACCGCATCCAAAATCAAGAATATAAGCGCCAGATACCAGTCTGCCCAGAAAACGATCCTGAGTCTTCCGAAAATCCACTCCAACGGTCCCCGCTATAAACTCATCTGCATTTTCGTTATAATAATCCAATGTCCTGTTTCTAACGTTCGTCATATCCGTCTTTCTCCCTGCATCTTTTTCTCTTTTTACAATCCTGGTGCCGCTTAGATTTTCTGTCCGTATAGGGCCAGCCGTCTCTCCTCGCATTCGCTGCCTTGCGCACGTCCGGTACTTCTGCACTTCTTTGTTTCAAAAGCCCCCTTGCATTCTCCCTCTTACTATAGCATATTTCCACAATCATTTGTGATATTTTTGTTTTTCACCTATTCATCACTTTTCAGATATTCACGGTAATTTCCCTCCGCCATGCTTATGTAGTGATAGATTGCCTTTTTAGGGAAAAAATAATTGCCTGCCAGATTTCTCAACCGGCCTGCAAATGCCGTTTCCAGATAAATGATGGGAGACGAAATCCACTCAAACAGAGTCGGATTGGATTTATACAATAATCTTAATGTCTTTTGCAGATCCCAGCCATTGATATCCAACACAGGATCTAAGGGTAATTCGATCATGTCTCGATCCGGTTTCAGCTTCAGATAATCCTGCTGCGATCTAATATAGATAAACCGTACATCATAGTCACTGTCAGGAGATGCAAAGCCCCAGGCGCGGCTTCCGGACTCTGCTGCAAATAATATTCTTACTTTCTCCTGAACTTCAATCCTCCGAAGCTGCGCTTGTATCTTTTCTCTCATTTGTTTCACCCCGTTTCTTCCATGGTACATCCTCCTCAGAAGCCTTAAAATTATACACTGGCTTCATAATATCAATAATCTCTACGGTATCCCGGATCACATCAATAATATCTTCTAAAGATTTGTAGGCCATAGGCGCTTCATCTAGTGTGGCGGCCGTTACTGATGTAGAATAAACGTCTTTCATGGCTGTTTTATACTCCTCCAGAATTTCATTCACATCCTTCCTGATCTTATCCTGTTATACCGATAGTTTACTGCGTCTGAACTTCTTTATCACGGAAAAAAAGTTGCGAACTTGTCACAGTTCACAACTTTTTTGATCCAGCAATCTCCTCTTTATTAAATTGACAAATGCCGGCGGTTTTACAACCCGGATCATAGGGCCGAAAGAGAGCACACGGATCAGGACTTCCGTTTCATCTTCTTTATCGTAACACAGCGTAATCTTATATTTGCCATCTTCCAGCTTTTCTGCCTGCTTTTTAAAGTGAGCAAAGTGCATCAGCGCCCTTTCCAGAGCATTTCTCTCATCTGCAACTTCAAAAATCACGGTACGGGGACGAGAAAGATTTCTCTTTCCAGGTACATTTTTTTCTGTTATGTCACATTTCCCGCAGGAGATAATGCGGCCCAAATTAATTGTGTTCCCTAATTTGCTTCCAGTCCCGATCAATCGAAACTTATCATCCTTCTCTGAATACTCCAGATATTCCAGAAGTGTCCTGGTTGTGATCCGCTCTCCATGACGGCTTACGACACTGATCTGAAGAGAATATTGATGTTTAATGGCATCCAGGATCAAGCGGAAGTTGCGGATATATTCTTCATCCTCATACGGATCCCCATCCCCATATCGGTCAAATACTTTGATATCTTCCGGAAAAAACAAAGGTTCTATATCCGGAAAGACAGCAGGTTCATCTGTAAACAACCGGATTCTGGGATCATAGGCAATTGCATTGAGCCAGCGTTTTTGCAGTATCGTCAGCGGCATAGTCGGAACATTCCTGATAATGGTAGTCCCATCGTCTTTCATCAGCCGCCAGTGTTCCTTCCCCAATGCTTCCGGAATATTCAGCATGCTCTCTCCAAAAGCAGTCTCCTGTATGATTCGCTTCATCTCGCCCGGCTGCAGCGTATGATCCACTGCGGCAGTCAAGATCGAAGCAACCGTGTGGAAATAAACCCCATATAATTCACTAAACAGCATGGCTGTCACCGCCTTTCAAGCCATACATTGCATACATTGTCTGAAGATCTTTTTTAAACTGATCTTCCAATGCCTTGTTAGAAATTGAAATATCCGTGATCCGGCAAATGAAGGTGCGGATCCAGGGGATCAGTTCGCCAGCATCGAATACATCCGCTGAAAATCTGCTTGTATTTTGATCTAGATGTTCCACTGTGCCAATACGTTTTTCCCTTTCCAGCCTCCTGGGGATATGCTTTTCTTCCTCTGTATAGCGAACCGTAAATGCAACGTGCTCCATTCGCTTCCCAGATCTGCTGTCTGTACTGACTCCCCATATATGCGGTTCCAGCCTGTCTAACTTTCTCCGAAGCTCATCAAATTGTTCTGAAACCGCTTCTGTCTTTACCGAAATAATATTGTCCAAACGATACGATGTAATTCTCTTAAACCGCGGCGCATAAGCCATAAGATACTGTCTCCCACCCTGAACGCTGTTTCTGACTCTAAGGGGAACCAGATGACTTTCCGAAACCCGATTCTTTTCTCTGTTGATCATCTCAACTGCAATCATTCTCTTTTCATGAATCGCTGCAAATATAGAGCAAAGCACCTCACTATCCATAGCCCCTGTTATGTAATGATGCTTAAAAGCAAAACAGCTCTCATGCCTGGCTGTTTTATCCAAAAGAAAGGATCCTATTACGCCGCATGGCGCTGTTTCTGAAAAGAAATCCAGAATGTCTGTATTCGGAATACTGTTCTCCTGGGAACGCCGGTACAGAACTGTTTTTCCTGATCTTCTGCTGACCAGCATTCCCTCTTTCACATACTCATTCAGCTTCTTTCGGATCGTGGAACTATCAAACAGCCGTACATGATCAAATACCTCCAAATAAGAATCTATCTGTCCGGCTATTTCAAGAAACGACTTCTCTGCCCCGGAAGCAAGAATATCCAGGATCACAAAATGCAGCGTAATATCTCCGTCTGTAAAACTTTTCGTTTTCCATGCTTTATAAAGCGGATTCTGTTTCGTCACTCTACTGTCTATGGATAAAAATACTTCCTTGCCATCAGCGGTTCGGCGAAATTGCATATAATCCCCAAGCCAGCTCTCCATCCGCCGTTTCTCATTGTCATAGGATCTGGCGCTTTTCTTTGTATAATCATCACGGCATTTGAAACCATAAATATAAAAATCCCGCATATAATCACGGATCTTATTAAAATTTTTAATTAACTCACTGTATGCCATGGTTTCACCTGCCTCTCTTACTATCACTTATTTCTCATGTTCCTCCAATTCTTAAAATACCGTAAGCCAGGACTCCGGCATCTCAAGATACTCCAGTTTCTTTGAACTTCATTCTACAAAAAATCAGTGGAAAGTGCAGCCGCATAGAATGCGGCATTTTATACACCAGTAAACTGCAGAAGCATTTCTAAAAAAATCTCACATATAAAAACTTTCAAAACAGATACCCTTATCCGCCTTACTGTTCATCAGAATAAATCCACATTCTCACTACACTTAACCCGTAACCCAGGATCTCTGCGATCTGCTCCTCTTCAAACCCTTTTGCCGCCAGCCTTTCCGCAGTAGCTCTGGCCTGAATAAGCATTCCTTCTTCTTTCCCCTCTGCTCTTCCCTCTGCCCTTCCTTCTGCAACTCCCGCCTCCCGGCTGTCTCTCTTCATAGCCTCTATGGCTTGACACATATTTACCGCCTCCTCATCCTCTTTTATATTCAAATCTGTGTGGGTACAGGCGCTGATCACCATAGCTGCACTTCGGTCCAGATGTTCAAAATGAGGATCCTGGGTCAGCAGCTTGGAAAGCTTCTCCGGATCCCTGGAATATTTAATAAATGCCAGCACTTCCCTCAGACTGGAGCACAACTTCTCGAAATCCTCCGTCTCCATGGCTGCCGGTTCTATCAAGTGGATCCGGTAATCCTGTACCAGCTTCAGAAGCTCCGGATCTGTCGCAGACATCATATCATGCAGCGTCATCGGACCGTCCCACCTATCCGGGCTGAAAAAGATCGCCAATGTGATCACCGGAAGAAGCTGATCCTTCTTATAAAAACCGGAAAGATATTCTCCACGGCTATGCCCGCTCCAGTCACACTGCCTCCGGTGGTCTGCCGCAATCTGCTCTACCTGCCTGGCATACTGGAGGGCATCGTACACCAGATTCCTTACGGGCATGGCATAATGCACCTGGCTCTGGTTCTCCACCCCAAGCAAAAGGTAGGCGGCCCTGTCATCCTTCTTCACATTCCCTATCTTTAGCACATCCCGGTACTTCTGTACTGCTTCCACGGCAGTCCCTGCAGCTTTTCCGGTTCCCGAAAATACCCCAAGCTGTGCTGTATCCAGGGGCTTCAAATCTTCCGGGGCCAGCACCTGCCTGCCCTGGTAAAGAAAATAATTAAAAGCATCTGCAAAAACGGCATCCTCACCCATGTACGATTTCGTCACTGAATCTTTTCTTCCGATAGTCAATTCCTCCTTGGTTTTCTAGTCTCTTATATTCTAAATTTTAATTACAATCATTTTGTGATTATATTCTATCGTTAAAAAATCTGGAAGGCAAGTGAAAAAACTATGATTGTACAGGATATTTCATGATTACTATATACTGACCGTCTACAACCTTAGACCATACCTTCTCTCTTTCTAAGGTTTATAAGTCCACCATATAAATAATACTTCCTGGCTTCAAAAAGCATCTCGTCCTGCCATTGCAAACAATCACTTTTCAATCATTGTATCCTCATAAAAACTTTTTTCAAGAACTTCAAAATAGTCCGTTTCCCTACATTTTAACGTTAAGTTCTTGGAATTCCACATTATTTGTGATATAGTATCAGTATTTCATTTACGCATTGATCCTGGGGAGTGTTTACATTTATTATGAAAAAATTACTTTTTATCTATAATCCCAAATCTGGAAAAGGACAAATCCGGACCCATTTGGCAGATATCATTGAAAAACTCAGCAGTATGAATCTGGAAATCTCTGTACATGTTACCCAGGGAAATCAGGATGCTTCTAAATTTGTTTTAAAATACGGAAAATCTTTTGACCTCATTTTATGCAGCGGCGGAGACGGCACCCTCAGCGAGGTGGTGTCTGGTGTTGTCGGCGGAAGTCTCCGGCTTCCGATCGGCTATATTCCAACTGGCAACACAAATGATTTTGCCAACACTCTGAACATCCCAAAGCAGATTTCTGCTTCACTTGATACGCTTATCAATGGGAATCTTTTTCCCTGTGACATCGGAAAAATAAATGAGGAATACTTTATCTATGTAGCGGCTTTTGGTGCTTTTACCAATGTCTCTTATGAAACCAAACAAGACCTAAAAAATATCCTTGGACATATTGCCTATATTCTGGAAGGAGTAAAAAGCCTGTCCTCTTTAAAGAGCTGGCATTTAAAATTTAAAAGCCCCGAAAAATCCGGGGCTGGGGAATTTATATTTGGAATGATTACAAATTCTAATTCTGTGGGGGGCTTTAAAAGCATCACCGGTCAGAATATTTCCCTCAATGACGGTCTCTTTGAAGTAACTTTCATCCGAATGCCAGATAGTTTCATTGACTGGCCCGGCATTATAAATGCCCTTCTTACCGGAGATGCTAATGACTATATTATAGCTTTTAAAACCTCTGAACTTCAAATCATCTTTGATAAAAATGTTCCTTGGACACGTGATGGCGAATTTGGCGGAGAGCACAGTAACGTGTGTATCCGCAATCTTCATCAGGCGGTTTCTTTTATTGTGCCTAAAATTTGATTTTTTACCTGCTCAAAACAAATATTCCGTTAGAAACAACTTTAGCCAAAAATATCTTGAGAATACAGTCAACCCTTTATTCTTGTATAAAATGCTTTGATTTGAATCTTAGCGCTTCCCTCTATCGCTCTTTCAGCCAATAATACTGTATTTTTTCAAACTGTGTCAACAAATCACTTTCAGTTTCTGACAATTTACCGAGTATATTCCCTTGAGATTGATAAAATGGCCCTTGTATCACATTCAACACCTCATACAGTTGATTTGATGCCTGCATAAACTGATTGCCTTCATAGCCTAAAACTTCAAATAATTCATTCATTAAGAAACAGGCACTGAGAATGCCTCCCTCACCTTCAATTTTTTTCTGTAAGCATTCCTTAGCGCTGTCATTGGCCCAAAATAGGTAGGGTGTACAATAATAATTATAAAATCCCTCCTGCTCATCGGTTTCTAAATTAATTCCCAACATATCATACACACTGTTATTATTTCCTAACCAGGGATTGTGATCTCCAAAAAAAACTATAACTACAGGCTCCTCTTCTCTAAAACGCTCTACAAATCTGCTGATGGCCTCATTTGTTTTTTCTACTTGTTCAAAGTAATAATTGCATATATTATACTCTTCTTCTGTATAGTTATCTTCCCATTTTAAGTATCTTTTTTTGTCACTACATCTACAGGATAGGCTCCGTGCATAGCTAAAGAAACACTGAAATTTAAATATGGTTTGCCCGTTTTTTTATTTTCCTCATACAAATCATAAATAGTATCAAATAATATATTGTCAGAAATAACAGGCATCAGCCCCTTTCCAGCATCCAAATAAATGCCGTTTGGAGCAAAAATATCCTCATAAAAATAATACTTCTGAAACCCTAAATTAAAATTAATATTCTTTCTATTATAATACCATCCATGATAGGGATGAATTCCCTCTGTAACATATCCCTGCTCATCAAAATACGTTATATAAGTATTCGTCTTTTTTCTAAAATCCGGCAAGTTCATTGCACCCGTAACAAATGACCGTTCAGTATTTATTGTTCCTCCTGCAAAAATATTCGTTACAATTTCACCACTATAAGACTCTTCCTTTAATTTTTCCCATTTAATATAAGGGTTATTTTCAAAATTGACTTCTTCGAATTTACTAAAATCATTATATGCCTCTAACATAACTGCAATTATATTTATCTTTTTTTCTTCTGGAATATCATGATACTCCAAGGAAGCCACTACTTTCTCCATATCACTTTTCTTATAATCTTTTGGTTTCGCATAACGATAGGATGCACTACGAATAAATGAATATACAAAACCCCTGCTGGCAAATTGTTCTGTTTGATTTCCAGCATCTTGTAAAGACGGACTTTCTGTACTTTCA
This sequence comes from uncultured Lachnospiraceae bacterium, assembly GCA_905207905.1. The sequence continues at coordinate 3,033 of CAJLNC010000031.1, read as the reverse complement.
TATATTGTATTATCTGTTATCAAGCCATATGTCCCTATCAAACCTATAAGCGATGCGCATGCTCCGATTATCCTAAAATTCCATGTCATATTTTCTTTTTTTCTAAAAAACAGCGCAATCAAAATAATTAATGCTGTCAACCAAACAAACACCAGCTTAAAGTCTAAAAAAAGTTCATAATTTCCCAGTAAATTCTTCGCCTCTTTTATAAGCGTTAAATCGCCAAACATCAAAGGATCATCTCTAAATACAATTTTATAATAATTTGCCGTCGCCCCTCCCAATACTAAAGAAATTGTAATTAAATATGAAATCCATTCTCGTTTCATTACAAAATAAAAAAGAAAATAGAAAAATAGTATGGGAAGTGTATTTAGTATAAATATAAAAATATTTTCAAAATATCCTAAAAACATCTCTTCATACAAATATGTGGACAATAGTAAGCTCAAAATAGAGATGGTACTTGATATACCGCAAGCCATTAAACAGATCCTGATTTTTCTGCCTTTTTTCATTTGCAGTCTTCCCTTTCTATTAGTAACATATTTTGCAGGCATTTAAAATGAAACTAATCTTTTTCAAAATGTCACTTAAATAAATACAAATCTAAAACAATCCCATGTCTTGTCCTATCATCAATGTACCTAAGATACTGTGATTGCATTTGTATATTAATTATATAGAAAATCAATAGCTTATTTCTAAGTAACTGCTAATACTAGTCTCTCTTTTAATATATCTAAAATTTATAGCAAATTATGCTACTACTTCTTGTAAACGTTCTAATACTACATAATAATAAAATGCACGTTCTACAGCTTCATATAAAACATAATCTGGTTTTGATTCTTGTATAAATTTTCTGATTTGGGTTCCCGTTTGCGGCTGCAAAAAATAAACATCCTCAAAACTCTCTCCCAATAACGGCAACATCTGTCCGTATATATACGAATCTCCTATTATACTTAACGTTTTCCCATTATCTAATTCTGGATTTGTATAATGATAATAGATTTCACCATTTTCCACCTCGAACTTTCCGGGAAACGTATCACATTCAATACCGCATGGATTTGTTATACGATATTCATACTTTACATCATCAAAAGAAATATATTCAGACAATAATTCAGATTTCTGCAAATGCTCCATAGTACTGGTTTCTTCCTCTATAATATTCAATTCTTCCTTTGAAACAATTTTCAGAAGAGGATCGTCCTGTTGTAATCGTTCCATTAAATTACAATATCCTATATACATACCCCAAAAATTCCAGTGCGTACAATCAAATGCTTTATAATATAAATCTTTGCCCTCATCCTTTGCCTGCAATAATGCAGATTTTATATCCAAAACATTAAGTTCCTCAAACTCCCGCATGTAATTCAACAAGTCATCAAATTGAGTAACCTCACTATATCTTTTTACTGAATCGGGATATACCTCTGGGTAAATATTTTCTTTATCCGGTATCCCCATCACAATTAATTTTGCATCCAGATCAGCAAGCCAATCCGAAAAATTCAGAAAAGCATCCGTCATAGTCTGCTTCTCTCCCTCACTAAAATGGATTGTTCCAGACCAAACCTGAGGCGCATATCCGTTATTTGTATAAAAAATATTCCCCTCTTTTCCCATCATGTAATTGGGAACATCCAAAGTATGAAATAATTTGTATAAAATCAGCAAATTTGCCTGTATTGCTTCCTGCTTCATTCCGATATTATCGTCAATATATGCTTCTAACTGCTTCAAATACTCCTCCGTGTGAGCACGCAATACGCAGTCTGCCCGATGCAGGTACCCGAAACAGACTTTTGTATGGCTTTTTCGGATCGGGATCATACGGATCAGGCTGTCCCTTTCTTTTTCCTTCTGCAGATTGCAGCTGAGATTGGCAAGATCCGTCTTTCTTAAAAGTTCCTGCATCAGTGAGCTGCTGTTTACCGTGACGATCTGTTGAAAGTCTCTGCTGTCAATCAGATCTTCCTGCAGATGTCCGGAAGTATGCAACAGGGAAATCTGGTCTTCTTCATGCTGTACATAGCGAAGATTTCGCAGTTCTTCTTTTGTCACATACTCCTTTTCATAATATGGGTGGTTCGGTCCCACATACAGTGCCATATCTTTTTCTTTTAACGGTGTGAACGTCATTTTTCTTTTCTGTATCATCCGTTCAAAAGCCTGCCGCTGCATCTTGGAGATAAACACAAAACCAACCTCCACCTGTCGATGACAGATATGATGAATGATCTTCTCCAGTGTTTCCTCATAACACACCGCATGCAGTTTCGGATGTTCTGCAAGAAATATGGCAAATTCTTCACTCAGAAGACTGCTTGGCATAGATGCGATACGGATCGTACTCTCCTGCGTCTCCATCTGAATTCTCTGGATTTCTTCCATGGAACTCAACATTTTTCTTGCCTGATCGTATACTTTTTCTCCCTCTTTGGTAAGTTCCACACCTTTTTTGCTTCGTTCGAGAAGCTGGTATCCAAGTGTCCGCTCCAGCTTTTTGATCGTTTTACTTACATGTGGCTGCGTCGTATACAAAATCTGCGCAGCCTGACTCAGACTCCCTGCATCCACACTTACAACAAAGAACTGTAATTCTCTTAATTCCATACGATACTCCCATCTTTTCCAACAGGCATGCCCGGAGTCTTATATTTCCTGTTCCGGCTGTTTTTCCGGATGCATTACCTGTTTTTCTGTAATTTTCTTCTGCTCTTATACCAGAATAATCCGATAAAAGACAGACCTGCCACGATCCAGGAAGCAATATAGATCCAGATGATACATTCCATCGTCTCAAACTTCGGAAGAATCACCCAGATACTGCATACCCGGAGCAGACAGATGCTGAGAAGCGTCGTAATCATCGGTGCAACGGTCTCCCCTAAACCGCAGCTTGCACCGGATAATGCTTCCGCAATCGCATAAAACAGATAAAACGGCGCCATCATCTGCATATATTTTACCACAAGTGGAATCAAAAGTTCAGCATCTTTTTTATCAATAAACCAC
>CAJLNC010000030.1 GCA_905207905.1 uncultured Lachnospiraceae bacterium | reverse complement strand
TCCAATGCCTTTTGTCCTTCCTTTTTCATCTGCGATCAGTACCTTGACACTGGAAGTCCCTAAATCAATTCCCATAAAATAGCTCATATCCGGACCTCTTTCCAGCAAATCTATGCTTATTCTTCTATCTTTTTTTATGGATTACCTGTTTTACTGCCTCTGCGATATGCTCCGCAGAGATACCAAATTTTTCTGCCAAAAACTTTTTGTCACCTACTTCTCCGAAGCAATCCGGCACCCCGACTCTCTGAAATGGCACAGATGCCCGTTCCGCTAAAACCTCCGCAACTGCAGATCCAAGACCGCCGATTTTGTTATGATTTTCTGCTGTCACTACTGCACCCGTAATCTCTGTGCAATCCAAAACAAGAGTTTCATCCAGGGGCTTTATCGTAAACATGTCCACCACTCTGACCTGAATACCCTCCTGTGCAAGAAGCTCTGCTGCTTTCAACGCTTCCTCCACTTCAATACCCGAAGCAATGATCGAGGCATCCGTTCCTTCTCTTACAACACAGCCTTTTCCGATGGTAAACTGCTCTGTTCCCTGGTAGTAGCTACTTTTGCCCTTTCGTGGGAAGCGGAGATACATCACTCCCTCTGTCTTTGCCATTTGGCGAAGTACCTCTTTTAGAAGGTAAGTCTCTGCCACATCCAGGATCGTCATACCGGGAAAAGAGCGAAAGATTCCAATGTCCTCAAAAGGCATATGAGTACCCCCATTGGCTTCAGCGCTGATACCCGGATCAGAGCCCACTATCTTAATGTTGGCATGGTTGTAGCAGCCAGACAAAAACACCTGATCTGCACATCTTCTTGAAGCGAAGGTTCCAAAACTATGCATAAAGGGAATTTTCCCTTTCACAGACATCCCAGCTCCTACTCCCACCATATTGGCTTCCATAATTCCCAAATCAAAGGCCTGCTCCGGAAACTGTGAAAAAAGAGCTGTAGTCCCGATCGCTCCTGCCAAATCTGCCTCCAGATACACCACATCCCGATTCTCCTGCATCAGTTCCGCCAGTGTCTGCGCAAATATCTGTCTTAACTCGCTCATAACTACCCCTGCCTTTCCTCTAACTGCCTGTCCAATTCCCGATAAAATCCTTCCAGATCTTCTTTCTTCACTGTTGTGGAATGACAGTTCGCCATCTCCGCATAAAATTTCACCCCTGCGCCCTTTACAGTATGAAGGACAATGACCGAAGGTTTCTCCTTCTCCTGTTTTGCCTCTCTGATTGCCTGATAAATTTGCTCCGTATCATTTCCATCCTCCACAGAAACCACGTGGAAGCCAAAGGCCTCAAACTTTTTCTCAATACTGCCAAGACTGCATATCTGGTCTGTAGTTCCATCCAACTGTTTTCCATTGACATCAATCAACGTAATCAGATTGATCAGCTTATTGTGAGCAGCAAACAGGGCTGCTTCCCATACCTGTCCCTCATCCAGCTCACCGTCTCCTAAAATCAAATACGTATAATTCTTCTTCTGATCCAATTGATCCGCAAACGCTGCTCCTGCTGCCAATGATGCTCCCTGCCCCAATGAACCGGTTGTCATATCAACCCCTGGAGTCTTATTTCTGTCTGTATGGCTGGGAAGAATTGTGTTATTTTGATTCAAAGTTTCAAGTACTTCCTCTGGAAAATATCCTCTGGCTGCCAGCGCTGCATACATAGCGGGACCGCAATGTCCCTTAGACAGCACAATAAAATCTCTGTCCTCTTTCTTAGGCTGTGAAGGATCAATGTTCATCTCTCCGCTGTACAGTACCGCCAAAGCATCTGCAATAGACAGTGAGCCTCCCACATGGCCGCTTCCCTTTGATGCAATCGCCCGAAGTATATTCTTTCGTATCTGCACTGCCAGGCGATCCGCTTCTTTCTGATCAAAACCCATTTTGCCACCTCATCTCTGTTTTGTATTGAAAAGCTATTACACACACATTGTTGAAACGTTCCTTGTCATCTACTTTTTCAAGATGTTCTATTTTGATTTTTTTTGATTGTTATCCCTATATCTATCACAATTACATCCTATCATAACCACCTTTCTTTTGCAACTACTATTTATTTTTCATACATTACATCTTTTTCAATCATTTTCTCTTATTTTCAATCACATTTTATTGACATATTTCCGGATCTACTTTATAATCTAGTTAAGAAATCCTATTCTGTTTACAAATCTCCGGGATTCCCTTTTATAATTGTTTTTATATTTATTTAGAAAGGATGGTATTCATCATGACTCATGCAGAAATTTTATCAAAAGTAGATCACACCTTATTAGCACAGACCTCTACTTGGGAGCAGATCAAAGCTCTGTGCGATGACGCGCTCACCTATAAGACTGCTTCCGTATGCATTCCTCCCTGCTTTGTAAAACAGGCAAAAGAATATCTGGGAGATAGAATGGCAGTTTGCACCGTCATCGGTTTCCCCAACGGAAATCACACCACCGCTTCCAAAATTTTTGAAACCAAAGACGCCCTGGCGAATGGCGCTGATGAAATTGATATGGTCATCAATATCGGTGCCTTGAAAGAGAAAAACTATGATTATGTGTTAAACGAGATCACAGAGCTGAAAAAAGCCTGCGGTGATAAAATCTTAAAGGTTATTATCGAAACTTGTCTTTTGACCGAGGAAGAAAAAATAAAGATGTGCGAACTGGTCACCAAAGCCGGCGCTGATTATATTAAAACTTCCACTGGCTTCTCCACCAGCGGGGCTACTTTCGAAGATGTTCAGCTCTTTGCCAGCCATGTCGGCCCTCATGTGAAAATTAAAGCTGCCGGCGGCATCTCCTCTTTTGATGACGGTGAAAACTTCATCCGCCTCGGTGCATCCCGCCTGGGCACCAGCCGCCTGGTTAAGATTGAGAAAAACAACTGATCATTTGCGGGTACTCCTCACTCCGCCATATATCGGAAGACAGGTGCACGAAACAATCGAAACAAAAGTTTCCGTATCTCCTTGTACACTGACTTCGGGAAAACTATTATTATATTTAAAAAGCAACCAGGAGGAAGCCTAATGTTAGCTCTTGAACGTCAAAAAATAATTTTGGATTATCTGGAAAATAACCAAATTGCAAGCACTAAATTTCTCAGTGACTTAACTCATGCGTCTTTAGCCACTGTCAGAAGAGATCTGAATGAATTAGACAGTCAGGGCTTACTGGTAAAAACCCACGGGGGTGCCCAATACCTTTCTCCAAAAGAGACAGACTCCGCCCTTTCTGCTGCCGTTGCAACCGCTTCTGATTCATGCTCTCTTAAATATCCGGATCCCTACTACAGCTGTAAAGATGCTATTGCCAAAAGATCTGCAGAATTTATTTCTTCGAATGATATTGTTTTTGTTGGAGCCGGTCTCACCTGCAATCTGCTGTGCCAATATATCAACCGGAACTGCAGGGACAACATTACGGTTGTAACTACAAATATTACTGCTGTACTGGAATTTTCCGGCAACCCCCATGTATCCATTCTTCTCTTAGGCGGCAATGTGCATATGGGAACGAATCACATCGAGACGCTGGATGAATATACTGTACAGTCTCTTAAAAAACTATATTTTGATAAAGTTTTTATTACTGTGGACGGTATCGATTTAAATTACGGATACTCGATTATCAATCGCGCTCAGCTTCCGTTATATAACCATTTAATCAGCAATTCCAAACAGATTTATCTTCTGGCTAATGACGGAAAATATGACAAGCGTACCTTCACCCAGTGGTGCGGCCTGGATCGCATCCCAAATGTAGTCACCAACCGTTCCGTAAACCAGCAGTATCTGGACTATTATCAGCAGCATAATATTAAAGTTTTCTCCGTATAAAGACCGGGAAGCATCCCAAAAATATCGTTTCAGAAAAACATTCCCCTACCTGCAAAAAGGCCTTGGACAAAACAAAATTTTTCCAGGCCTTTTCCCTTTCCCCTTGACTTTCCTCTTCCTTCCGTATATAATAGAAACAAACGCATGAACAATTATTCATATATAGACATACAACTATTACAAGAAAGGATGGAATGCCATGAAAAAGACCTACAAAATCGAAGTTGACTGCGCCAACTGCGCAAACAAGATGGAGGATGCTGCAAAAAAAACCTCCGGAGTTAAGGACGCATCTGTAAATTTTATGACATTGAAAATGGCTGTAGAATTTGAGGAGGGGCAGGATCCCAAATCTGTTATGTCAGAGGTACGGAAAAATTGTAAAAAAGTAGAGGATGACTGCGAAATCTATTTCTAAATTCTCCGGGCTGTGGTTAGATAGATCCTATGATCTTCTGTCTTTCCGCAACCCTTTTCATTTTCGGAAAGGAGCTTTTTATGCCAAAAGAAATAGAATGCTGCGACAGTACAGAGGTGCATGAAGCCCTTCTGCAGATTGTAAGCGAAAAACTGCCTCCAGAGACAGAGCTCTACAACCTGGCTGAGTTGTTTAAGGTGTTCGGCGATTCTACCAGGATTCGCATCCTGTTTGTACTTTTTGAGGCTGAGGTCTGCGTCTGCGATCTCGCCCATGCTCTGAATATGACTCAATCTGCCATCTCCCACCAGCTTCGCATTCTAAAGCAGAATAAGCTGGTAAAAAACCGCAGGGAGGGCAAATCCATCTTCTACTCCCTGGCAGACGACCATGTGCGCACCATTATTGCTCAGGGGCTTGATCATATCACAGAAGATGCATCAGAATGAAACCATACGCCTTGGCAGCGTCGGTGTGCATAGGACAATACACTCAGAAAATCCAGCAAATCTCATGATTTGAGGCGTGTTGCCCTATGTACACGGATGCTGCCATCCGTTGCGGAACATTTGATCTGCAAAAAGCTGTTTACGAAACAAACTCTATTTGCAAAAAAGTTATTTGCAGAAAGGAAGCTATTTTGATCAAACTATTTAATGACTGTCAAAACGCTGTTGATGAAATGGTGGACGGATTTTTAGAACTCTACCCCAATGAATATAAACGCATCTTCATTGACCGTGGAAACTGTAACGGTATTATGCGCCAGAAATGCAGAAACCCTGTATCTGTCGTGGTAGGAGGCGGCTCCGGCAATGAGCCCTGGTGCATTGGATATGTAGGAGAGGGCCTGGCAGACGCTGCTGTTCTCGGCCCGATTTACACTGCCCCTTCCTGCCGGGCTGTTCAGGCCGTCACCAGAAATGTCCCTAATAAAAATGGTGTGGTATACATCTGTACCAATCACGCCGGAGATGTACTGAATTTTGAACTTGCCAGCGAGCTTGCAGAACTGGAGGGAATCACCACCAGAACCGTAGTGGTGACCGATGATGTAGCTTCTGCTCCCAGAGAAGAAAAAAGCCAGCGCCGCGGAACAGCCGGCGTTCTCCTGGTGGTAAAGGCCGCCGGCGGAGCCGCTTCTCTTGGCATGAATCTGGAGGATGTGGCCAGAATTGCGGCCAAAGCCAATGACAACACCTATACCTTCTGTGCCTGCACCTCATCTGCCTACGATCCCGGCACTGGGAAGCCATTGCTGGAACTGAAAGAAGGCATGGTAGAATATGGTGTCGGTTTCAGTGGGGAAAGCGGAATTTTCCGCAAACCCTTTATAGATGCCAACGAAACCGCTGATACTGTGTTTCAGTATCTTTTGAAAGAAAGCCAGCCGCTTCCCATGGATGAAGTGGTGGTGCTGGTGAACGGTTTTGGACATACCGGCCACATGGAATTGTCCCTCATTGCCAAACGGATTTTGCAAAATCTCCGAAACAGCGAAATCAAAGTCCACCATATTCTTGCGGAAAAGGTATACACGCCTCAGGACAGCAGCGGTTTTTCTGTAAGCCTTATGAGCGTGGATGAAGAACTGAAGCGCTGCTACGACTATCCCGCCCGCTCTCCTTGGATCAGAGGTTTTGCAGAACGGGATCACCATTTCAGAAATTTGGACTACTAAAAGCAGGAGGCAGTATCTCATGAAAGACTATTTAAATATTGCAGAGGCCAAAAAAATGTTCTGCTTTGTGGCAGAAGAAATGGTGAAGCAGGAAGGATATCTCACGGAGATGGACATCCCCATCGGTGATGGAGATCACGGCAGAAATATGCATATGGCATTCAGTGAAATACAGGCTGAGCTTCCTCGGATGAGATGCACTTCCATCGAAGACGTATTTCAGGCAGTGGGCACTATTATTATGGATTTCTGCGGCGGAGCCTCCGGAGTACTGTTTGGAACCCTGTTTGTCAGCGGCACCGTTCACCGCCAAAAACATTTCACCATGACTTTGGTAGACTTTGCTGAAATTTTCCGGGTATCTCTGGATGCCCTTAAATCCAGAGGCAAGGCAAAACCCGGGGACAAGACCATGATCGATGCGCTGGAACCAGCCGTCTGTGCTTTTGAAAAATGCAGTGAAGAAAATGATTCTCTTCCAGCCGGACTGGTCAAGGCCGCTGCAGCTGCCAAGCAGGGCATGGAAAGCACCCGAAACATGGAGGCTCACAGCGGCCGGGCCAAATATTACCCTGATAAAGGCCTTGGCCTTCAGGATCCAGGAGCCACCTCCATCTGGATCATTTTTCAGGCCATGGCAGACTGGGCCGCCCTGCAAGAGTGGAAATCCCAGGATCTGGACTGCCAGGTAACCACTCTTACCTTGAATCCCTGCGTGGACCGTACGATCAACATCCAATCCATGATCTATCATGGAACCAATAAGGTGAAATCAGTGCAGAATGATATTTCCGGCAAGGGAATTAATGTCAGCGCCGTTCTGAAAAATTTTGGTATTACCACAAGATGTCTGGGCTTCAACTATTCCGAAGGCGCCCGGGTGGTAGAACAATTTTTAGATGATCTGGAAATCCCCTATGATTTTGTCCGGGTTCCCGGCCATCTGCGCACAAATATCAAGATATTTGAAGAGGCCAGCCAGTCCATGACAGAATTTAACGAGGCCGGATTGTCCGTTCCCAAAGAAGCCTTAAATAAGCTGATGGATAAAATCTCCTCCTGCACTCTGAAAACCCGCATCCTCACTCTGAGCGGAAGCCTTCCTACCGGTGTTCCCGCCACCACATACCGTAACATTATCCAAAGCGCCAATCTCAGAGGCTGCCGAACGATTCTGGACGCCTCCGGTCCGGCTCTTGTGGAGGGTATCAAAGCTGCCCCCTACATGATCAAACCCAACGTACAGGAGCTCTCCAGCGCCTTTGCCAAAGAGTTGAAGGAAGGGCAAACTTTGAATGATATCATTCAGGAACTCTTAAAACAGGGGATTCAATATATCTGCCTGTCTGCCGGAGATAAGGGAACCTACCTTGCCACCTCCAGAAGGATTCTGTATGCAGAAGCCCTGGATATTCCGGTTCTTGGCGTTCAGGGGGCCGGGGATTCTATGGTAGCCGGCATGGCCATGGCTCTTCTTTACAACAAAACCGATGAGGAGGCTCTGGCCTACGGAATGGCTGCCGCCGGTGGTTCCCTGGGCCATCAGGGTACCAAGCTGTGCCTAAAGGAAGATCTGGAACGGCTGCTGCCTCTGGTCAGAATCCACGAAATCACCAAAATCCCCCTATAATATTTCCATGGCGGCTCCGCCTTTCTTGGGAGAGGATGCAAAATACTGTTTCCGGTGGATTTTCGTTGCGTTTTTCCATCAGGGCTTTTGCCACCCGAATCCTACGAACCAAAAAAACGGGTTTCTGTCCATCCCTGTACATCTTCCCTGAAAATCAGGTTTGTACCTTTGGATGGCAGAAACCCGTTTCCGTTCTGCCGCAGTTCTCTGCCTTTTACATGAAAAATCTCTTCGTCCTCCTTGAAAATCCGTCACTTCTCTATGGCTGAGGTCTTTGCGTCAGAAAAAACGGAATTTCGCTTCCTGCCAGCTTATTTTGTAGCATACTCATAATCCTGCATAAACGCAACAATGCCGTCTATAGCCAGAGCTTTTGGATCCTTCGCGATGATCCCATCCCGCACCTTCAAATACTGAAGAGGCATATACTGATGAAGCATATTCATGGGAATCTCATAGGTTCTCAAATTCGCAAACAATTTATCTATGGCTGCCGTCACCTCCGGCTGCCCCATATAGTATCTGGCCCGGTCAGAAAAGCTGTAGCGTCTTGCCAGTTTCAGCTGCTTCTCATCTCCGTGATAATGCTTCTTCCAGTTCCCCGGATTGTTCAGCATTACCTGCTCTAACACATCCATAAAGTGAGCCTGCTCCTTCGCCGGAACCAGCTCCTGTTCCATCATGGACAGGGAGAACAGCGCTTCCCGCAGCCCATAAGTCAGAGCCGGTCCTACCTTCAGGATCACAATACCGTCCTCCACCATCTCTTTCAAGCACTCCGCACTCTGGTAGTCTGTAGAATGACCCTCAAAAGCGATTTCCGGATAATCGGCCAGCTTGGCGCACAGCTCTTTGGCCGCCTCTCTGTCATAGAGAAATACCTGGTCATCGCCAAATTCTACGCCGGGCTGCACCACCACTGCAATCACATCTTTCCAGCCATCCGGCACGCCTGCTTCCGCAAAGCATCTCTTGTAAGTATTCACTGTCTCCTCAAAGGCTTCCGGCTTGGTCACTGCCAGACTATCCTCCGCCTCCTGAGCGCCTCCCGGAATAGGTACCTCTGAGCCGATGATAAATACCGGCCGCATTGCCTCCGGCTTCTCTTCTTTCAGCTCCTCATAAGCCTTCATGCATACCTGATAGAGACGTACTCCTCTTTTTGCTACTATCTCCGTAGCCAATGCTCCCTCCGGATCATCCGCCAGCTTCATGCTGGTGTCCAGGTGGATTTTCGTAAATCCTGCCCGCACATACTGATATACCAGCTCCTCAGACTTGGCCATAGCCTCTTCCTCCGGCTCATTCTGCCAGGTCAGCGGGCCAAGATGATCTCCCGCCAGGATCATATGATTTTCCGGCACGCCCATCTCTTTGGCCATCTTTAACACCAACTGATAGAAATCCGCAGGCTTCATTCCTGTGTAACCGCCAAACTGATTCACCTGATTGGCAGTAGCCTCGATCAACACCGGGCGGTTCAGCTCCTTTGCCCGCATCAGAGCAGCCTCCAGGGCCAGCTCATTGGCAGTACAATAGGAAGGGATCCCGCATTTTATCCCAGCCCTTCTCTGCTCCATCATCTCCTGCAATGGATGTTTCATGTTCTTATCCTCCATTTGTTCCCAACAACCATATTCTCATAAGCCAGGCTCTCTCTCCTGCTGTCAAAATATGCACCTGCGCAGCGGACTTCTTTTAAATTTTCATCCCCTGGCACAGATCATATTCCTATCATTACAAAATCCCGTCTGCCTTGCCGTCGCATCCGCAGACTTTCATACGATTTTTAACCAGCTCTTTGACTGCCGCCATCCCTGCCTTACCCAATGCTTTTGGATCAAAAGTCTCCGGTTTCTCTTTCATCAGAGCCTGCCCGGCATCGGTGTATGCTTTCCGAAGCTCTGTGGCAAAGTTCACCTTGCAGATTCCTCTTGCCACACAGTCCTTCACGTCCTCATCGCTTAATCCGGATGCTCCGTGAAGCACCAGGGGGATATCTACCACCTGACGGATCTGGGAAAGACGCTCCTTGTCAAGAACAGGGGTTCCCACATAGAAGCCGTGAGCCGTTCCAATGGCTACAGCAAGAGAAGTGATCCCAGTGCGCTCCACAAATTCTCTGGCTTCCTCAGGATCTGTGTTGGTATCTGCCTCTGCTTCCAGATCATCTTCCTTTCCTCCCACTTTGCCCAGCTCTGCCTCACAGGGAATATTCACTGCCTTCGCCACATCAGCCACTTTTTTGCTGACTGCCACATTGCCCTCAAAACCTTCCTTAGAACCGTCGATCATCACAGAGGTGTACCCTGCCTTGATGGCCTGAACAGCCAGTTCAAAACTGCTGCCGTGATCTAAGTGCAGACATACCGGAACGGTGGCCTTTTTCGCTTCAGCAGCCACAATAGCCACAAAGGTCTCCAATGTTCCATATTTAATCGTGGAGGGAGTTGTCTGAAGCATCAGCGGAGCACGCAGCTCCTCTGCCGCAGCGATGATCGCTTTTACCATCTCCATATTCTCACAGTTGAAAGCGCCTACTGCATATCCTCTTTTCTGCGCATCTAAAAGCATTTTTTCCGATGTAACTAATGGCATTCCTTTATCCTCCTAAATGATTATTTTTCATACAGTCAGTTTATTGTATCCCCGGAAATTTGTCAATCAAGGGGGTGCTGCAAAATACCTCCGGCGGTACCCTTTCGGGTGATTTTTCTCCGAAAAACAGCACATTTTCAAATAAAAACACACCGAAAATCCACCGGATCCACTATTTTGCAGCACCCCCTTGACCCTCGCGACATTCGCCAGCTCTCTGCACAAATGCGGCTGCGTAGCTCATTGCCCGCAGGAATAAAGGCAGATCCAGCGGCCTTTCCAGGACAGACAGGACAAAATTTGTATTCCCCCAAAGCCTTCCTGAAAAATGCCGCTGGATGAAAAGTTTCTCACCTTATGAATTTTTTTCAATCATCTCTCTGACGGTCTCCGGAGAGATTTTCCCCTCCATAGGGCCGAAAGCAGCTGCATTTAAAGCGCCTGCGGCTGCTCCCATCTGAGCGGCCTCCTTCAGCGTTTTCCCTTCTGCCAGACCGCAGATGAAGGCTGCATCGTAGCTGTCTCCTGCGCCTGTGGCATCCTCCTGCACCACCGGATACACTCCCATCTCTACCTCCAGACCGTTTCTGGTGTAGATCTTAGATCCCTTGGAACCATTTTTCAAAACCAGGATCTCCAGATTTGGATTCTTAAATACCTTCTCAATGGCCTTATCCAGGTCATCTTCTCCGGAAAGCATCTTCAGCTCGGACACACCGGGCATCAGGATATTAGAGGTCTCAAATACCTCCTGCAAAATCTGAAGCACCACCGGATCCCGCATCATTTCCAGACGCACATTGGGGTCAAAACTAATTTTGGTTCCCTGGCTCTTCATCATGCGGATCGTCTTTACAATTTCCTGAGCGAACGGGACATCGGACATCAGGGAGCATCCCATTACATGCATATACTTGGTATCTTCCAGTCCTTCCAGAGACTCCGGAGCTTTCGCCATCACACAGGGAGAATTGTCCATGTAAAACAGGAACTTCCGCTCTCCGTCTGCAAAATAGGTGACAAAGGCGATACCCGTATGGCCCTTGTCCGTCACCAGAACCCGGCTCACATCCACTCCGTCCTTTTTCAGGCGGCGCATAATATTCTCACCAAAATCATCGTCTCCCACACCGCTGATAATCGCTGTGGAATGGCCCAGACGGGCTGCTGTGCTGATAAAGATTCCCGGGGCTCCGCTGGGGAAAGGCCCTCTGAAATAGTCGGTATCATACAGGGGAATATCTTCCTTGGGACGCATAATCTCCACAAGAAGCTCTCCCATAATCATAATCTCTGCCACAAGACCACCTCCTAGAATTTCTGCAGAAACTCAATGATCTCTGTGTTTGGTCCCTGTACACAGATGTACTTCACTCCGTTTTCCCAGAAAGGCAGGAAAGCAGGGCCTTCTACGATGGGGTAGCCAGTCTTTTCCACCTCTGCCTGAACCTTCTCAATGTCAGAAACTGCCAGGGCGATATGGTCGATGGCGCCTCTTACGCCTGCAGCCTGCCCGTCTTTTTCATAGGTTTCCACCAGCACATCACCGCACTCAAAGAATACCACTCTGCCATTATTCTCTGTTTCCCATTTGATGGTGAATCCAAGCGCTGTGTAGAATGCGATTGTTTTCTCCATATCATTAGTAGGAATGCCTACATGCTGATAACCGGTTACATAGCTTGTCACTGCCATAATGCGTTCCTCCTTAACACTTAAGCCATATTTTCACTGCCGAAAATATCAATCTTGTCCATAATAGCCTTTGCACACGCCTCTTTTACAGGTCTCATAAAAGGTCTGGGATCGTACTCTGTCTCCGGATTCTCCTTCAGAGCCTTTCTCAGAGCATCGGTGTAATCCTTCTTCAGCTGAGTCCCCACATTGATCTTACTCATGCCCATCTTCACGCATTTTCTGAAGTCTTCTTCCGGAACTCCGGTGCCGCCGTGAAGTACCAGCGGACAGTCTGTTACCTTTGTGATCGCCTCCAGGCGGTCAAAGTCAATCTTCGGCTCTGCCTTGTAGAAACCGTGGGCCGTACCGATGGCAACCGCCAGCGCGTCAATCCCTGTCTCCTCCACAAATCTCGGCACATCCTCCGGATTGGTGTAAGCCTTATCCGCATCGCTTACCACTACATTTTCTTCTCTTCCACCCAGTTTGCCAAGCTCAGCCTCCACAGAACATCCATAGGTGTGGGCAAAATCCACAATACTCTTGGTGATGGCAATATTTTCTTCAAATTCTTTTTTGGAAGCGTCGATCATAACGGAAGTATAGCCGGCGCCTACGCAGGCCTTGATCAGGTCAATATCTGTGGCGTGATCCAGATGGAGACATACCGGAATATTATAAGTATCCGCCATACCGCGAACCATACCTACCAGCTGCTTCAAGCCCACATATCTGACGCAGGCCATGGAGGTCATGATAATGATAGGAGAATGCTTTCTTGCTGCACCCATTACCATACCCTCGGAATCCTCATAGCTGTTCATATTAAAACCGCCGACTGCATAATGCTTTTCTCTGGTATCTGCCAGAATCTCTCTCAATGTCACTAATCCCATGGCTCTAATCTCCTTTGCTTATATGAATATTATTTGTTTCCCTTTTCCAAGTACTCCTTGATCAGATAATATGCGCCGTACAGCACCACCCGGTCGTTCATCACCGAGTAGCGCACCCGGTCCTCCTCCACGCCCATGATGGTTCTCGCCTGGAGCTGACGCATCAGCTCCTCATGAAAATACTTCTTCGCTTTTGTCACACCGCCGCCAAGAACAAACACATCCGGATCAAAAAGGTTGAACAAAATAGAAAGGCCACACCCCAGATAATATCCCTCTTTTTTATAAAACTCCAGGGCATAGAGATCTCCCTGCTCAGCTGCCTCTGTGAGATATTTTCCGTCGATCTTCTCCGGATCATACCCGGCTGCCTCAAAGGCCAGGCTCTTTATTCCCGCCTGCAGATCCTCCCGCATCCTGCGCTTCATAGCTGTACCGGAAGCGTACAGCTCCAGACACCCTTTTCCGCCGCAGGGACAGGGAAGACCCTCCAGATCAATACTGATATGACCAAACTCCGCCGCTCCGTCCTTCATGCCGTGGTAGATCTCTCTTCCCAGCACGGCTCCGCCGCCGCAGCCGGTGCTCACCGTCATATACAGCACATTTTCTTTTCCTTTTCCTTCGCCACAGCGCTGTTCTGCCAGAGCCCCAAGATTTCCGTCATTGTCCATAATCACCGGAACCTGGTAATCCTGCTTTAAGCGGTCTACAATGGGAAAATTTTTCCATCCCATCATGGGCGAATTAATGATTACGCCCCGTTTCACGTCCAGAGGTCCCGGACCTCCCACGCCAATACCCAGCACATCCTCCATGCTTACATGAAAATGTTCAATTACATGATCCAAAGCGCTTTTGGTATTCTGGTAAACCGCCTCTTCCCCCTTGTAGGTCTGAGACTTTACCACATACACATAATCATCTACGGGGTTTCCATCCTCAGTAAATAATGCACCTGTCGTCTTGGTTCCCCCAATATCCATGATCAGATAATATTTTCCCATATTTATCACTCTTTCTTATTTTTCTGAGCCATATCTACGATAACAGCCAGCAGAATGATGATACCGATGACTACCTTCTGCCAGTAGGAAGAGATCTGCATCAGATCCATACCGTTCTTGATAACTGCAATTACCGCCACACCGAACATGGCTCTCGCCACAGAACCGCTGCCGCCTACCAGGGAAGTACCGCCCATAACCGCAGCTGCGATAGCGTACATCTCGTAAGCGTCGCAGGCACCCGGCTGTCCGTTCTGAATCTTGGAAGCTGCGCACACGCCTGCCAGACAGGCCATAACAGAGCAGATCACATGTCCTGCCAGGGTTACTCTTTTTACATTGATACCGCTTAAGTGAGCCACGCTCTTGTTGGAACCTACTGCATACACATGACGTCCGAATACGGTCTTGGAAAGAAGAATGTGCATCAGAGCCACCACGATCACAGTGAAGATAGCGATTACCGGAAGAATACCATTGGGCATACTCTCGGTTTTAAACAGACGGCTAGCGCCCAGGAATGCATAGGAATCCGGAAGACCGTACACCGGCTGTCCGTTGGTAATAACATAGGCCACACCTCTGGTGATATTTAACATTGCCAGGGTACAGATCATAGGCACTACATTTAAGTAAGCAATCATAAAGCCGTTCAAAGCGCCTACTACCACACCTACTACGATACCGGATAGTACCAGCACCAAAATAGCAGTAAAGACATTCATATTGGGGAACATCAGTCCTATGTACGCGGAAATCACGCCTGCCAGCGCTGCAGTACCGCCTACAGAGATATCAATTCCTCCAAGGATAATAACATATACAAGACCAGTTGCCATCAGCGCGTTGATACACATCTGAGACAGCAGATTCAGAATATTTTTTACGGAAAAGAATACCGGGTTGCCGATACCGAAAAGAATACATAATACAACCAGGGTGACTACCACCACATTCTCATTGACCCATTTTTTTGTTTTTTCCATGACATTTTCACCTTTCTACCGTTGTAATGATTATGCTTTGATACCGTCTACTCGGCATCGCTGGTAAAGCTCGCCAGATTCATAATGGACTGCTCATTGGCTTCCTCACGGCTCAATTCGCCGCTGATCTTTCCGCCTCTCATAACGATAACACGGTCGCTGACGCCCAGAACCTCCGGCATCTCAGAAGAGATCATGATAATGCAGCCCCCTGCCTCTACGAAATCATTCATCAATGTGTAGAACTCAGAACGGGCGTTGACATCAATACCTCTGGTGGGCTCGTCCAAAATCAGCACCTTGGAATCTGCCACCAGCCACTTGGAAAGAATCACCTTCTGCTGGTTTCCTCCGGAAAGGGTTGCCAGAATGGTATCGATGTTGGGAGCCTTGATCTTCAGCTTCTTCATATACTCCTCGGCAACATCGATCTCCCACTTATTGTCCACAAAGCCAATCTTAGATTTATGCTTGGGAAGGCTGGGAAGAGAAATATTCTCTTTGATCTTCTTCTGAAGGAGAAGTCCTGTTCTTCTTCGATCCTCCGTCACCAGTCCCACATTGGCATTGATAGCGTCAATAGGAGAATGAAAGTGAACCTCTTTTCCTTCCAGGAATACTTTTCCGGAATCAAGGGGAGTTGCTCCGAAGATGGCTTCCATTACCTCCGTACGTCCAGCTCCTACCAGACCGGAAAAGCCCACGATCTCTCCCGCATAGGCGGTGAAGGAAATATTTTCAAAGACACCTTTCCTGGTCAGACCTTCCACACGAAGCATCTCTTTTCCCCTGGTATGCACATGCTTATTGTAATAGTCTCCCATCTCACGGCCTACCATGCTGTTGACGATCTGCTGCTCCGTCACGTCCTTTACCATCATGGTATCTACCTTGCAGCCGTCGCGAAGCACGGTTACCCGCTCACAGATCTGGGTCAGCTCTTTTAAACGATGAGTAATATATATGATTGCAACATTCTTTTTCTTCAGGATATTCACCTGTTCAAACAATGCATCGATTTCAGATTCAGACAGAGAGGAGGTTGGCTCGTCCATAACCACTACCTTGGCGTTTTTGGAAATTACCTTGGCAATCTCAATCATCTGCTGCTGGGCTGCATTCAGATGGCCTGCCAGCTGGTCTGCCTTCATATTTACTTTCATAAAATCCAGGATCTCCTGAGCGTCCTGATTCATCTTTTTCCGATCCAGTAATTTTCCTTTTTTCGGCTCTCTTCCCAGATAAATATTTTCTGCCACAGTCAAGTCCTTGGCAATACTCAGTTCCTGATGAATCACCGCAATACCGGCGTCAATGGCCTGTCCGGGAGAGGTGAACTTCATCTCTTTCCCTTCCAGTATCACCTTGCCTTCCGTAGGAGTGTAAACACCGGAAATAATCTTGATCAAGGTGGATTTACCGGCTCCGTTTTCACCCACCAAGGTATGTACCTCTCCGGGATAAAAATCAGCCGATACATCCGTCAGCGCTTTCACGCCCGGAAATACTTTGCTTATATTTTTTACTTGTAAAATCGGCTCCATAAAATATTTCCTTTCTGAATACTTCTAGATTTTCGTCCTGCCGGCCGCGGGAACACGCTCTGCCGCGCAGCGACAAATTTTATCCTAAAAATTGCCCAAACAGGTCACCCCCGCCTGGGCAATTTGCTTTGTTCACAATACAGCTTCTTAATTTACTGTCTTGATATGGATATCCATATATAAAACCAATAAATTACTCGGTAACAGCTTCGGTTGCAGCCTCGGTAGCTCCCTCTGTTGCAGCCTCGGTAGCCCCTTCTTCTGCCAGAGTCTCAGCAGTGATGATGTACGGTGCAATGTAAACCACTTCATCAGATACCGTTCCGTCAGTCATGAAAGAAACCATCTCTTCTACAATACGGGTTCCGATCTCATGAGGATTCTGAGAGATCTCAGATACCCACCATTTGCCGTTCTCTTCGCTGAGGATTGCTTCTTTTGCTTCCGGATTTCCGTCGAAACCGATGATCTTACAATCAGAAGCGTTTGCTTTAATAGAAGCCAGAGCGCCAGATGCAGCCGGGTCACCTACACAGAATACAGCAGCAACGTCAGGATTGGAAGTCAGGATATTCTCCATGATCTCCTGTGCCTTGTTGGCATCGCCTTCGTAGTTGTATCCGGAAAGGACAGTACGGGTTCCGTCTGCTTCCAGAACTTCCAAAGCACCATTCTCACGATCCAGGCAGGAGGAAGCGGTGGGGTAACCGATGATTGCTACAGTGTCGCCTTCCTCGGTAAGACGAAGCAGTTCCTGTCCGCCCAGTTTTCCGCCTTCATAGTTGTCCGTACCAACGAAGCAGTTGATCGCGTCAGACTCTGAGGTACAGTCAAAAGTAAACATCTTAACGCCTTCTTTATCAGCGTTCTCAATAGCAGGTTTTACGCCTGCAGCATCGTTACATGCCAGAGCGATGGCTACGTTTCCGTCAGCAGACAGGTTCTGGATCTTATCGGAAGCGATGTTAGCGTCCAGCTCAGCGTCCAGCACAGTTGCCTCTACGCCCAGCTCAGCTGCCTTCTCTTCGATACCTTCAGCAATCAGGTTATAGAATACATGCTCAAAAGAACCTACGATAAATCCCATTTTCAGGGGCTCTTCTGCAAATGCTGCGGTAGACAGAGTGCCTGCTGCCAGTGCTGCTGCCATAAGGCCTGCTAAGATTTTCTTTTTCATGATGTGAAATCCTCCTTTAGAATGTTGTGATTTTACAAACAAAACAGGCGCGCCGCCTTTTTTCGTTTTGTTTCATTTATGAAACTAATATATTTCATTTCTTTTCGTTTGTCAATGGATTTCTTGTCTTACATTATGTTTTTGTTACTATAGTAGATTTTTAGCCTTATTTTTTATGCACTTTGTACAAAACCAATCCTTTCCCTTTCAAAAACCGTAATTCACTCCGCCCACATTCTAAAAAAGCGCTTGCCGCTTCCACCCTTCAATTAAAGAACCGTAACTCCCCGTTCCATCAATCCCTGGCAGATAGCCGGAGAGAGTTCACCGTCTGCAACCACACCTTTCAGATCGGAAATATCTGCCACCTTAGCCATGCAAATATTTCCATATTTCCCCGCATCTGCCAAAAGATAACATTCCTTGCTCCTCTCCACGATCGTTCTCTTTACTTCTGCCTCATAGGGATTGGGCGTGGTGAGTCCTTCCTCCAGGGTGTATCCGTTAATTCCAATAAAACATCGGTCTGCATAAAGGCTCTGAAGCATCTGTATCGCATACGGTCCCACAAAAGACATCATACCGTGGCGGAACTGCCCTCCGATCATCACCAGATTATATTCCCGGCTCTGCTTGAAAATATTGGCAATATTCAATGCATAAGTAATTACCGTCACTCCCTTGATTCTCTCCTCCGCCAAAAGCCTGGCCAACTCCAAAGTGGTAGATCCGGCATCCAAAATAATGGTGCTTCCCTCCTCCACCAGCTTCAATGCTTTCCTGGCAATCTCCTGCTTCTTTTCTATATTCATCCGTTCCTTGGCATCCTCTGTCTCTTCATAGCTGCTCTTATTTAAGCTGATGGCCCCGCCATGGGTGCGCTCCACCATTCCATCCTGGCTCAGCTCGTTCAAATCCTTCCGGATGGTAACGGCAGATACCTTAAAAACGCTGCTCAGCTCAGTAACCGAAACCGACGGCTTCTCCTGAATATATTCCAAAATTTTCTTTTGTCGTTCCTGATAAAACATATCGCTCCTCTCCTTTCGCTTTTTTGGTATTTCCTGTTTCCGGCATTTTTTCCAGTGGGAAACCTTCTTTTTTTTAATAATATCATGATTTTTCGTTTAAAACAATTATTCAAAAGGATTTTCTTCATTTGAAAGTGATTTTCAGCGTTTTTCACGATTTTTAGAAACTAATCGAAAGTTTTCAAAATTTAAGCAGGAAAAGAATTGCTTTTCCCGAAAAACTATTTTATACTGAAACCAACATCTGCGGCAGGTCGCTTTGGCAACATCGTCCCTGTCTGCCTCAGTGCGATTCTTGGGAGCATTTTTATTTCATAGGAAAGAATTCCTATGAAATAAAAAATAAATGCTTCTACATTCCATAGAAGGAGGATCTCTTTTATGAAATTACAACATAAAAATACCCTTATCATTGTAACCGGAGGACCAGGAACAGGAAAAAGCTATGCTGCCAAAAAAATCTGTAACGAAATCCAGGATCTGTATGTGCTCTCCTATGATAAGCTGAAGGAAATGGAATGGGATCGGTTCGGATTTGACAATAAACAGCAAAAAGACAGGCTGAATCGGTTCAGCCTGGAGGAATTTTATCTCTCCCTTCAGAAAATGATGTGGGAGGGAAAAACGATTCTCATCGAATACCCCTTTAACCACCGCCACAAGGATGCCCTCACAGATCTTGTGACCCAGTACCATTATCACGCCATCACTATTCTTCTTCACGGAGACTGGCGCACCATCTATGAGCGGGGACGGAACCGGGACAAATCCCAGGATACCCCAAGACATCCCGGCCACCTAACCAATACGTATCATATTGAGAATACGGTTTCTCCTCAGGATCTGATTCCGGACGCAGTGCTTTCTTACGAGGAATTCCGCGCCGATATTGACCGGAAAATCTATGATATCCGGCTTGGCCATACCATCTCTGTAGATGTCACCGACTTTTCCAAGGTGGATTTTTCTGATCTGTTCAAAAAAATTCAAGAGGCAGACCAGGCGTAACTGCGCCTGGTCTGCCTCTTTCTTCATTTCCTATCATAAGAACCTACTTCCTACTCCTGCCGGATCCGCGCTGCCACGCTGCTTTTTCTCAGCGTTCTCACATAATGCCAGGAAATCAGGGAAGTAACTGCTCCCAGGAAAAACAGCATCAGGACACTGGGCCAGAGAAGCGCCTGCCCATGAAAAAAGAAAGCGTTTCCCAGTGTACGTTTCAGAAGAGGAACTGCATACACGCTGGTAAAAACTGCGGATAAAAGAAAACCTGCCAACAGCTGCAAACAGCCCCTTCCCATGAGACTTATAAACAGCTGGCGCCTGGTCATACCCACAGCCTCCAACACTGCCAGCTGTCTGCGATGGCTCACCACAAAAGCGGCAATGGTGTTAGAAAAATTCATCAGCCCGATAAAGCCCAGCACCAAAGCCAGATAGCCTCCGATCTGATAATATTTTCCCGTATACTGGCGAAAATTCTTCTCAAGCGCCAGGACAGAAGAAAGGTTTAGCTCAGGCTCTGTCTCCGTCAGCCAGGTCAGATATTCTTCCAGCGCCTGCTCCTGCCCTTCCTTTGCATCCAAAGCTGCAGCCATGGCGTCTGTAATTCCTGTCTGCTGAATAAATTCCATCTCCGGAACCAGCACCTGGATTCCGATAAGATTTGTATATTGGTAATCCATGGAGTAAGGCAGGGCAGCCTCTCCCGGAATCTGATAGCTTTTTGTATTCCGCTTTAATTCCAAAGACACACTCTCCCCCCTGGGAAAATGAAATTTATTTCCAGCCATACGAATGTAACCGGGATAATTAACCAGTGCATACTCTCCGGTGGAAAACAATTCCCAGGAACAGGGTTCTCCCACCCACTCCAGCTTCTCAAAAGCAGCCCGGTTGATTCCCATATACGCTACCGGAAGCCTGCCGTTTTCTTTCACCGCTTCCCATCTGTCGCTCCAGTACTTTCCCCATTCACTCTCATTGATCGCCACAATCTCCTCCCAGGCCTCTATCTGGGCCAGACCCAGCTTACTCTCCACCTGGGCATAATATATATACCCTGGGTTCTCGCTGTAGGGACAAATATTCAGGCAGTCCTTGACTTCCCAGGTAATGGGGGCAAGATCCGCATAGTTGGAAAGCTCTGAAAATCCGTCCAGTTGAAAATCGGATGCCAGATAAATACTTCTGTACTCCTCCAGATCGTATCCCAGAGCCATAATCACTGCACCGTTTACGGTGATCAGTCCAAGAGCCACTGAGCAGACTACTAAAAATCCGGTTTTAAAACTTCGCAGCTTTCCATCCTCCCATCGCTTCATAGCCTCCGCAGGCCGCATTTTTTCTGCTCTCCGGTAAGCACTGCGGCTGGAAAGGTACACCGTAATCACGGTAAAAAGGGCAGAAAAAAGAAGCACCGGAAGCGCCGCCCCCTCCACCACTCTTGAAGTCTGTCCGCTTACATCCAGATCTGCTGTCAGAAAAGGAACCATCCATATTCCCGCCCAATATCCAAGGCCCAATCCTCCCGGTAATCCCATAAGGCACAAAAACAGCACCTGCCGGCGCATAATCTGTCGAAGCTGGCGCCCGGTAGTTCCCACATTTTTCAAAAGGCCATAGATGTAGAGATCCTTTCTTGCTGAGATATCAAAAATATTGTAAATAATCAGATAACCGGAAAGCATAATCAAAAGGGTAATCAATGATAACGCTGAAAGCGAGATTCCTCCCTCTCCAAATATCTGATCATAGGCATAGTTCACCACAAAAGCCTGAGGCAGTCCTGCAGAGGCCAGGCGCTCATTCAAAAGCTCTGTCCGGTAAAGCGAAGCCAGTGGAACGTCATACCATACCGCCATAGAAACTTCCTCTTCCTGCAAGAGCAGCCTTATGGCATCCTCTCTGCAGATCCAGCCCCGCTGAACCAAATCCTCCGTCTCCCCTGTCCAGTAGCCGCAGACAAGAAAGGTTTCCTCCTGGCCTGCCAGCCTCAGGGTAACCTGCGCAGACAATTCTGGAGAAATCCCCAGTTCCCAAAGGGTCTTCGTACTTAAGGCGATCTCCCCGGGCTTTTCCGGCATCCGTCCTGTCGTGGGAAGGCTGCCGTAATTTTCCGCCAGCTCCTCATCCCCACACATTACCTCCAGACGGGAATGCATCCAGAAGGCCGCCGCCTGCCCCACCGAGAACCCGCTCCCCCACTTTTCAATAAAAGAACAGTCTTCTATCACTTGAGCTGCTAAATCTGCCTGCTGCCAATCCGTGAATCTGGCAGTGGCGCAGGAATAGGTCTGATATTGGCGTTTCTCTCCCTCAATCCGTGAAAAAAACATGGAGGCAGTCCCTGCAAAAAGACTGGTGAATAAAAGACAGGTAAGCAAAATCGCCAGCACTGCGATTCGATTCCTTCCCCAGTTGATTTCCATAAACCCTCTGGTAAGCATCCAGAGGGCTTCTCTGTTCTCTACTCTTTTCATCCTTCCTCCACCAGGCGCCCGTCCTCCAGATGGAGGATCCGATCTGCCAGCTGTGCGATCTCCTCATTATGAGTAATCATAATCATAGTCTGGGAAAGCCGATCCCCTGTAACCTTCAAAAGTCCCAGCACATCCTGGCTGGTTTTTGAATCCAGATTTCCGGTAGGCTCATCTGCCAAAAGCACCGCCGGTCGGGTAATCAAAGCCCTGGCAATGGCTACCCGCTGCTGTTGTCCGCCGGAAAGTGTTCCGGGGCGGCTTTTTAATTTATCCTCCAGCTTCAATACCCCAATGATCTCCTCCAGATACGCAGGATCCGGTTTTCTTCCGTCCAGTTTCATGGGAAGCAGGATATTTTGCTGTACATTCAGCATGGGAACCAGATTATACTGCTGAAATACAAAACCGATATTTCTTCTGCGAAAGATGGTAAGCGTCTCCTGATTCATGGTTCCAAGCTCCTGTCCATCAATCCATACCTGACCGGAATCCGGAACATCCAGTCCCCCCAGCATATGAAGCAGCGTAGATTTCCCGCTGCCCGAGGTTCCCACTACGGCAATAAATTCCCCTCTGTTTGCCTGGAGGCTCACTCCATCCAGGGCCTGCACGGCAGCCTCCCCATTTCCATACCGTTTTTTTAAATTCACAGCCTCTACGATCTTCATTTCCCTGCTTTTTTCTCCTCTATTTCTAATATCCGTGTACTTGGGACGTGTTGCCCTCTGTACACGGATGCTAAAGTTTCCTTTTTCTGGCCCAACGTTTCTCTCTGCATAGCATCCGTGTACACAAAAGGACGCCTCCTGCCCATTGACGCTGTTTTCACCTTTCTCTTTCTGTTTCTACGCTTCTGACGCTTCTACGATTCTACAGCTTTCCAATTTCCGCTTCTGCGGTTTACGATATACCGGGGTCTTCCTTTTGTTTCCATATAAATCTTTCCAATATATTCCCCTATAATTCCCATGCCTAGAAGCTGAATCCCGCCCATCAAACAGAGAATGCACACCATACTGCTCCAGCCGGATACCGTTATGCCTGCCAGGTGAGCACCAATGGCCCAGCAAATTCCTGCCAGGCTAAGGAGCACTGACGCCATTCCCAGGGCAAAAATCAAACGCAGAGGCTTCACCGACAGGCTGGTGATCCCGTCTACTGCAAGAGCCACCATCTTTTTCAGAGGGTAATGGCTTTTTCCTCCCATCCGCTCTTTACGGCTGTAATAAACACTGCTGCTGGGAAAACCCACCAGCGGAAACATTCCCCGCAAAAACAGATTTACCTCCCTGTAGCCTGCCAGCTCCCGAAGCACCTTGGAGGAGGCAAGACGGTAGTCTGCGTGGTTGTACACCACCTCTGCCCCCAGGAAATGCAAAAAACGGTAATACGCCTGAGCAGTTCCCCGCTTAAAGGCCGTGTCTGTCTCCCGGCTGCTGCGCACCCCATAAACAATCTCACTGCCTTTTCCATAAGCATCCACCATGGCTTCCATAGCCTGAATATCATCCTGCCCGTCACAGTCAATGGTGATGGTAATGTCACACTGTTCCCTTGCCTCCATCAGACCGGCAAATACTGCATTCTGATGTCCCCGGTTCCGACTCAGATCCAGGCCCAAAATGCTAGGTTCCCTCTCTGTCATCTGCTCAATCAAGCCCCAGGTTCCATCCTGAGAGCCATCGTTAACAAACAGGATGCGGCTGTCCTCTCCAATCTTTTCTTCCCGTATCAGATGATGCAGCTCCTGAAGAAACAGAGGAGCCGTTACCGGCAATACCTTTTCTTCATTATAGCAGGGAATGATCATATATAACACTGGCTTCATGTAATTTCCCCCTTTTTATCTTTATCCCAAACTCTCCCTCATGGTCTTTATCTAAACTTCTGTCTCCTCCCGGAAAATCAGACGGCCTGGCTGCTTCCCCACACCTCCGCTCCGGTCTATGCTCCTTCGCAAAGCGGCCTGGCCATTTCTTCCTGCCGCCAGGAAGCTAATACTTATCCTGACTGCTTTAGGGATGCTTCAATTTCCATCCCCCCAGGGGAGTTTGTTCTTTCTCATATCCGTAGTTTGCACAGAACCAGTCCGCTTCCTTCTCATACTGGGCCTCTGCATAGACGCATACCGGAAGTTTCTCTGGATTTTGGTGGTAATACGCTTCCAGCCGCTCCATAGTCAGCTGATTCACGCCGGAAGTCCAGGCAGAGTAAGAGGCGCACTCCGTAGCTCCGAAAAAATACAGCCAGGTAAGTTTGGACAGGTACAAAACAGGCTTCCCCTCTGCCTCTTCCCATACTGTTCTGGTATCCTCCATCATGCTCTGGTAACTGTCTTTCTTCTCCTGACTGGCCAGAATCCCCGCCTCCGGCCCCTCCTGGATCAGACAGTTCTGCTCCTTCATGGACGGCTCCCAGAAAACGGTATGGTAACGCAGATAACCTTCCGCTCCGACCTGAAAAAGAAAGCAAAAGCCAATAAGAAACAAAGCTGCAGAGCCCACCGTCCTTTTCCCCGCGCCCTCAACGGCCAAAACTGACTGGAGCCTTCGAAGCTCCCGTACTTCTTCCCCAATGATCATCACACTTCCTGCCAAAGCCACTGTAGAAGCAGAAGCGATGGCGTAAAATTTCTGGTTGGAGGCAAAACTAATGCACAAGGAATAAAACATTCCCGGAAGATAGAAAATACGAAAAAACATCCGCTTTTTCGGCGTTGCTTCTATTAAAAGACAGAGTAGTCCCAAAAGATTTACAGGAAACATCAGGTAATTCAGGCGGGGCTTCTCCAGCAGCACTGAGGCCAGATACCAGAGAGTAAGTCCGCAGGCTGCCAACAGGCAGCACTGTCGGATTCCTCTATATGGTTCCCTTCCCCGCTCTAAAAGAGGAAGCGCCCCCAGGAAAACTGCCAGTATTCCGAAACTTGTGCAGATCAAAGGAGCTGCCTTGGTGCTGTGGAAAATCTGGGTGAA
The DNA here is from genome assembly GCA_905207905.1 of uncultured Lachnospiraceae bacterium. The sequence goes on along the minus strand of CAJLNC010000030.1, from coordinate 2,222 downwards.
ATACCGGCTTAACCCTGCCGTCAGGGAGACAGCGCCATGCTCCGGATCCTGTAGCATCCAGGGAATCGCTGCCAAAATCTCCTTCCAGGAATTTCTGGAGAGCAAAAATACCAAAAACAAGGCTCCGGATCCCGCCGCCCCCAGAGTAAAAAACAAGGCTGCCTCCCTGCGCTTCTGCTTTCTCTCTGCCTCAAAAACAGGCTGCAGCGCCCACAGAAGATATAGAACATATCCCACTGCCAGATAGGGGCAGCACAGCACAGACCAGGAAAAGAACAGACCGGAAAGAAGAAAGGCTCCCCTGGCCGATGTCCCCATTCTGCCAACAAAAGTTCCCTCTTTTTCCAAAAAGTTCTGCCTCTCTGTCCCCTTTAAAAACAGAATCAGAGAAAGAAGAAGGGTGAGGATTCCCATGGAATTATATGAAAAGGCCATGATTCCAAAGGGAATGTACAATACAAAAAACAAACTGACCGCCATGGCCCCCACTTTGCTGTACTTTCTCAGGGAAAAATAGAAATACAGGCCTGCGATCCACCACATTGCGGTACAAAAATACCGGGCTGCAAGAAAAATTCCTTCCGTACTCCCCACCAGTTTCAGATACCCAGCCACAAAAGGTACAAGCAGCACCCCCGGCAGCTGGGACAGATGCCACTCCTGTCCCACCAGCCCGTCTCCCTGACACAGCCGGTAAGGCACGGTCAGATAAAATGCCTCATCCCGGTTTGCAAAGCCGTACCGGCATTTCCAAATCAGGAATATGCCCACGCCTCCCATTACTGCAAAAAATAGTAATTCCCGCCATCTCTTTACCCTTGGGTTCATCTTATAATCCTCCTGTCTTCCTCTGTCCGCAGATGAAGCCATCCCAGGACAAAGGAGCGTACGCTCCAATTCATACTATTTGCTGAATTTTCTGTATGCTTCCTTGTTCGCTTACTATAACACCAAAATATCTCCCAAAGGTTTCTGTAATATCACAGTTTTGATACATTTCCCTCTATAAGGGCAAATACACGGAAAACACCGACCCCTCTCCCTTTTTCGATGCAGCCTTGATATACCCCTTCTGGATCCGAATGATCTCCCTGGCCAGATACAGTCCGATTCCCACCCCCTTTTCCTCCTGCACCTCCAGGCTCCGGTAAAACCGCCCAAAAATCTTATTTAACTCCTCCTGCTGGATCCCGATTCCCGTATCCGCCACGTCAATACGGACAAAAAAAGAATACTTTTTTGCAGAGAGAATCACTTTTCCACCTGAACCGGTATATTTCAAACTATTATCCACAAGATTCCCAATGGCTTCCCTGGTCCACTTCCGATCAAACACTGCTGTGAGGAGAGGACACTCCTCTGTAATCAGAGTGATGTTCTTCCTGGCAGCCTGCTCCTGAAACTCAGCTCCTCCAAAAGTTCGCCTACCGCATTTTTCACAGGCTTCACGCTGATCATTCCGTTTTCCATGCGCGAGAGCTTTACCAGAGACTGAATGAGAAAATTCAGCCTTTCCGTCTGGTCCCGAATAATGTTGAGCTCCTTGGAACTGCCGCCCAGCTGTTCATCTAAAAGTTCGGAATAGAGCATCAAATTGGAAACCGGTGTCAGCGTCTGGTGGGCAATGTCGGAAATCAATGTCTGAATTAGCTGCTTTTGCTGCTGCTGATCCTCCCCCGCTGCCCTTCGTTCATCCAGAAAATGCTGCATCAGCATCCCGATCCCATAGCGGACCGTATAGGTTTCATCCGATGAAATCCAGCGCCGCACGGATACCAGAAGCTGCTCTTTATGCTTTTTAAATATCTTAGGAGACATCATATCACAGGTAGCCCAGTTATTTATATATGGAAGAAATTTTTCAACTTCCTCCACGCACCTTTCAAAATCCTTTATCTGCTGGATCAGAAAAGCATGAACATTATTTTCCTCAAAATACTTATGAGGCAGGTCATTAAAAAAACTGCTGATGTCCTCTTCCTTTGCCAGTGTTCTGGCATATTTTCGCAGAACCGGAACCCGTATCCCGATCACAGTTTCCTTATCCACAGTGGGCATCAGCTTTACGTGGAAATCCCGGTAAGGAAGGTCCTGCATTTCCAGAAGCTCTTTTCTTATCTTTTCTGTCAGATGTTTCTCCATAATCTCCCTCTTTCTGTACTTTCCTGAAGCTGCAGATTTTTCTGCTGCGTCTGCTCATATTCCGAAAAATGGCATAATTC
>CAJLNC010000029.1 GCA_905207905.1 uncultured Lachnospiraceae bacterium | reverse complement strand
TTAAAATTCTATAAAGGAGGAGCGGGCTATGATTAGTTTTTTTATCTGCCTGGTTTTACTGATCGGAGGCTATTTCGTCTATGGTAAAGTTGTGGAAAACACCTTTGCACCGGATGACAGGGAGACTCCAGCAGTTCGCATCAATGATGGTGTGGACTATGTAGTACTTCCCCAGTGGAAGCTGTTTTTGGTACAGCTGTTAAACATTGCGGGGCTCGGCCCTATCTTTGGCGCTCTTCAGGGTGCTTTGTGGGGACCGGTTGTGTTTTTGTGGATCACCTTTGGAACCATCTTCGCCGGCGGTGTGCATGACTATTTTTCCGGTATGCTTTCTGAGAGGAATGACGGAGCCTCTATTTCAGAGGTCTGCGGTATTTATCTTGGCGGTGCCATGAAAAATGTGATGCGCGTGTTCAGCGTAGTACTTCTGGTGATGGTTGGAACCGTATTTGCGGTGGGACCTGCTGGTTTGATCGTTACGTTGTTTAAAGGGGCCAATATTGGCGGCATTCTCTCCAGCACAGAGTTCTGGCTTTGGGTGATCCTGGCATACTACTTTATTGCAACCTTTATCTCGATTGACGCAGTGATCGGCCGGATCTATCCTATTTTCGGTATCTGCCTGATTATTATGGCCATCGGGGTTGCCTTTGGTATCTTTACCAACTCTGAGTATGTGATTCCGGAGATCTGGGCAAACTTTGCCAATATGGAGCCTACGGGAAAACCGATCTGGGCGTTTATGTTTATTACCGTTGCCTGCGGAGCAATTTCCGGTTTCCATGCAACTCAGTCGCCTTTAATGGCGCGCTGCATGAAATCTGAGAAGCAGGGGCGCTTTGTGTTCTATGGAGCTATGGTCTGTGAGGGTGTGATCGCTTTGATCTGGGCTGCAGCAGGCTGCTCTATTTATGAAGTGACCGGTGGGTTGAGTACTGGACTGCAGGCAGCACTGGCGAATGGTCAGTCAGCAGCTATCTATGATGTGTGTTTAAAGACGATGGGCGGCCTTGGTGTAGCACTTGCCATGGTAGGTGTTATCGTATGTCCCATTACCTCTGGAGATACCGCATTTAGAAGTGCCCGTCTGACTCTGGCTGACTGGATCGGATTAGATCAGACCTCCTTTAAGAAACGTCTGCTGCTGTGTGTGCCTCTTCTGGGCGCAGGCGCCATCATTGGCCATCTGGATTACTCTATTGTGTGGAGATACTTCAGCTGGACCAACCAAACTTTGGCTATGATCGTTCTTTGGACGGCCAGCATGTATCTGTTTAAGCAGAAAAAGAATTACTGGATCACTGCAGTTCCGGCTACTTTCATGAGCGCTGTGTCCATGACCTATTTCTTCAGCGCCAAAGAATGCCTGAATCTGTCTACTGCCATTGCCTATCCGGCAGGTGTTGTTCTGGCAGCTGCATTCCTTGGTATTTTCATTTTTGCCACAAAGAAACAGCCCAAGAAAGCATAGCAGTAGTTTGATAATGCAGAATAGGGATTGCTGTAAAATAAGGCAGACGGGTTTCTGACACTGGATCTGTAAAAGTGCAGAAAAGGTTTTGCTTTGTTTTACGGCAGTCCTTTCTTTATCATTATGAATTGGCCCCCTTTTGTGCAATCGGACAGAGAGGGGGTGTTCAGAGGGCTTTTGGCACCCTGATTTTACAACGGATGCCGGGAATGCGTTAACATTCATTATTTTTTGGGAGGATTTAAATATGATCATAAAACCGCTGCAGCTGGGTGAAAAGGCGTTGAATCGGGAGGAAATGCTTCAGGACAGGAAAGAATGCAGAAAGTTTGGACCCTGTGGTGTGGGAGAAAAAGCTTTATATCTGAACAGTTTTTATGTAGAACGCAGATATTATGTGCCCTTTTCTTCTGTCACCAGAGTGTTTAAGCGGATCGCCATGAGTAAAGGCGGTTTTACAGGAAGAGGAGTGTTTGCCTCTATCCCCTATCTGGTGGTGGAATTTGACGGAGGAAAACAGAAGCAGTGCAATTTTAAGCATGAGGAGCAGGTGGATCGGCTTTTGGATTATCTGAGAACAACGCATCCCCATATTCGGCTGCACAGTGAGGCAGGGGAACATCAGCTAGAGCAAAAGCAGCGCCGTTTGGAGGAGCGGAAGCAGCGGATTGCCTCTGCTAAAGCAAGAAAGGAGATTGAGAGCCTGGAGCGGGCTGCGGCCTATCTGGAGGAAAAACCGGAGTTGTACCGACAGCTAAGCGCAGCGTCAAAGAAAAAGAGAATTTATGATCGAACCAATCCCACCTACAAATGGGTGGCCTTGTTTATTACTCTTTTGGGCTTTGCTTCCGCAGCCTATGGCATTTATGCCCTGAGTACAAAAGCAGGCTTTGCCATGTATTTTTTGCTTTTCGGACTTGCGGCCATTTTTCTTTTTTCCAGTGCAAATGTGCTTCCCACAGCGAAGAACAATCGCTGGGCCATTGAGAAGTCTCTGAAAGAGGCCCAGGAACAGATGGAACAGTATCTGACAGGATATGAAGATTTTCCCCTGCCTGCCAGGTATGCTCATCCAGGAGTGCTCTCCAGGATGATAGAGGCGCTTGCCATGGAGCAGGCAGCTGCAGTACCGGAATCTTTGGAGGTTGTAAAGAGGGAATTAAAGGCGTTAAATTCCAGTGTGACTGTGGAACAGGAAGCGTTTGATGAGATCATGGCCATAAAACCCATGTTTTTGGTAAACGACTATCAATAAGGGAAAAGAGTCTGTATTTCCCCGGAAAACCTGCAAAAAAAGTTTGGAATCTTAAAAATTACTCTTGATTAATCGGCCATTTACTTATATTATATAAGGGATATGATATATGGTTAGGATGGCGGTACTGTAGAAAAATAAGGGAGGTACCGTTAAAGGAGGAAATACAGTGTTAGAGATTATGTCAAATGATATGGAATCCGCAGCAAAGATCATCGTTATTGGAGTTGGCGGGGCAGGCAATAACGCAGTAAATAGGATGGTTGAGGATACCATTGGCGGAGTAGAATTTATCGGAATCAATACGGATAAACAGGCGCTGACGCTGTGTAAGGCGCCTACGACCATTCAGATCGGTGAAAAAGTGACAAAGGGACTGGGAGCCGGAGCAAAACCGGAGATCGGTCAGCAGGCTGCCGAGGAGAGCGCAGAAGATATCAGACAGGCCATCCAGGGAGCGGATATGGTATTTGTTACCTGCGGTATGGGAGGCGGAACGGGAACAGGAGCTGCTCCGGTAGTTGCAGGGATTGCAAAAGAGATGGGCATTTTGACGGTAGGTGTTGTGACAAAACCTTTCCGTTTTGAGGCAAAGGTGCGCATGAACAATGCAGTTACAGGTATTGAGAGACTGAAGGAAAATGTAGATACATTGATTGTGATCCCCAATGATAAACTTCTGGAGATCGTTGATCGGAGAACTACGATGCCGGAGGCTTTGAAAAAGGCAGACGAGGTGCTGCAGCAGGCAGTACAGGGCATTACGGATCTGATCAACCTGCCTGCACTGATTAACCTTGACTTTGCGGATGTGCAGACTGTTATGAGTGATAAGGGAATTGCCCATATTGGTATCGGTCAGGCGAAGGGCGATGATAAGGCTCTGGAGGCAGTGAAGCAGGCAGTGGCCAGTCCTCTTCTGGAGACGACTATCGAAGGGGCATCTCATGTCATTATCAATATTTCCGGAGATATTTCTCTTATGGATGCAAACGATGCAGCCAGTTATGTGCAGGAGATGGCAGGCGAGAACGCCAATATTATTTTTGGTGCGATGTACGATGACACCTACGCCGATGAGGCAAGCATCACAGTGATCGCTACCGGTCTGGAGGATGTGAATAAAGAACCGCAGAGAACCAGCGGTATTCGGAGAAATCTGGTGCCGGATTACCGTTATCCCAAGCAGGAAAGCCGCCCGGCAGGGGGATATTCTTTCCAGAAGCCGGCTGCATCCACCACAGTTTCCAGGACAACCACCAGCACACCAAGCATGGGGCGCCTGAGAACACCGGAGAGTAAGGTGGCAGAAAAGGATATTCAGATACCGGATTTTTTAAAGAGAAATTAGAAAGCAATGACTGAAAACAGGAAAAACTGCTGCGGTAGGCTGCGTTTAGCGGCTGCTGCAGCAGTTTTTTTCGGAAACTGCCCCTATAGGGGCGAGCAAACCATCCACTTTGATCCGAATAGGAACTAGTGCTTAAAATATCTGGAGCGGATCAGCTCCACAGGCATATCCTGATCGGTCCAGATGTGAAAGGCAGCGGCACCCTGGTAAAGCAGCATATACATGCCATTAAAGGTCTGACAGCCAAGGGCGGCAGCGTCCCTGAGCAGCCGGGTCTGTCTCGGATTGTAGATCACATCAGATACTACCAGGCCTGGGTGGAGCAGACTTGTATCCTCCAGGGGAGTGAGCTCCGTGTGGGGGGCCATACCGGCAGAGGTAGCGTTGGTGAGCAGTATGGTGTTCTCCAGCGCCTTTTTTAAACCACTTTGGTCGGCCAGGTCTATAAGATCAGCCTGGCAGTCCGTGCGCTGATTAATAGCAGAGACCAGCTTTTTGGCCTTTTCCCAGGAACGGCCCCGGCGGCTGACCAGGTGAAGCTTCGCTGCACCGCTGATGGCGGCTTGAGCGGCAATGGCGCAGGCTGCTCCTCCAGCGCCCAGGAGCATCATCTCTTTTCCTGCGATCCGGCAGCCGGCTTCTTCTACGGATTTCATATATCCAAGACCGTCGGTGTTGTAGCCGATGAGGCGGCCGTTTTCGTTTTTAACGGTGTTGACTGCGCCTACAAGCTGAGCCTCCAGGGACAGTTCATCCAAATAGGGAAGCACAGCCTCTTTATCCGGCATGGTCAGATTAAAGCCATAGGTATTCATGGCCCGCAGGCCGGCAACAGCCTCTTTCAACTGGTCTGGCTTTACATCAAAACATAGATATGCAAAATCCAACCCTAATTCCTGAAAACTGTCATTGTGCATCAGAGGGGAAATGCTGTGGGATACAGGGGAGCCCAGCAGGCCGCCAAGCCGTGTATGTCCGGTGATGTTCATATAAGTATGCCTCCTTGCAATATTTTTTTCCAAGTGTAACACATTTTTTCACCGTTTTCCAGAAAGTGTGGTAAGATTATAAAAAATGTGGGGATGCTTCAGAATACGAATTCCCGCAGCATCCTGTCGGACAGGGCTACTGTTCCGTGAAATAATAGAAACAACAGGAGGTTTACCTTGTGGAAAAGAAAATCGTTACAGTGAGAGAAATAAAAATAGGGGTCGGACAGCCGAAAATCTGCGTTCCCCTGGTGGCGGGAGATGAGATTCAGCTTCAGGCAGCGTTAGAGCAGTTAGAAGGCATACCTTTCGACCTGGTGGAATGGCGGGCAGATTTTTACCGAGATGTGGAGAACCAGGAGGTGCGCCGGAGGGCTTTTGAGAAAATCCGTAAAAGCATTGGGGAGCGTCCTCTTTTATTTACTTTTCGCACCTTTGCAGAGGGTGGGAATCGGGAGATTTCCAGCGCAGCGTACTTTGCTTTGAACCGGGCGGTTGGGGAGAGCAGACAGGCGGATCTTGTGGACATTGAAATTGATCGGGATGAGAAGGAGGCAGCGGCTCTGGGAGAGCTCCTGCACAGAGTGGGCGTTTATGCTTTGGGATCGAATCATGATTTTGAAAAAACTCCTGAGACAGGGGAGATGGTAAGGCGGCTCTGCCGCATGCAGGAGTTAAACATGGATATTACAAAGCTGGCTGTGATGCCAAAGTGTAGAAGAGATGTGCTGCGGCTGCTGGAGGCCGCGGTGGAGATGGAAGAAGAGAAGGGAGACCGCCCCTGTATCACCATGTCCATGGGAAACTTGGGGATGATAAGCAGAATTGCAGGGAGTCTTACTGGCTCGGCCCTTACTTTCGGAACAGCGGGAAGGGCATCTGCGCCAGGACAGTTTTCGGCGAAGGAGGCAGCAGAGTTTCTTAGAATGTTTGCCTTATCATAGGTGGCAGAAAGGAAGAGCGCAGGTCTGACGGAGAACCGGGAATAAACGGTGCCTGAGAAAGCACACAAAATGACGTTTTTTGCAGGGATTTGTCGGAACAGATCGAAAGAAACTTTGATTTTGGCGTCACGATTTGACAAAATATGATACCCTCTGTGGTCTATAATGTAGTCAGTGAAAAGAACTGATTGCAGAGACCACAGGGGGTGTTTTTTGTATTATGAAATTTACATAGATCAATTTTATATACAAAATCTGGTAATTTTCCTATTTCTCCTAAAATCCTGTGAAAAGATCAGCCGTCGTTGCCTTACCTGGAAAAGGATTTGGTTGGTGGCCCTGGCAGAGGCTGCCGCCTCCTGTCTGGTACTTTTTTTGCGTCTTTCCAAGGGTCAGCTTCTTTTGGCTGGATTTGGAATGCTGTTTGCTGCCGCAAGATGGGGGCTGAAATACAAAAGCAGGAGGGAGATTTTTAGGGGAATGGCAGGTCTGTTGGTCATTTCGGCGCTCTATTCCGGGCTTTTTCAGATCATCTTTTCTATATGGGAGCCGCCGGTGTTTTTGGCGGCAGTGGTGATTTACACAATGGCGGAGATACTCATTGATAAACAGAGGGAACGTATAGTACTGGAGGAATGCCGGGCTGAAATTACTCTGGAAGATCAGGGAGACAGATGGAAGCTGACTGGACTAATTGATACGGGCAATCATCTGAAAGAGCCATTAACCGGACGGCCGGTGAGTATTCTGGATCCAGAGACAGCAGGGAAGCTTCCCCGCTGCTGCCGCACCTGGCAGGAACAGAATGGATACCTCTATATTCCCTTTCATTCTATTGGGAGGGAGAAGGGGTGGATGATGGGCATTGTGATTGATGCCATGGATGTGGAATACAGAGGAGAAAAGATCAGAATCACCCATCCGGTGCTGGCTGTGAGCAGGGAGCCCTTAAGCCTTGCAGGCCAGTACCAGATGATTGTGAATCCTTTACATACGTTACATGATTAGATTGCAGGAGGGAAAATATGGTAGCAAAAGTGGTAGTGCCCAACCAGTTTCAATTTCATATCGTAAACCGATTTAACAGTTTTTTCTTTACCAGACAGTGTGAAACTCATTATATAGGAGGGACAGAGGTGCTTCCGGCGCCGTTGGATGGGGAGGAAGAGATGCGCACCATTGCCAGGCTGGGAACAGAGCAGGATGGAACGGCAAGAGCTGCACTGATTGAACACAATTTGAGATTGGTGGTATACATAGCGAAAAAATTTGACAATACGGGCGTTGGGGTGGAGGATCTGATCTCCATAGGAACCATCGGACTGATCAAAGCAATTAACACCTTTAACCCGGACAAAAATATTAAGCTGGCCACCTATGCTTCGCGGTGCATTGAAAATGAGATCCTGATGTATCTTAGGAGAAACAGCAAGACAAAGATGGAGGTGTCGATTGATGAGCCTTTAAACGTGGATTGGGATGGCAATGAACTTCTTTTGTCAGACATTCTTGGAACGGATGAGGATGTCATCTATAAGGATATGGAGACAGAGGCGGAGCATAAGATGCTGAAAAAGGCCATTTCAAAGCTTTCTGACCGTGAGAGAACCATCGTAAACCTCAGATTTGGCTTGAACACAAGAGATGGAGAGGAGAAAACCCAGAAAGAGGTGGCGGATCTTTTGGGAATCTCCCAATCTTACATCTCCAGGCTGGAAAAAAAGATCATAGGAAGGCTGCGACGGGAAATCGTAAGATATGAGTAGAACAGATAGGAGAGAAATGGAAACAAGAGAGACTGTCTAAAGAACATCAGACAGGAAAGCAGAGGAGCGCATTCAGGGAATTGCAGACAGGAAGACAGAGGTGGAAATTAATTCGAAGAATACAGGATCTGGAAATCAAAAAGAGAGGAGAGGCTGCAGACCGTTTGGCTGTCTGGAATGCTCTCCTCTTTTTTTCATCAGAACCCACTTTTTGAGTAATGTTCTTAGCTTAACGCTTGATATCGTAGTTCATGTTCATAAGATTACGAATGGTGCCTGCATCGTCAGTAATGTTGGCATCTCCTCGAATGGTATGTTTGATCGCGCTGCTGGCAACCGCAAAATTTACCATATCCATAGGACGGTAATCGTGCATCATGGCATAAATCAGGCCGCTGGCAAAGGCATCTCCGCCGCCCACCCGGTCTAAAATATTGAAGGTAAAGAGCTTGCTTTCAAAGGTGTGGCCTTCATACCACATATAGGCTTTCAGGCTGTTTTCACTGCCGCTGTGGGCATAACGCACATGGCGGGCGATACATTTCAGATTGGGATACCGGGCCACAAAAGCCTGGAAAATCTCATCCTGCTGTTCATAGCTGGGCTGTAGGGGAATATTGTCTTTCACATCTCCAAGGCTGTGATCTGTCTCATCTTTCCACAGATGGTAAGGTTCAATTCCAAGAAGCACATCCACATAGGGGAGACATTCAGTGCAGAAATCTCTGGCTTCCTCCCAACTCCAAAGCTTACTGCGGAAATTTCCATCAAAACTTACCGTCAGTCCCAGTTCCTTGGCGGCTTTCAGACAGTCCATGGTCAGTTCCTGGCAGTTAGGAGCCAGAGCAGGAGTGATGCCGCTTAAATGAAGCCAGGTAAAATGGCTCAGCAGTTCTTTGATATCGATGGTGTGAAAATCAAATTCCGTGATGGCGCTGTTTTTCCGGTCATAGGTAACCTTGCTGGCACGGATGCCGTAGCCGGTTTCCAGATAATAGCTGCCCAGGCGGTGGGTGGGGGTCTGCTCCGGGGTGCTTAAAATTACCGGGGTGCAGTGTACGTCATTGCTTCGCAGCATACGGATGGCGCTTTTACCGAGGCTGTTATTGGGAACTACAGAGAAAAAGGTGCTGTCCACGCCCAGATTGGCCAAGGCCAGGGCAATGTTGGCCTCACTGCCGCCGTAGCTGGCTTCAAAGCTGGTAGCCATGCGGATTTTTTCATAGTTGGGGGGTGTGAGACGAAGCATAATCTCTCCGATGGTGATAAATTTGTGGCTGCTGGAATTTTCCCCCAGCAAAGGATTGGTATGTTCCATGGTGATCTCCTTTCAAAGGACAGATTTTTCTGCCGGTATTGAGAATATGGATCTAATTGACTCGACACCAAAAGTATAACCGCTTTGTATCGCAAAGTAAACGGTGATCTGCTAGGAATTTTCTCTGAGATATGATAAACTGTAATGGTTAAGATCCAGGCTGGTTCTTAACGATAGTACAGCGGAGGAGCAAAGGAGAGGTACGAAAAGATGAAGTACGATTTTACATCAATAATTGACCGAAGAGGAAAGGATGCTCTGGCAGTGGACGGGCTGGGACAGCCTGGGACATCGGCTCCCGGGATGCCGAAGGCGGGATTTGATCCCATTCCCATGTGGGTGGCGGACATGAATTTTAAGACAGTTCCAGCAGTTCCGGAAGCGATCATTCAGAGAGCCAATCATCATTTGTATGGATATTTTGATCCCAGCGAAGAATATTATCAGGCAATCATTCACTGGCAGGAAGTGAGAAATGGGGTGGAAGGATTGCGGCCGGAACACATTGGTTACGAAAACGGGGTGCTTGGAGGTGTGATCAGCGGGCTGAATGCAGTCTGCTCCAGAGGTGATTTTGTGCTGCTCCATTCGCCCACTTACATTGGTTTTACCAAAAGTCTTGAGAATAACGGATACCGGATCATTCACTCTCCGCTGAAGCAGGATGCGAATGGGATTTACCGGATGGATTTTGAGGATATGGAGCGAAAACTGAAGCAGTATAAGATTCACGGAGCAGTTTTTTGTTCTCCTCATAATCCCTGCGGACGGGTGTGGGAGCGGGAGGAAATAGAGAAAGCTATGGAGCTTTACCGGAAATATGAGGTGTTTGTAATCTCTGATGAGATCTGGTCTGATCTTTTGCTGGACGGAAATTGTCATATTCCTACGCAGTCCGTGTCTGCGGATGCAAGGCAGCGGACTATTGCCCTCTATGCTCCCTCAAAGACCTTTAATCTGGCGGGCTTGGTGGGCTCTTACCATATTGTATACAATTCCTGGCTTCGGGAGCGGATGGAGCGGGAAGCAGCGTTGAGTCATTATAATTCCATGAATGTATTTTCCATGCATGCATTGATAGGGGCATACGGACAGGAAGGACAGGAGTGGACGGACGAGCTGTGCCAGGTACTGAGCAAAAATGTGGATTTTGCCTGGAATTATATTAGAACCCATTTTGAGGGCATTGACTGTGCCAGACCTCAGGGTACTTACATGCTGTTTTTGGACTGTTCCAGATGGTGCAAAGATCATGGAAAGACGTTGGATGATCTTTTGCAGGCGGGCTGGGAGGTTGGCGTAGCCTGGCAGGATGGAAGGCCTTTCCACGGCCCCTGTCACATTCGGGTGAATTTGGCTCTTCCCATCTTAAGAGTAGAGGAAGCTATGGAACGGCTGAACCGGTATGTGTTCTCTTAAAAAGAGAAACAGGATCCTTGTCTGTTTGAAACTTGTTTTAGGGTAATCATTGATGATTGGAAAGAAGGAGTACCTATGGAAGCAGATATGCTCCCTTCAGGAAACTGGCGTTTTTTATTTTCCTGAAGAGAGCCGTTTGCTAGAAATAGTGATATTCCTTCTTTTTTAGGATCAGAAAGAAAACAGATACCAGGCAGGCAAACACTTCAGCTATGGCCACAGACAGCCAGATGCCGTTGATTCCCCAAAGCAGAGGAAGGAACAGAATTGCCAGAACCTGAAATACCAAAGTTCTCAAAAATGAGATAGCAGCGGAGATGACTCCATTGTTTAAAGCCGTAAAAAATGCGGAGGTAAAAATGTTGATACCGGAGAGCACGAAAGAGACAGCAAAAATCCGCAGCGCCCGGACCGTCATTTCATACAGTGTCTGATCATATCCAACAAAAACATTGGAGAGAGACGGTGCCAGAAGATACCCCAGCGACAGCATGAGAATTCCTGCCAGAATGGTGAGGAGGAGGCTCTTTGTCAGCATATTTTTCAGTTCCTTTTCATTTCCGGCTCCGTAGTGATAGCTGACAATGGGGCCGGTGCCAATGGTATAGCCGATAAAGACGGCCATGAAAATAAATTGTACGTACATGACCACGCCGTAGGCGGCTACACCGTTTTCGCCGGCAAACCGGATGAGCTGGAAGTTGTAGAGCATACTTACCAGGGAAGAAGAAATGTTGGTCATCAACTCAGAAGAGCCATTGACGCAGGCCTTCCTGATGGGAGTAAACTCCAAATGGGTTTTCTGAAGCTGCAGCAGGCTGCTGTTAGGACGCAAAAAATAAATAAGCGGAAGTATGCCGCCCACACATTGACTCAATCCGGTGGCGAGGGCAGCGCCCGCCAGACCCCAGTGAAAAAATGCGATAAACAGCGCGTCCAGCACCATATTGGTAAGACCAGCGGCTACGGTGACAATCAGACCCAGTTTTGGCTTTTGGGCAGCGACAAAAAAGCTTTGAAATACATTTTGCAGCATAAAGGCAGTATTAAAAACCAGGAGGGTTCGCCCATAGAGGACACAGTCTTCAATCATGGCCTCAGTAGCGCCTAAAAAATAGGAGATAGGACGGATAAATAGAATGCCGAATAGGGAGAGAATCAGGCCTGCGATCAGAGTTACAATGATCATCATGGTAAAATAACGATTGGCCCGTCGGGGATCTTGTTCCCCCAGTGTTTTGGCCACCAGGGCACTTCCTCCGGTACCCATCATAAAACCAAAGCCTCCCAGAATCATTACAAAGGGAAAAATCAGATTCAGTGCGGCAAAAGGAGTTTTTCCCACAAAGTTGGAAACGAACAGTCCATCTACTACAGAGTAGATGGAAGTAAAGATCATCATTATAATGGAAGGAAGGCAAAAACGGAATAATTTGGAATAAGTAAAATGTTCAGATAGCTGTATGGTCTGTTTTTTCATGTCTAAAAATCCTCATCTGTTCTTTTAATTCAGCAGTATATTTTTCAAAAAGATTAAGAAAGTCGTGCCGCTCTTTCTCTGAGAGTGCCAAGAGGGCAGCCAGTTCCCGATCCATGACCCGATCCACTGTTTGGGAGGTTAGTTCCCTTCCTTTTTCTGTGAGAAGGATCTGTTTGCTGCGGTGTCCGGAAACTGACAGTTGGATGTATCCTTCGCTTGCCAGCTTTTTTAGGGAAGAATTTACGGTTTGCTTGGGCTGGTAAAGAAAGGAACAGATTTCGCTCTGGGTCATAGGCGTCGGATTTTCCCGGATAAAATATAAAATCCAGAAAGCGCAGTCTGGAAGTCCCAGAGATTTTGCAACATCCCGGTAAAGTTCATCATTTTCTTTGATCAGGCTGTTATACTGGTGAAGTTGTTGCTCAAGGTCTGAAAACATGGGCGGGTTCTCCTTCTGTTAAAAAATGGCAGCGTTCCGCTTATCCGGTTTTCGCTGTCAGTTAATTGAGGGGCAGGAAACTGAAGATAGTCCGATATCGGATTGTGCAGAGGACATTATAGTCCGATATCGGACAGAAGTCAAGATAATCTTAAAATAGAGAATTATTAGAATTGTGGTAAATTAGAAAAGACAGGAACTGTCTGTAATATGAAATTCTTCAAAATAGTGCTCAATTTCTTTTTGAACTCTTGACAGCAGGCGCTTCATGTTTTCCAGCAAAAGCTCTGAATGACGAAATTGAGGATAGCAGATGCTGAGTGCGGTAATGACTTTTGAATGATAGTGAAGGGGTACCGCGATACAGCAGATGCCTTCTGTTAATTCTGCATTTTCATAGGCAAAACCGGTGTCGCGCACTTGACGAAGCTCTTTTTTTAAATTTTCCAGGGAAGTAATGGTGTTTGGAGTAAAAGCCTGCAGACAAGGGGGATATAAATGATCAAGCTCTTCTTCGCTGCACCCGGAAAGAAGCGCTTTTCCAATGCCGGTGCAATAGGCAGGGAGCCGCTGAGCTACATGGGATTTTAACATAATGGGGCTGACGGCCTCTTTTTTTGCCAGATATAAAACGCAGTCATCGACCAAAATGCCAAGATGACAGGTCTCGCCACTCTCTTTTACGATGGTATTCATTTCCTGTTGGAGCAGATCATAAACAGAACATCCGCTTACATAGGCGCTTCCGATTAAATAGGACTGGATACCGATGGTGTAGCGGAGGGTTTCCGGGTGATATTGGATAAAGTTTCGGTCTTCCATGGTATGGATAATAGGGAACAGACTGCTTTTGGGAGCGTTTAGTTCTCTGGAAATTTCAGATAGGGAATATCCCGTTCGATTGCGGGCAAGGATGGATAAAATTTCAAGTACCCTGATGGTAGAACGATGTTCAGAGGCAGCCATAAATAAATTCTCCTTTTGGATGCTGGAATATAATTGACAATTTGATTATATCATGGTACTCTAAAAATACAATAGTTCTTATATAAGAATATGTTCGTATATGCGAACAGAAGGGAGAAGGAAATGGAAACAAGAGAGCAGATCATTGAAAGCGTATATAAGAATAAAATCATTGCCATTGTGCGTGGGATGGAGCCGGAATATTGTGTAAAATTGGCAGAGGCATTGTATCAGGGTGGTATCCGTATGGTGGAAGTGACCTTTAATCAGAAGAGTACAGATCATTATGCGGCTACTGTAGATGCCATAGAGAGCATTTGCAGTGAGATGAAAGGAAAAGTCCTGGTGGGGGCAGGAACTGTACTGACAAAGGAGCAGGTGGATCTGGCACGGAAAGCAGGGGCCGCTTATATGATTGCGCCGTCAACAGATTCGGAAGTTATTGCGTATGCCAGAACGCAGGGAATGGTAACGATGCCGGGAGCATTGTCCCCCACGGAAGCTGTGAATGCATGGAAGGCCGGGGCAGATTTTGTAAAAGTATTCCCCATCGGAAATCTGGGAGCAGGGTATTTAAAGGCTATGAAGGCTCCTCTTGGGCACATTCCTATGTTGGCTGTGGGCGGGGTGAATGAGAAAAATATAGCGGATTTTCTGAGGGCAGGAGCTGTGGGAGCAGGTGTTGGCGGCAATCTGGTGAATCAGAAGTGGATCCGAAACGGAGAATACGATAAAATTACAGCTCTGGCACAAGAGTTTGTAAAAAATATTGAACAGGTAGGAGCTTAAAAGACAGATAACAAAAGACAATGAGGAGGGTGAAACATGGCAAAAGCAGTATGTTTTGGAGAGATTATGATGCGGTTAAATCCGGAAGGATATTATCGATTTGTACAGGCGGAGCGGTTCGAAGCCAGCTATGCGGGCGGAGAAGCGAATGTGGCGGTATCCTTAGCGAATTATGGGGATGACGCTGCATTTGTTACAAAACTCCCGGAAAATGAAATTGCCCAGAGTGCAATAAATTCTCTGCGGAGCTTTGGGGTGGATACACATATGATTAGAAAGGGAGGCCCCCGGATTGGAATTTATTTTGTAGAGAAAGGTGCTTCTCAGCGTCCCTCCAAGGTAATTTATGATCGTGCGGGATCTTCGATAGCGCTGGCGAAACGGGAAGATTTTTGTTGGGAGGAAATACTTTCCGATGCGGATTGGTTTCACTTTACAGGGATCACACCGGCTTTGGGAGGCGAGCTACCTCAGATTTGTCTTGATGCCTGCCAGACAGCGAAAAAATTAGGGGTGAAGGTGAGCTGTGATCTGAACTATCGTAAAAAACTCTGGACGAAAGAACAGGCCGGTGAGGTGATGGCAAAACTGATGCCTTATGTGGATGTTTGCATTGCCAATGAAGAAGATGCTGCTGATGTATTTGGAATACGGGCAGAGGGAACCGATATTAATACAGGAAAGATCAGTCGGGAAGGATACATTGGTGTAGCCAGAGAACTGTCAGAGAGATTCGGATGCAGTTATGTGGCCATTACTTTACGGGGAAGTATTTCCGCTACGGATAACCGGTGGGCCGGGATGCTGTATCAGGATGGAAAAGCCTGCTTCTCTCCGGAGTACCTGGTACATATCGTGGATCGGGTAGGCGGAGGAGATTCTTTTGGCGGAGGGCTGATTCATGCATTGCTGCATAATTTTGACCAGCAGGATGCGATTAATTTTGCAGTAGCGGCTTCCTGCTTAAAGCACTCCATTGAGCATGATTTTAATTTGGTTACAGAAGCAGAAGTGCTGTCACTGGCAGGCGGGAATGCTTCTGGAAGAGTTCAAAGATAGCTGCGAACGGACGACTTGGCGAGAAAAATGCCTTCCGTGTAAGACAGAGCAAAGGGGTGAAGCGCGCTGTTTTACATGGAAGGCATTTTTTTAATTAAAAGCTAAATTTGCCCGATCTGTACCAATGGAAGCGTTTCTTTTGTAATGATGGAACACTCGGTATTAATATAAAGAGGAGGAGCGGGGCGTTCCTCCATTAGAAACTCATAGAGCAGCTGCATTGCTAATTCCCATTGGTCAGCCGGTTTTTGGTATAAAATAGCGGTGATGGGACCTGCTTCCAGAAAATCTCTGGTCATCTTGGTGTATTCATGTCCAAAAACATAGATGCTAGTTTGTTTGCCAGCCGCAATAACTGCTGCAGCGGCCCATTGAGTGAGTCCGTTGGTTACATAAATAGCGTTTAACCCAGGATAGGTTTCTATTAATTCCAGAGTTTTATCATAGATATTTTCATAGGAAAGTTTTTCTGTTTGGCCTTCAATTTCACATACTGCTAAAAGTGTGTATTCTTTTTGCTCCTGTTTTAACATATCGCGGAAACCGGCAATACGCCTAACGGTTCCTTCCATATTAATATTAG
This sequence comes from uncultured Lachnospiraceae bacterium, assembly GCA_905207905.1. Next base: position 13,891 of record CAJLNC010000029.1, on the reverse strand, counting down.
GCGCGATCACTGCAATTTGGAGATTTTCCGGTCGATAGAGCAAATTGTATTTTGCCATTACTCTCCCCATGGCATAATCATCTGGTCCTACATGAAAGAGGCGTCTGCTTTTGGGGCAATCATCAATCACTGTACAAAAAGGAATGTCTTTTGGAATCAGTTGATCCAGAGCCTGATCGCTGTTTCTTACAGGAGTCAGCACCAAGCCCTGAACATTTTGGAAGAGAAGATGTTTTATGGATTGTTCCAGATTTTCGGCTTCATAGCTGGAATATTTATCACAAATCACTTCTACCCCAAATTTCTGAAGCTGAAGGGCGGCGCGTTGAATGCCTTGATAAGCATCTGTCCAGAAATCCTGTTCTACAAAGGGATAGGAAATCCCAAGTTTTAAATTTTGCCTTCTAATAGAAAGCGCGCGGGCAACCTGACTGGGACGATAGTGAAGAGACTGTACGGCGCGCTCTACAGCTGCCTGATTAGCGGCGGAGACCCGGCCGCGATTATGTAATACCCGGTCTACTGTGCCGATGGATACTCCGGCAAGACGCGCAACATCCTTAATAGTTGGCTGATTGCTCATAATTTCTAGCTCCTGTTTGAAAACTGTCTCATTAAAATCTAATATTATAAGTATACAAAATAAGAGAACAGAAGTAAAGACAGGGATAGAAAAAACTTGTGCCAAAGCAAAAAGCTAAAAACGATATTCTTCCCGTCCCTGTACTTCTGGACAAAGGCAATAGATTTCTCCATTCGGCGGCCCGTCGGTTCCGATGGATGCGGAGGTGACAAGGAGCAAATCCAGATCTTTTCCGCCGAAAGTCAGACTGGAAATTTGAACTGCCGGAAGCGAGATGCTTGAAAGCAGCTTTTTTTGCATAGGATCTATGCATAGGAGAGAACCTCTTCCCCAGAGTGCAGTCCAGATATTTCCCTGTGCATCTACAGTCATGCCATCCGGTACGGCTGCGTCCGGGGCAGTTTCCTGCCAGACTACGTCACCAAAATCCCCGGATGCTGCCTGTTCCGTTTCTGGAAAGACGGTGGGGGAGGAGAGGGTTCCGGTTGACAAGTCGTAATAGTAGCGGTAAATACTTCGTTTTCCAGAATCTGTGTGATAAAAAATGGTTCCGTCGCAGGAGAAGCCCATTCCATTGGAGATGTGAAGTCCCTCCATCAGGCGCCTTGGAGATTTCCCGTGTTCAAACAGATAAAGGCTTCCGTTTTCGTTTGTATCCGTCTTTGTGCCTGCAATCATTCTTCCCAGGGGATCGCAGATTGCATCATTGAAACGCTCCCTGGGAGCCATATCCACAGAATATAAAAGATCTAACTTTCGCCCTTCCATTTCATAGGAACAGGCATACACGCCGCATTCAGTAAAAAGAATGAGATCACCCTGGCGGTCAAAAAGAAATGCCCCTAATTGGAAACGAGAATCCAAAAGAATCCGGCAGGCATGGGTTTTTGGATTCCAAGCATAGAGGATTCCGTTTACAATGTCCGTAAATACAAATTCATTTGTTTCCCTGTGCCACAGAGGCCCTTCGCCCAGCGTACACAGGGGGACATTTACCCTTACCATTCTGTCACACTTCCGTCACTGAGACGAAACAGAGGATTTTTCCAGTGGTGGCCTTCTTTTGCCATAAGCCGGATTTCTTTTTCATTTACTTCAATACCCAGTCCGGGCTTGGTTAAAAGGCTAATAAAACCATCATTGTTATACTGGAAGACCTGAGGGTCTGTTACATAACGGCCCATTTCAAAACCATTATTATAAGCCATCCCGAGACTTTGTTCCTGGAGACAGGCATTGATAGAGGTAAAATCTACCTGCAGGCAGGCGGCAAAGGCAATGGGCCCTAATGGGCAATGAGGAGCAAGCGCGACGTCAAAGGCTTCGGCCATTGTGGCAATCTTTTTTACTTCAGAGATTCCGCCGGCATGACTTAAATCCGGCTGAATAATATCTACGCAACCTTTTGTCAGCATTTGTTTAAAACCCCATCGGGTAAAACTTCGTTCGCCAGTAGCCAGTGGAATAGAAGAACAGTTGTGAAGTTCCAGGAAGGCTTCTTCATTTTCAATTAAAACAGGTTCTTCTACAAAAAGGATCTGAAAGGGCTCTAACTCTTTTAATAGAGTTTTCGCAGTGGCTTTGTGAGCGCGACCGTGAAAATCAATGGCAATCCCCAGTTTATTTCCTACTTTGTCTCGAATAGCCTGAACTTTTTCCAGGAGAAGATCAATTTCTTTTCTGTCATTGATCCATCCGATACCATTTGTGCCAAACATTTTGACATGATGAAATCCGTGTTCCAATTTATCCTGTGCAGATTCGGCCGCCTCTGCGGGGGTGTTAGAATCAATCCAGCTGTAGACCTCCATTTTGTCGCGGACTTTTCCGCCCATCAATTCATGAATAGGAAGAGAGAGTGCTTTTCCCTTAATATCCCATAGAGCCTGATCAATTCCAGAGAGGGCGCTGGTAAGAACCGGACCGCCGCGATAAAATCCGCCTCTGTAAATACTTTGCCAGATATCTTCGATGTATCTGGGATCTTTTCCTAAAAGATAGGGTTCCAGTTCGTGGACACAGGTACTGGTAGTTTCTGCGCGTCCCTCTACAACAGGCTCTCCCCATCCAACAATGCCTTCATCCGTTTCGATTCTGAGGAGCAGCCAGCGGGGTTTTATTAGAAAAGTTTCTATTTTTTTGATTTTCATAGTTCGTTACCTCCAAAAGGATTTTCCATATGATCGAAAGGTGAACCGCCATTCAGATCATTTTCCGCATAGATAGGCAATAGCGCACCGCCATCTACAGTGACCGTAGTTCCCGTCATATAATTACAGGCATCGGAAGCAAGAAAAACAAGAATATTTGCGATTTCCTCCGGTTTAGCAAAACGTTTCAGGAGAAGCCTTGGAGCAACTTCCTGTACAGGATGATCTTCCGGCCAGACGTTGGTGTATCCAGGGGAAAGAGTAAGTACGCGGATACCATAGGGAGCCAGTTCGTACGCTGCACTTTTTCCAAAACGGGTTACGGCAGCTTTTGAGGGAGCGTAGGTATTGGCCTTGGGCCAGCAGCCATCCACATGGTTGGAACCCATATTAATAATAACACCTGGTTTTTTTGTCTTAACCATCAAACGGGCAGCCATTTGTGTGCCGAAGAAGGTTCCCTTCCAGTCTGTGAAGGTGATTCTTTCCCATTGCTTTTCGGTGATCTCCAGGAGCGGATAAAATTCACTGACTCCTGCGTTGTTAACCATAAGATCGATCGTTTTAAATTCCTGCTGATATTTTTCAAACATGGCTTCCAATTCTTCGCAGCTTCGTACATCTGCCTGCAGCAGAAGAGCTCTTCCGCCTGCTTCTTCAATTAACCGTGCGGTTTCTTTGGCGCCGTCTGCGTTTTTGCGGTAATTTACAGCTACATCATATCCGGCTTTTGCAAGAGCTGCAGCGACTGTTTGACCGATACCATGACTTGCTCCTGTGATGAGCGCTTTTTTTCTTTCCATATTACAGACCTCCTGTGTGTGCGTTAACGCAAAATAGTACAAAAAAAATAAGATATTTTAAGATAAATCAATTATTATATATAAAATGATTATAAATACAGAAAATAAAAAAGTCAATAGATAAACAAAAAATATAAGCGTGAGCAGGTAAAAAAGGAGCTTTATGATTGGGGTAAGAGGAAAAAAGACTGTAAAAATAGACAAAAAATAGATGAATAAATTGTTAAAAGTGACGTATATGTATAGAATAGCCATAAAAATATTGACGCCAGATAAAAATGGATTTATAATGCAAATAAGTGTTAACGATAACACGTTTTGAGCAGTAAGGATGTTGAAGCGGTTGAAAAGAAAAAGGAGAAGATAAACAGTATGGGGAATACTTATGTGGAGTTTCGGAATATTAGCAAATATTTTCCCGGAGTGAAGGCACTGGATAATATTTCCTTTAAAGCGCTGAGCGGTTATGTATATGCATTTCTAGGCGAAAATGGAGCAGGAAAGTCAACATTATTAAAAATTTTGAACGGAGATTATCAGCCGGATGAAGGTGCCTATATCATTAATGGAGAAGAGAAACATTTTCTCACACCGAAAGAAGCTATTGAAGGCGGTGTGAGTGTGATTTACCAGGAACGCCAGATACTGGCAGAGATGACGGTGGCTGAAAATGTTTTTCTTGGTGATTGGCCTAAAAAGAAAAAAGGCGGCATTGATTTTAAACGGATGAATGAAAGAACCGCGGCGATTATTCAACGTTTTGGCCTGACAGGTATTGAACCGGATATGAAAGTACGGGATCTGTCGGTGGCCCTGCAGCAGATGGTAGAGATTATGAAGGCGGTAAACCGAAATTCCCAGATTATAGCGTTTGATGAACCTACCGCCAGTCTGAGTGACAGTGAAATCATGATTTTGTTTAAAATTATCCGGGAACTTCAGGCTGAGGGGAAAGTTATTTTTTATGTATCTCACCGTATGAATGAAATCGCACAGATTGCGCAAAAAGTAATTATTTTTAAAGACGGATGTCTGGTGGATGTGGTGGATCAGGGGGCGGTAACGGAAGATGAGATGATCAATATGATGGTGGGCCGTTCTCTTGGAAGTATTTTTGAAACGCTTGAGCGGAATGAGCACATTGGAGATGTAATGCTGAAGGTACAGAATCTTACAACACCTTTTGTCTCCGATGTAAGTTTCCAGGTGCGAAAAGGAGAAATTTTGGGATTTGGAGGTTTGGTAGGAGCTGGAAGAACAGAAACCATCCGTGCTTTATTTGGCTTGGATAAGATTGAAGGGGGAGAGCTATATTTGGATGGCCGGAAAATACGGCCCAAATCTCCTGCGGAGGCGATTGATCTTGGAATAGCTCTTGTGCCCGAGGATCGTAAAGAGCAGGGAATACTTCCTAATATATCTGTAAGAGGCAATATCAGTATCTCCGTCTTAAAGCATCTTAGAAGTAAAACCGGTGCTGTCAATGTAAAGAAAGAAGAGGAGATGGCACAGGCAGAGATTAAAAAGTTAGCGATCAAGACGCCGGATTCAGAAAAATTGATCAGTCAGCTGTCAGGAGGAAATCAGCAAAAGGTTATTTTAGGCAGGTGGTTGGAGACAGAGCCAAAAGTGCTGATTTTGGATGAACCTACAAAAGGAATTGATGTGGGGGCGAAATCAGAATTTTATAAAATCATCTGTGAATGTGCGAAAAAAGGAATGGCAGTCATTGTAATTTCTTCAGAATTGACAGAATTGATCGGACTTGCAGATCGGATCGTGGTTATGCGAGAAGGAAAAGTGACTGGTGAAGTTCGAAGAGAAGAAGCAACGGAAGCACTTTTACTCAGTTATGCAATGACAGAAAAATAACCGGGAGGATAAGGAAAATGAATCGTTTTATGACGAAACTAAAAAAGAGTGATCTGGCAGATAAGATTAGCCTGATTATCGCAATGATCATTATGGTAATTGTATTTACCTTTTTGAACAAGAATTATTTAACCACTACCAATTTGATGAATATTTTGACAGCCTGTTCCTTGATGGGGTTTGTGGCGATCGGTGAGACTTATTTGATCATAGCCAACCAGATTGATTTAACGGCAGGCGCTACGGCAGCTTTTGCAGGCGTTTTGGCGGCAACACTGTTAAAAATGGGGGTACCCGGTTTTGTGGCATTGCTGGCAGGTGTCCTGGCAGGCATTGCCATAGGGGCAATCAATGCTACGATGATCAACTATCTGAATCTGCAGCCCTTTATTGCAACCCTGGCATCCATGTCCATTTTCCGCGGCTTTGCTTACATATTATGTAACGGAAAAGCAGTTTCTGCAAGTGCGAAGGACTTTACGATATTTGGAAGTTTTCGTTTGTTTGGCATTATTCCACTTCCTGTTATTATTTTGTTGGTTGCCTTTCTGGTCTTTGGCTGGATATTAAAGAATACTTATTACGGAAGAAGTGTTTATGTATTAGGAGGAAATGCCTACGCTGCGCGGTTGGCGGGATTGAATCCTGAAATGGTCATTTATAAGCTTCATATTGTGCAGGGCGGCCTTACCGGGCTGGCAGGTGTTTTGCTGGCAGCACGTATGAACTCCGGACAGCCTTCTGCCTGTGAAGGGCTGGAGTTCGATGCAGTGACTGCGGCAGTACTGGGGGGCTGCGCTTTTACCGGTGGGGTAGGAACCATGCTGGGAACCTTTATTGGTATGCTGATACTGCAAGGATTTAATACAGGAATGAATATGGTTGGCCTGCAGACTTTTTGGCAGGAAGTGGCAAAAGGAGCGCTGTTGGTAGTTGCACTGGCGTTTGATTTCTACCGAAAGAAGAGCAGAGAAAAGAAACTTCTGGAAGAAAGCAAGAAAAGTTTTTAAGCAGTTTTTAAATCGTTAAATGTGGGAGCGAATGTCCTTCCCGTTTAAATAACAAATAATAAAAAGAAAAAGGAGCGATGGCAATGAAGAAAAAAACATTATGTAAAGCAACAGGTTTGTTACTGGCGATGACTTGTGCAGTGGGCGGAGCGATGGCTGTACAGGCAGAAGAGGAAGGCTTTACTATTGCAGGTATCTACAAAATGGGAACAGCCACCTGGTTTATTCAGGAAGGACTTGCTTCTCAGGAAGTTGTAGAAGCAGCAGGAGGAACCTGGAAATATATGGATGCCGATCTAAACGGAGCGACTTATACAGAACTTTTGGATACTGTAATTGCAGATAAGGTAGATGGCGTTCTGGTATGTACTCCGGATCAGAACTTAAGCCAGATGACAGTTGATAAGCTTAAGGACGCTGGGATTCCGGTGATAGCAGTGGATGATGCGTTGGAAGATGAAGAAGGAAATCTGTTAGCTCCATGGGTAGGAATTGACGGATACAACATTGGTCTGGCTGTCGGAGAGTGGGGAGCTAATTACATTAAAGAAAACAATCTGGCTGATGATGAGGCTTTCGGCGTGCTTCTTATGACGGCTGACACCGTTTCTTCCTGCGTACCCCGTACAGAAGGCGAGCTGGAGGCATTGAAGGAGTTCGATCAGGACCGTATTTTCCGGGCAGATTGTGACACCACTGCTGAGGATGGAAATACAGCTGCGAATGCTGTGATTACTGGTCACCCGGAAATCACCAAATGGCTGGTAATGGGAGTTTCTGATGAATCTTCTCAGGGTGCAGCACGGGCCATTGAGGCGGCAGGGCTTGGAAAAGATTCTATGGTTGTTGGACTTGGCGGATATCTTTGCCCGGATGAATTTGCAAACGAGGATTCCTGTTTCCGTGCAGCGGCATATTTCTCAGCAAGAGATGTAGGTGGAACAGCAGCACAGCAGCTGATTGATTATATTAAAGAAGGAAAAGAAATTCCTGAAACTTATGCAGTTCCGGCAGTGATCGTTACTCCGGAAGACGATCTGGCAGAAGTTATGCCGGAATATGTAGAGTAATACAAAAATATAAATGGGGCTGCCGCAAAATGTAAGATATGTTTCGTTTCATTTTGCGGCAGCCTTTTCAAAAAGAAACAGTGGTGAAAAGTACATGAAAACAAAAAAGTTTGAACTGCTTCCCCCAGGGGAACTGTTAAAGGAAATAAGAGGGACGAGCACAGTGTTTGTGCCGATCGGATCCATGGAATGGCATGGACCCCACATGGGGATGGGGATGGATACCTGCAATGCGTATCATGTGAGTCTGGCAACTGCAGAGCGTACAGGGGGAATTGTTTTTCCGCCTCTCTTCATAGGAACGGAAACCAGGCGTTCTCCCGAGACCTTAAAAAAATTGGGCTTTACCGGAGAGGAAGATATTGTAGGAATGGATTTCCCTGCTAATTCTTTAAAAAGTATGTATTGGCCTCCCCAACTGTTTGAACAGTTGATCGGTTGGCAGATAGAAGCGCTGTGCTGTATGGGATTTCGGAAAATTATCATTATGAATGGCCATGGAGCAGACGAACAGATTCGAATCCTGGATACACTGTCAAGAAAATTTTCACAGAAATATCAAATATCGGTTCGGGCCATTATGGTACTGGCTGATAACTGTGGCTACGGACTTGGCCATGCGGGGCTGGCTGAAACGGCGATTATGACCAGGATTTACCCGGAGGCAGTGGATTTATCAAAGCTGCCGCCAAAAACTGAAAAGATATCTGTGACGGAGTATGGGATTGCAGACAGTGTGACTTTTGAACAAGGACCAACGGAAGATTTTTCTGTGCGGTATGATCCGCGGGATGCCACCTCGGAAATCGGAGAAGAGCTTTTGGAGGCGGCTGTTGAGAAATGTGTGAAAATAGTGGAACAGTCATAAAACGGCTGCATCGTTATAAAGAACACATGAGGATAAAAGCATTTTCCGGTGGCGGAAACGAATAAAAGGGGCAGAGTATGATAAAGTGCATAGAGTTTATGAATGAACAGGGGATGCTGTTGGAAAATGAGTATCTGCAGGCAGTTATCTTGCCGAACAGGGGAGGGAAGGCAGCCTCCCTGTTCTGTAAAGAAACTAAAATGGAGATATTGTTTCAGAATCCAAAAGGAAAGTATGAAGAAGCTTCACTGGGCAGCGATTTTTCAAAGTTTGAGGCATGCGGATTTGATGAGGCGTTTCCCAATGTAGATGCGGAAGTCTTGGAGTGGAACGGCCGACGTCTGAACTATCCGGATCATGGAGAAATATGGTCTTCTGCATTTATCGCAGAAGCGTCGGAGGGGCAGATTAAGTTAACGTATTTTAGTAAGGAGTTTCAATATCGCTATGAAAAGACTTTTTCATTAGATGGGAAACGGCTGAATTGCAGTTATAAAATTGTAAATACAGGAAGAACAGAGCTGCCATGTATTTGGACAATGCATTGTCTGGTAAACACTACGCCAAAGATGCAGCTGATTTTTCCGCCGGATACAGAACGGGTTCAAAATGTGTTCGATTGTGCCCTGTTGGATAAGGCGGAAACCATTTATGCTTTTCCGGAAGACCGGATAAATGGAAAATCCTATCGCTTTGACCGGATGCCAGGAAGAGATATGGTGAAGTATTATGTGGCTGGAGCAGTGCAGAAGGGGTATTGCGGCTATGATTATCCGGAGACAAATACGTCAGTCAGAATACTGTATGATGAGAAAAAACTGCCCTATTTGGGCTGTTGGATTACGGAAGGCGGATATCGGGGAGACAAAAATTGCGCTTTGGAACCTTGCACCGGATATTATGACAGTATTGGTACTGCTAAACGGCTGATGGGGAGCGTTCCGGTACTTCGTCCCGGAATACCGTTTGAATTTTCTGTGGCAATAGAGGCGGGATGTTTGAAAAAGAATTAGAAAAGTTTGCTTTGCGGCAGAGATAAAAATAATCAGAAACACAAAAAGGGGGCTGCTGCAGGAACTTTCTTAGCGAATTTCGGCGTCTTTTTCGTAAAACGGATGCTTTGCGAAAAAGGTACCTGTTCAAAACCGCAGGAGGTTCTTGCGACAGCCCCCTTTATCAAGGGGAGGATAAGTAGTATTTTTATCTTTTGTACCATTCGCTGAAGGGGGATCCAGTGAATGTTTGATCTCAATGGTTTTCTGGCTTGCCAGGAAGCTCATCTGAGATTAATCATAGTATAGACAGATTTCAGGAGAATATACAGGGTTTGATAAAAATATCAAATATAAATAAAAAACACATGAATTACAATAGGGAAAGCCAGCAACCGTGTACGCGGAGTCTAACTTTGTTGGAAATACTTTCTATATCAGTGTCACCCACTTCTGTGCCCCCAGACGGATGGCCTCTTGCTTATCGTGGGTTACCAGGACAAGGGTTTTTCCCTTGGATTTCTGGCGAATCAAGGTGATCACCGCCGCCTTGGCAGCGGAATCCAGGCCCTGGAATGGTTCATCCAGAAGCAAAAGGTCGTGTTCTGTCAATAGGGCTCTTAGAATCGCCACCCGCCGTTTCATGCCGCCGGATAGCTCAAGCACAGGCTGCCCGGCACAGGATGGGGGAAGACAAACTTGTCCAAGAGCTTCCCGGATGTTGACATCGGTAAGCTGGGGGGCGGTAAGCCGAAGGTTTGCAGATACGGGCAAATATTCACACAGGCGGTTTTCCTGAAAAACAGGGCTGATACGCATACCGTCAAGTCCTGTAATGCTGCCTTTGTCCGGCTGTTCTAATCCCATGAGAAGCCGGAGCAGGGTGGTTTTGCCCTGCCCGGAGGGAGCCATGATGGCAGTGACAGAGCCATCCGGCAGCAGGGCGGAAAAATTTGCCAGAACTGGTTTGCCAGAATAAGATTTATAGATATGCTGAAACTGAATGTCGGCCATAAGGTCTCCTTTCCGACAGCTATGCCAGTAGTGTGAAAGTGACAAAATAAAGGAACGGTAAAGTGACAGAAAGCCAGAAGAGTTAGCCGGTCAGCCGTTTCTTTCCAAAATCCAGAAGCTGTAAAAACAGTTTTTCACAGACCAGGCTTAAAAGTACAATAGTAAAGGTCCAGGCAAAAAGATCCGGGGTGTCCAAATAGATTTTCGCCTGCTGGAGCCTGGCACCGATGGAGCCTTCCGGAATGCCGATCACCTCTGCTGCAATTCCGGATTTCCAGCAAAGTCCCAGGGAAACCTGGCAGGCGGAGTGGAAGTAAGGGAGCAGCTGCGGGAGGGAAAGATACCGCAGCCGTCTGAAAAAGGGAACCCGAAATACCTGAGCCATTTCTGCAAGTTCCTGGTTCAGCTGAAAAATGCCCTCCAGCAGATTGGTGTAAATTACAGGAAATACCATCAGAAAAGAGATAAACACTGACAGCCTTTTGGAGGAGAGCCAGATCAATGCAAGCACCACAAAAGACGCCACAGGAATCGATTTTATGGTTAATATAACGGGCTGAAGCAGTTCCCGGATATGCCGGAAGCGGGCAGCCAAGGCTGCCAGCAGAATTCCAGCCATACAAGCCAGAAAAAAACCAAGAGCAATGCGGGATAGGGAAAAGACAATGGAGGACCAGAAAGAAAAGGTTTTTGCCAATGCCCACAGCCGCTGCAAGACCTCGACAGGGGAAACCAAAAGCAGGCGGCTGTCCAGGGCGATGCTGGCTAGATGCCACACAAACAGCCAGAATGCCACTGCCCAGAAGCGTACCTTTATGGCCTTCATTCTGCACCCAGATAGTAAAAGTCATCCAAAGGCAGGCTGCCTCCCACTGACTTTGGATTTTGCTCCATCAGCACGGAGAGATAACCGGAAAGTTTCTCCTTCATTTCTGATCCTTGAATAAAGGTGATGTTGCAGGCCGGTAGGGCCTCCTTGGCGACTTGAACCGGAACGATATCATAGGAACCGATCAATTCAGCGGCTTCTTCTGTATTTGCATTTACAAACTCTACGGATTCCTGGTAACGGGCGAGAAAATCCTCCACAGAATCAGGATTTTCCTGAATAAATTCCCGACGGCCTACTAAGACTCCGGTAATCAGGGCGGAAGAGGAGTCCGAATCTTTTTGCAGTTCCTCCCAGGCCTGATTTAAGTCCAGAGCAACCCGGATATTTTCTGATTTCTGTATGGCAGTGGTGACAAAGGGCTGGGGCAGCAGAGCGATGCCGGAAGCGTCGGATAAGAGTGAAGACAGACATTCGGTGTGTTCGCTTTTCCATTCGATGGTCACATCCTTTTCAGGATCAATTCCATTTTCTGAAAGAATGTAACGCAGCGCATATTCTGGAGTGGCTCCCTTGCCGCTGGCGTAGATGGTTTTGCCTTTTAAATCTTCCAGTGAGGATACGTTCTCCCCCTGCTCTACCAGGTAGAGTACCCCCAAGGTATTGACAGCCAGCACCTGGATAGTTCCTTCTGTGTTATTGTAAAGGACAGAGGCCAGATTGGCTGGGATGGCGGCAAAATCAGTGGTTCCCTGTACCAGCATAGGGGACACCTCATCTACGGAGCCCAGGATCTGGAAGTCATAGGAAGAATCGGCAAAAGCGCCCTGATCGGCCTGGTCCATAAAGGACACCAGTCCCATGGCAGTGGGCCCCTTCAGGGCAGTTACGCGGATGGGAGCCGGAGCTTCTTCCGCCAGGGAAGGAATGCCGGAAAGAAGCGTGCATAAAGGAAGAAGTCCAATTAATACTGAAAGTTTTTTCATTAATCATACCTGCCTTTTCATAAAAAAATGTTTGTTTTTTATTTTAATCCTTTTCAGGAGCCGGTTCAACTAGATTTTGCAGGAAAAAAACATTTGTGTTTATGAGGGGATGGTGTTACAATAGAAACGATTGTAATTTAGTAAGAAAAACAAAAGTAGGAGAACGGACATGAATCTGATTGAGAAAGTGTTTGGTACTCACAGTGAGCGTGAATTGAAACGTATCATGCCTATTGTGGATAAAATCGAAAGCCTGCGGCCTTCCATGCAGGCATTGACGGATGAAGAACTGCGGGGTAAGACGAAAGAATATAAAAAGAGATATGCAGAAGGTGAGTCTTTGGACTCCCTGCTTCCGGAGGCCTTTGCCACTGTCCGGGAGGCAGGAAAACGTGTTTTGAATATGGAACATTATCGGGTGCAGCTGATTGGCGGTGTGATACTGCATCAGGGGCGTATCGCTGAGATGAAGACTGGTGAAGGTAAGACTTTGGTTTCCACTCTTCCGGCTTATCTAAATGCCCTCACCGGAGAGGGAGTGCATATTGTTACCGTCAATGACTATCTGGCAAAGCGTGACGCAGAGTGGATGGGCAAGATCCATGAGTTTTTGGGCCTGACGGTAGGTGTGGTCTTAAATTCCATGGAGAATGACGAGAGAAGAAAACAGTATGCCTGTGATATCACTTATATTACCAATAACGAGCTGGGATTTGACTATCTGAGAGACAATATGGTGATTTATAAAGAGCAGCTGGTGCAAAGAGAGCTGTCTTATGCCATCATTGATGAGGTGGACTCGGTGCTGATTGATGAAGCCCGTACTCCTTTGATCATTTCCGGACAGAGCGGCAAATCCACCAAGCTGTATGAGGTCTGCGATATTCTGGCCCGTCAGATGGAGCGCGGAGAGGCCAGCGGTGAGGTTACCAAGATGACTGCCATTATGGGGGAGGAGATCACAGAGTCCGGAGACTTTATTGTCAATGAGAAAGACAAGGTGGTGACCCTTACTGCGGACGGTATCAAGAAGGTGGAGAAATTCTTCCAGATTGAGAACTTGTCAGATGCAGAGAACATTGAGATTCAGAATAATATTATCCTGGCGCTTCGGGCCCATAATCTGATGTTCCGCGACCGGGACTATGTAGTAAAAGATGATGAAGTTTTGATTGTAGATGAGTTTACCGGGCGTATCATGCCGGGACGCCGTTATTCGGACGGTCTGCATCAGGCCATTGAAGCGAAGGAGCATGTGAAGGTAAAACGGGAGAGCAAGACTCTGGCTACCATTACGTTCCAGAATTTCTTCAATAAATATAAAAAGAAATCCGGTATGACGGGTACGGCTCTTACTGAGGAGCATGAGTTCCGGGATATTTACGGGATGGATGTGATTGAAATTCCTACGAACCGCCCGGTTCAAAGAAAAGATCTGGATGATGCGGTTTATATGACGAAAAAGGAAAAATACCGGGCAGTGGTAGAAGCGGTAAAAGAAGCTCATGCCAAGGGGCAGCCGGTGCTGGTAGGTACCATTACGATTGAGGTTTCGGAATTGCTGTCCGGTATGCTGCGCAGAGAGGGAATCCCTCATAAAGTGCTGAACGCTAAGTTCCATGAGCTGGAGGCTGAGATCGTAGCGGATGCAGGTGTACACGGCGCTGTGACCATTGCCACCAATATGGCCGGCCGTGGTACGGATATTAAGCTG